>CAYOWC010000011.1:22916-26830 GCA_964407525.1 uncultured Desulfobacteraceae bacterium | reverse complement strand
CGTTTAGCCTTAAGTATATCTTCAAGTTCTGCCATAAACTCTTTGATATCTTTGAATTGTCTATACACAGATGCAAACCTGACATAGGCAACTTCATCCCATTCCCGAAGGGTATTTATGACCATTTCACCGACTTCCGAACTGTCAATTTCTTTTTTACCAAGATCCTGGAAGTGAGATTCCATGGCATCGGTGAATTCTTCAATTCTCGAAGAACTTACAGGCCTCTTTTGGCAGGCATTCCGTATTCCTAAGATAATTTTCTGCCGGTTAAAAGGTTCACGTCGTCCGTCTTTTTTGACAACGAGCGGGAGAACATCTTCAAGTTTTTCATAGGTGGTAAATCTTCTCTTACATGCAATGCACTCTCTTCTTCGTCGGATTGTTCTGCCATCTTTGCTCAATCGGGAATCGATCACCTTGTTATCAATTTTGCTACAGAATGGACACTTCATGGGACAAACCTCTCAATCCGAATACCTGCCTCCGTTAACATTTCGTCCGCCAGTGCGTCATCATATCCATCTTTGTAAAATATTTCTTTTATCCCTGCATTAATCAGCATTTTTGAACAGATAACGCAAGGCTTATTCGTACAGTAAAGGGTCGAATTTTGAATGGATATACCATAATATGCAGCTTGAATAATGACATTCTGTTCTGCATGAAGTCCCCGGCATAATTCATGTCTGGTACCCGATGGAATTGATGAATTCTCTCTGAGACAGCCGGTTTCTTCACAGTGTTTGAGGCCTGCCGGAGCACCATTGTACCCGGTCCCCAAGACGCGTCTCTCTTTCACAAGCAAAGCGCCCACCGATCGTCTGATGCAGGTTGACCTGCTTGCCACCATCTCAGCCAGTGACATGAAATATTCGTTCCAGGATGGTCTTGTCAATTCAGATCCTCAGTATTGAGAGTAGATGGGGAAGGTTTCGCAGAGTTCGGAGACTTTACCTCGTACACGATCTCTGACGGTTTCTGATGCGGGATTTTCTAATACATCTCGAATAAAACCAGCAATCTCTCTGATCTCCGGTTCCTTCATTCCACGGGTTGTCAATGCCGGGGTTCCAAGGCGCAACCCACTGGTTACCTGGGGACCCCTTTTGTCAAAGGGAATAGTATTTTTATTGACCACAATTCCCGAAGATACAAGGCTGTTTTCAGCAACCATGCCCGTTATCCCATTTTCAGTAAGGTCGACCAGAAGCAAGTGATTGTCCGTTCCCCCCGAAACAAGGTCAAAGCCATACGTTTTCAACGCTTCTCCAAGTACTTTCGCATTGAGGATAACCTGCCGCTGATAGGTTATAAATTCCTTGTGAAGTGCTTCTCCAAACGCCACCGCCTTGGCAGCAATAACGTGCATGAGAGGCCCTCCCTGAATTCCCGGGAAGACACTTTTGTCAATTTTTGTTCCGTATTCTTTCGAAGCCAGAATCAGGCCGCCCCTTGGGCCCCTTAGGGTTTTGTGGGTTGTTGAAGTAACGAAATCTGCTATTCCCACAGGCGTAGGATGTAAGCCCGCTGCAACAAGGCCCGCGATGTGGGCCATGTCTACCATCAAATACGCCCCATGTTCCCGGGCGATTTCTTTGAACCTTGAAAAATCTATCAGGCGTGGATAGGCACTGGCGCCAGCAACGATTATTTTTGGTTTGTGTTTCTTTGCCAGATCGGCTACCTGATCATAATCAATTTTCCCGGTTTTGGAATTCAGGCCGTAGAAAACGCTTTTGAAAAGCTTTCCTGAAAAATTCACGCGGCTCCCATGGGTCAAATGTCCTCCATGAGAGAGATCCATTCCCAAAATAACATCACCCGGATTAAGAAAAGAAAAATATACCGCCATGTTGGCCTGGCTGCCGGAATGGGGCTGAACATTGGCATACTCTGCCCCAAATAATTCTTTGACCCGGTCGAGCGCCAGGTTTTCAGCTATGTCAACAAATTCGCATCCCCCGTAATACCTCGCACCAGGGTATCCTTCCGCATACTTATTGGTCATGACACTGGCTTGTGCTTCGATTACGGCCCTGCTCGCATAGTTCTCAGATGCAATCATTAAAAGATTTTGTTTTTCTCTTAGAATTTCTCTCTGAATAGCATCGTAGATCTGTGGGTCGTTCTGCTTCAAATCGTTATCATTGGTCCATTTACTGTAGGTCAACTTGATCAATCCTCAATTTATGTCGTCCACCGTCAAAAGGAGTCTGTAGAAAAAGATCCACCATTTCCAGAGCAAGAGCGTCCCCTATTACCCTTCCCCCCATAACGAGTATGTTTGAATCATTGTGTTGTCGACAGAGACGAGCCGTAAAAAGGTTGTGACAGAGGGCAGCCCGTATACCTTTATAACGATTTGCCACCAGACTCATCCCGATTCCCGTTCCGCAAATGAGTATTCCCCGTTCAAATCCCCCCCCTGCAACAGCTTGGGCTACCAAATGCCCGGTTTTCGGGTAATCAGTAGAATCAGGGCTGAAAACCCCCGCATCATGGACATCCGATACCCCACTATCCTTAAGATGCGCCCTGCAAGCTTCTTTCAGTACAAAACCCCCATGGTCAGAGCCAATAATAATCTTCATGTTTTTTTCCAGTGTCAAAGAGGGGATGCGGATCCTCTATTATTCATACGCTTTAAGAATCACGGAAGCATTTGTTCCTCCAAATCCAAATGAATTGGACATGGCAGTGATAACTTTTGTCTCTCTTGCTATATTGGGAACATAGTCCAGATCACATTCAGGATCAGGGGTTTCATAATTTATGGTTGGAGGAATAATACCGTTCTTGATGGTGAGTAAGGCAAAGATTGCCTCAACTCCTCCGGCCCCGCCAAGAAGATGGCCCGTCATTGATTTTGTCGAGCTTATGGCCAATTTTCCGGCATGGTCTCCGAATACCTTTTTAATCGCTCTGTTTTCCGAAAGGTCGTTCAGTTCAGTGGAGGTACCATGGGCATTGATATAATCTACGTCACCGGGTTCGATTCCGGCATAGGAAATAGCATTCTGCATGCAGGCAACAGCACCAACGCCATCGGGCTCGGGAGCGGAGATGTGATAGGCGTCGCCACTCAATCCATAGCCGATCACCTCGCCGAAAATGGGAGCGCCTCTTTCCAGGGCGTGGTCAAGTTCTTCAAGGATCAATATTCCGGACCCCTCCCCGATAACAAAGCCGTCACGATTCAGTTCGAAGGGCCGGGACGCTTTTTCAGGTTCATCATTTCGAGTAGACAGTGCCCGCATAGAGCAGAATCCCCCAAGGGCCAGCGGCGTAATTACCGCTTCCGCTCCCCCCGTAATAATGACGTCCGAGATGCCTTCACGAATCAACCTGAAAGCTTCCCCAATAGCATGGGTACTTGCTGCACATGCAGTGGAGATAGCGAGGTTGGGTCCTTTGGCCCCAAATTCAATGGCAATCTGTCCCGGAACCATATTGGCAATAATGCCCGGGATAAAGAACGGGCTGATTCTCTTTGGGCCTTTTTCCATGAGCACCGAATGGTAATGCTCAAGCGTACCAAGCCCCCCAAGGCCACTGCCGGTTACGCAGCCAACTCTATGCCCGTTCTTTTGGTCTATTTTCAGACCTGAATTCTCTATTGCCATTCTTGCAGAAGCAACGGCATAGTGGATAAAGATATCGAGACGCCTGATCTGTTGTTTATCCAGGAAATCTTTTGCGTTGAAATCGGCGACTTCTCCGGCGATTTGAGATGCAAACTCCGAAGCATCAAATCGTGTGATGGGGCCTATACCCGATTTTCCGGAACAGGCCCTATCCCAGTTTTTTTCAACGCCTGTCCCGAGAGGCGTGACCATTCCCAGTCCTGTAGCAACAACCCTTTTTGTCATCTTAATTTCCCTTTCGGTAAATCAGGACTATCCGTCCAAGGC
>CAYOWC010000011.1:0-22816 GCA_964407525.1 uncultured Desulfobacteraceae bacterium | reverse complement strand
ACCAACCGCATTAATCACATAATTCACGGCATCCTTCACCATTGCGATCTTTTCAGCATCTTCATCTGGAATGGATACATCAAACTCCTCTTCCATCGCCATGATAAGTTCAACCTGATCCAGAGAATCAGCACCAAGATCATCAACAAAAGATGCATCCATTACCACATCTTCTTCAGGGACATCAAGTTGCTCACAAATAATCTTTTTAATTTTTTCCTCTATAGCTGACATAAGTTACCTCCCTCAAAATTTTGAATTTTTTGGCCACCGAATAGTTAATTAAAGAGCAAGCACTACATATACATACCGCCATTCACGTGAATAATCTGACCGGTAATATAAGTTGACTGCTCAGAACACAACCAATAAATTGCATCTGCTACTTCCTCCGGCTTTCCCATTCTCCCGGAAGGGATCTGCTGCATGAAGAAATCTTTGACTTTATCGGGAAGAACTTCCGTCATTTCCGTCAGGATGAACCCCGGCGCGACAGCATTTACAGTTATTCCCCTGGGGGCCACTTCTTTTGCAATTGTTTTAGTGAACGCCATAACGCCGGCCTTTGATGCAGAGTAGTTTGCCTGGCCCGGGTTGCCGATCTGGCCAACCACTGAGGAGACATTGACAATTCTCCCCTGACGCTGCTTTATCATGGGACGAATGACGGATTGGGTGCAGTTGAATACGCTCTTCAGATTAATGTTCAAAACGGCATCCCAGGCTTCTTCGGTCATACGCATGAACAGAGCATCTTTAGTAATTCCCGCATTATTCACAAGTATATCTATTTTTTCAAATCGCTCATAGATCTCAGAGAAAAGTTCTTGGACTGCCTTAAAAGAAGAGACGTCTACTTTATAGCTCACCGCCTCAACGCCCTTTTCAGACAGTTCTTTCAATGTCTCTTGAGAAGCAGAATCATCCGCGTCATAATGGACCAGAACGAGTTTTGCATTTTCCTCTGCAAATTTATACGCAACAGCGCGTCCTATCCCTTTGGAACCGCCTGTTATAACAACAACTCTGGAATGAGAAGTTTTCATGAAATACCCTCTTTTTTCAGATAGTTTAACCTGATCGGTAGAAACGGACATGGCTACCGGGAATTCAAGACAATCTCGATGAGTAGATTTTTACACCCGAAGGGAAAAAGAGACGGTCCTGAAACCCGCATTCCGGCGTGAACCGACAAAAAACCGCATAATTCGGCAGAGTCCAATTAAAGAGACAGCATCAGGAACCAAAGAGCTTTGATATCTGAATATTAGCCAGAGGTAACTGTCTCCAATGCAAGACTCATTTTTTCTACGATTCTGTTGTTCACATACTGAGCCGCGACCCTGATGGCGTTTTTTATTGCCTTGGAAGAAGAACCTCCATGACAAACAATGCCCACGCCTTTGATACCTAACAACGGGGCTCCGCCGTATTCTTCGTAATCCAGTTTTCGCTTGAAACGATCAATAAGGTTCCGACACAACACTGCATCAGCAAGATTTGTTTCAGGATCCTCAAGTTCATGTTTCACATGCCTGGTGATAGCCTCAACAACGCCTTCGATAACTTTTAAAGCCACATTCCCTACGAAACCGTCGCAAACAATAACATCCACATCGCCGTCAAAGAGATCGCGGCCTTCCACATTCCCTGCAAAATTCAGGGGACTTTCTCTGAACAGTCGATGTGACAGGCGTACCTGTTCATTGCCTTTGCTTCTTTCCTCACCAATACTGAGCAACCCGATTGCAGGGTTCTCAATTCCGAGGCAGGAATTTGCAAACGCATTTGCCATAAGGCCGAACTGTAGGAGATGGTTGGGCCTGCAATCTACGTTTGCTCCCACATCAATAAGAACGCCGGGGCCTTTTTCAGTCGGAACGATGCTGGCGATAGCAGGTCTGTCAACACCCTTTATGCGTCCTAATACAAGCACTCCGGCAGCAAACATCGCCCCTGAATTTCCCGCACTCACTACCGCATCCGCGACCCCGCCTTTTACGAGATCAAAAGCTACCCTGATAGATGCATCTTTTTTTTTCCGAACAGCCTTCAGCGGGGTCTCATCCATGTGCACCATATCTTCGCAATGATGCACGGAGAGCAAATCCGATGGTTTGTGGGCATCCAGAATTTTTTCAAGTACTTCCCGATGCCCTACAAGAGTAACTGGGATGCCCAGTTCACAAACGGCCTCAACTGCGCCCTCAACAACCACTTCGGGAGCATTATCACCTCCCATGGCGTCAACGGCTACGTTCATATCAGCTCTCTTCTGTCTTAATTACGGTTCGGCCTTTGTAGGTCCCGCATGCGGAACATACATGGTGGGGAAGTACCGGTTCATGACATTGTGGGCACGATACGGTACTGGTCAATGAAATGGAGTCGTGGGAACGACGACTTCCGCGCTTTGACTTAGATCGTTTTTTCTTAGGTACAGCCATAATTTATAGTGAACTCCGCACAACCGGCTCCCGCCCATGGAACAACCATAAGCTAAAGGGACGGTTTAGATTAAAAATTAATATTCAGGGTCATTCCTTTTCGAATTTCAACGCTTTTAGTTTCGAGAAAGCTGGATGCCCGCTATGTTTTTGACAATTGCACTTGTTCTTGTTTAAATTCACTCCGCAGTCGGGACACAAACCCAAACAATCCTCGCCGCACAGAAGCCCGATAGGCAGGGACAAAAAGATCTGCTCCATAACCAGTTCCTGCAGGTCAACTTCACTCTCGTGTTCCGACGCAGCCATGAAATCCTCCTCCGAAAGTTCTACATCTTTCAGTTTATCTGAAGGTGCAGATGAAGAAGACACAACGAGTGTGAAGTCGGGTTTGAGTGGTTGAACGTATGCTTCGAGGCACCTTCCGCACAACCCGCGAAGAACCCCTGAGACACGACCCTGAATGGTATATTCAGTTCGGTCTTTGGAGACGGTCAACTGTGCTACAACCGGTTTTTCAAGACCGATGAGCTGGCCATCAGAAACCCTACTCTGCCACAATGCGGGATTAAGCGTGACTGTGAACTGATGCTCTCCCTGCAAAAGTGCCGTAAAATCAACAATCATTCGATTTAACCAACCCTTACCCAAAAGTCTTATCCGACGTTTTTCGAGTAAATGAACTGACTACATAAAAAACAGCTAGTTTGTCAAGAATTTTATAATCACCCTATAAGCCTTTCGCAACCACCATCTTCACATTAAATGCCGGAATGAAGGATGCTTCTCCATCTCTCTTCTTTTCCCGCGCTTATTCCTTGCTGGTTTTGGGAAGGATTATCCGTGTGGAAAAAACATCTTTTTTGTTGACATTTAGAGTAATTATTTGATATTTTTATAGATACTGATTTTCGGATGCTAAAAGAGAAAGCCTTATCGTCCGTTCGAGATGCGAGTTGAGTTTGCCAATTTTATTAAATGTTTTACAGAACCCAAAAAACCGCAGGTACTTGGTAAGGGCCGCGGAAAATAAATAAAAAATGTGGAAATACAGAGAACAACTTAGTTACTTCGGGAAATTGAAAAGATCTATTTACGAGATCTTGAGAGACAGCCTGGAACGCCGTTTGATGAAAATCGCATTAATTGATTCCTTCCTCAATTTCAAGGAAAACAATGCCGAATACAGTTTTGTGGAAAAAAGCGAACTGAAACCAAAGTCAAAAAAAATGGAAAAGGAGTCTGATTTTTTCAACACATTCCTCGTCATTCTCTGCGAAGACACCGTCAGGGATACCCTGAAAAATTATATCCGCTTTTTTCCCGAAAACAGCGTAAGTAAAAGAAACCTGAAGTATCTTGCGGAGTTTCCTCTTTACAAGCAGTTTCGTCAAAACCTCAGGCATTTCGACAGTCCGAATTTCTCCAACCTCATAGATCAACTACTTGATGTGGATTATGCCCTACTCATTCAACAGGACCCGGGTATAAAGAAGAAAAACAGGTATTCCCTCACACATTTTCATGTGAAAATTGATTGGCCCATTGCGGATGCGGCTCAGGATCTCGCAAAATCTCTCCGGTACATCCAGCATAATCTCTATGAGAATGGAGAAAAAGAAGGGCGGATACTGCAAAGTAAATTATTTGAATATTATGGGTGTCATCACACCGTTGGCGGTCGGCGAACTGCAGGGCTCATTGCAGCCCAACTATTACGGCAACTCCCCTTTGTTTCAACGATCTTCATGTCCAGCTCAGAATCAAGGATCATGTACCGATATTCCGAGAGAGGGGTTTCCAAATTTTTCCTGATCCAATTTTCCGATGAGCAGGTCCAGTGCATTGCAGAGCATAATATTATTCAAAATGATTTTGTGAAATCCAATTATCTGTATCAGGTTGATGGTTTTCAGATCGGTATTCTGGAAGTATATTACCGCCACACTACCCATTCCAGGCCCCCGAAAGACGGAAAATTGAGAAAGGTTAAAGCAGCCTATAACTGGTTAAAACTGGAACATGAACTACTGCATCCAAGGTTCGATGCCCTCAACGCAACACCCGTACACTGCAACTGGGTTTATTCACCAGACTAACACATTTTTGACCGAGGTCTCCATTGGAGATGTAGAGTGTGAGTATGGCGGCAATCCAAACCTGTCGAAGATCCCGTCTGAAGCGAAGCGAAAGCGGGGAACCTTTCAACCCTGAACCGAAACGAAGTTTCACACGGAGGTTGTTTTTTTGACCATGGACAGTGCACATATCGTAACCCGTTTCCCCCCCAGCCCCACCGGATACCTTCATATCGGTGGCGCAAGAACCGCGCTTTTTAACTGGCTTTATACGAAACAAAATGGCGGAAAATTCATTCTCCGTATCGAAGATACAGATGAAGCAAGATCGACCGAAGAAGCGACAACGGCTATCATTGAATCCATGGAATGGCTTGGACTATCATGGGATGAAGGACCTTACTTCCAATCCAAAAGATACGACCTGTACAACGCCTTTATTGAAAAACTCCTGAAAAAGGGCCGTGCCTATCACTGCCACTGCTCCCAGGAGGAACTCAACGAGCGAAGAGAAGAGGCAAAGAAAAAAGGGCTTAAGCCGAAGTATGATGGAAAATGCAGAAATCTTGAACTCGGAGCTGCCCCCGGGTCCGTAGTCAGATTGAAAACCCCTCTGACAGGGAAAACCCAGTTTCGTGATCTCATAAAAGGATCAATCAGTTTTGACAACGGAGAACTCGACGATCTGATCATACGTAGATCCAACGGCAGTCCTACCTATCACCTTGCCGTGGTTGCCGATGATATCGACCTGGGAGTAACCGTTATCATAAGAGGAGATGACCACGTCAACAATACCCCGAGACAGATTCTGATCTATCAGGCTGTTGACGAACCTATTCCCAAATACGCCCACGTGCCCATGATTCTTGGGAGCGATAAAAAGAGATTGAGTAAGCGCCACGGGGCTCTGTCTGTTCTTGAGTACAGGGAAATGGGCTATCTCCCGCACGCATTATTGAATGCACTAGTGCGCCTTGGCTGGTCTTATGGAGACCAGGAGAAATTCTCCCTGGATGAGCTTGTGGAGAAATTCTCCCTGGAAAACGTTGGGAAGGCCGCAGGTGTTTTCAATTATGAGAAACTTCTAGATCTGAATGCGCAGTATATACGGGAGGCTTCTGACGATTTCCTTGCCCGTGAACTCAAGCCTTTCCTCCAGCGGCTTGGATTGGATAATCTGAATACGGAAAAGCTGAAAGAGGTTGTCGCCCTTTTGAAAATGAGGAGCAAGACCCTCATTGAAATGGCCGAAGCGGCGCGCTTCTTCTTTGAGGAAGACTTGTCATTTGAAAAAAAAGGGGACAAGAAATTCCTGAAATCCGATATCCTGCCTTATCTTGAAGGTTCGTACCGGAAACTTTCAGCCCTTGCAGCCTTTGACAAAGCCTCCCTTGAAGAGTGCTTTGCGGCATTTCTGAAAGAGCAGGATATTCCCTTCAAGAAAATTGCTCAGCCCCTCAGGATGGTTTTAACAGGAAGAACAGCGAGCCCGGGAATTTTTGAGGTTATGGAAACTCTAGGAAGCAAAAAGGTACTGCGACGGCTCGAAAAAGGAATGGATCATATTCGAAGCAAATAGCCAGTTTCATATGAGATGCTCACGGAGAAACCAGCCATGACTTCAACGAAATCCTCCTCCCAATTGCGGAAAAAGATCAGAGACGGTCAATGGACAACGCCGACTTCCGGAGAAGCCCCGGGTTTTGTGCAGGCCAATCTCGTCATGCTTCCAGAACATGCAGCCTTTCACTTTTTACTCTTCTGTATCCGCAATCCCAAACCGTGTCCCATCCTTGATGTGCTGGAACCCGGCGTTTGGGAACCGAAAATCGCTCCTGAGGCCGACCTTAGATCCGACATACCCCTCTACAGGATTTTTGAAAGAGGAAAAGTCACTGAGGTCGATCAGGTATACGACGTAGTCCATGAAAAACTCGTCAGCTTTCTTTTCGGTTGCAGCTTCTCTTTTGAGAATGCCCTTCTAAATGCGGGGGTTCCTGTGAGGAATCTTGAGGAAAACAGAAACGTTTCCATGTATATCACGAACCGTGAATGCGAGCCGGCCGGTCCTTTTTCTGCCCCTTTGGTTGTCAGTATGAGACCGATGAAACCCGAACAGGCGATTCGTGCCGTCCAGGTGACCACACGCTTTCACCTGACCCACGGGGCACCTGTCCATATGGGATCGCCTGAAGAAATCGGCATTCAAGACCTTAATGTCCCCGATTTTGGTGACCCGGTAACGATTCTGCCCGGCGAAATACCGGTGTTCTGGGCGTGCGGAGTTACCACCACCCTGGCTGCGACCTCTACAGACCTACCCCTGGTGATTACCCATGCGCCGGGACATATGTTTGTCTCGGATCTTAAAGACGATAGGCTTGCTTTACTTTAACAGAGGGCTTTACTTTAACAAAGGAGGGTACCGTATGAAAAAGTTTGTGAAAACCTGGTCTTTTGTATTTGGTGTATTGGCAGCTATTGGATTTCTGGCGCCAAACAGCGCCATGGCTGTGGAGGAAATTAAAATCGGCGTTATTTATCCGCTTACCGGCGGCGCTGCCGCTGCCGGCAGAGAACTCCGCGCCGGTGCCGAACTGGCAGCCGATATCGCGAACAATGTCATGCCTGATTTGCCCATGACAATGGCGCAGAACAGTGGAATAAAAAGTCTTGGAGGCGCAAAAATAAAACTCATCTTCAAAGATCATGAAGGGAACCCCACGATCGGCGCTGACCAGGCTAAAAAGCTCATCCTGGACGATAAAGTCGACGGAATTCTCGGTTGTTATTTCAGCTCTGTGACCAAAACGGTAAGTGCCGTGTGCGAACAATACGGCATCCCCATGATCAACGGGTCCTCCACATCTCCTTCCCTGACCCAGAGAGGGTTCAAGTGGTTCTGGCGAACGACTCCCCACGATAAATGGTTTACCAAAGACCTTTTCGAATTGTTGGTTGGCCTTACAGAAGGAAAAGTCCAAGGGGTTCCCGCCATTCCAAAAAAAGAAATCATTAATCTGGCATCCGCCTGTGAAAAAACCGAATGGGGTTCCCACGTATCGGGTTTGATCCAGGAATTTTCAAAAGAATATGGTTTCAAGCTGAGAAAATCCATGCTCTACGCAGCCAAATCAGCAGATCTATCCAGTGAAGTCAGGTCTCTTAAAGCATCCAGGGCGGATGTGATGCTTTTTGCATCTTATACTTCAGATGCAATCCTGATGGTCAAGACGCTTCACGCGCAGAAGGCACATCCTAAGATCATTTGGGGACAGGACGCGGGATTTGAAAAACCTGAATTTCGCCAAACCCTTGGAGACAGTATTGCCGGCATATTGACCAGAACGGTTTTTCTCCCAAAAGTCGTTGAGATTAAGAAACTTGCCGGCCAGGTCAACGCTCTCTATAAGAAAAAAACAGGCAATGATCTGGGAGGCGCTTCCGCAAGGGCTTTTACCGGCCTTCAGACGTGGGTAGCCGTACTTGAGAAGTCGGCATCCGTTAAACCGGTTGCTATCCAAACCGCTGCCAACGCCCTTTTTATTCCAGGTAAGGAACTGGTTGTGCCATGGAAGGGAATTAAATTTTCCACTTCAGGCGATGAATTGGGACAGAATGTGCTGGGGTCCGGATTGATTGGCCAGTACCAGAAGGGAAAAGATGGTAAGATAGGTTTGGAAATCGTTTATCCCTTCGATGTATCTTCTGCCGATATGATTTTCCCATTTGCCGGATTCTAATTTTTTTCGGATCAAGCGTCCATCTCCATTTCTCTTCTATCCTGTCGTGATCTGGGGATGGGCACCATGAGCCCAGAGGGCATGACCTACTGAAAACCTATGGGCAAGAATCAGGTGTCAGGTTGAGGAAAAACAAGCACTGAACCACCTTCAGGCCTCTGGGACCAAACTCAGAACCTTTGAACCGTGAACCCTTGAACCTTTGGGTTGAAGAATGGATATTCTCGTCGGATCTATTTTTGCGGGGCTTCTCATCGGGATGATTCTTGCCCTGGTCGCATTAGGGCTGACCATCATTTTCGGGGTAATGGACATTGTAAATTTTGCCCACGGCGAATTCCTGATGATCGGTATGTATACCGGTTTGCTCACAGCCCAGGGATTAGGCATTGATCCGGTTTTCACGCTGCCTGTGGCTGCTCTTGTCGGGTTCCTCCTAGGCATCATCTGCTATTTCGGATTTATAAAATTTCTCATAAGAGGCCCGATGGTAGCCCAATTGTTAGGGACTTTCGGCCTGATGCTTTTTTTGAGAAACCTCGCCTTGCTTATTTTTGGCTCAGAAGACAGAGCCGTTCATTCAGGCATCCTGGTTGGAAAAAGTTTTGATGTGGGCATGGGGATCATTGTTCCAGCCACCAAGCTTGCGGCGGCCGGACTGTCCGTTGCCGCTTTCTTCGGGGTGTGGCTGTTGATGAACCGAACGAAAATAGGCATGGCACTGACAGCCACGGCCCTGGATGCACAGGGCGCCCGCTATATGGGGATTCCAACGGAACGAATGAACGCGCTGGCATGGGGTATCGGAGGAGCTTCCGTCACCATCGCGGGGGCTCTTCTCGTCAACTTCTGGTCTGTCAATCCATTCATCGGTCTCCTTTTCACCATGATTGCTTTTGCCATTGTAGCACTCGGCGGTTTCGGCAGTATACCGGGTGCCTTTTTCGCGGGGCTGGTTGTAGGAATCATCACGGAAATTCCTGGATTCTGGGATTTTTTCAGCTATACATTCGATGCGGACTGGATGATGAATGTTCCTATGACCTCCTTTAAATACATGTGGGTATATGTGGCGTATTTCGTCATTGTTGTCCTGCGACCAAGGGGGCTCTTCGGATGGAAGCAATAAAGAACGCCCTTGATTTTTCTGATTTTCCCCGTGTGGACCTGATGGTGGCCGGCGCGGTAAGCATCGCTCTTGTCGTTTTTCCCATTTTCCCCCATTCTTCGTTTGCCATGTCCACGATGATCCAGTTCCTCATGTTTTCCCTCTACGGCATGGGCTGGAATACCATTGGCGGCTATGGAGGGCAGGTGGATCTTGGCAAGGCCCAATATGTGGGAATCGGGGCCTACACCACCGCCGTCATGCTCATCCGATGGGACATTCCCTTCTGGTTCTCCATGCCCATAGGCGTCTGCCTGTCCGTAGGCTGGTCCTTTATTATCGGCTATCCCCTGTTTCGCTTGAAAGGGCATTATTTTGCCATTGCCACCATCGCCACCTCCCTGGTCTTAAAAGACATCTTTGAAGTCTGGGGCTTTGTAGGGGCTGCAAGAGGGCTTGAAATTTCCCCCATAGAATTCCCCCCACCGGATTTCATGCGACTTATCTTCAGGGAAGATATCTATTATTTCTACGTCATTCTGGTTTTTTTCTTCATCGGCATTCTGTACATTAACTGGTTTCGAAAATCGAGGCTGGGTTTTCAACTGCGTTCCATCAAAGACAATGAGGATGTTGCGCGGTCCTTAGGCATTAATGTCCACTGGGCAAAAATCAAAACCTATGCCATCGCTACGGCCTTTGTCAGCATGGTCGGTTCTTTTCATGCCTGCTACGTTAGGAGCATAGAGCCTGAAGACACCATGAGTCTCGATATCTCCATCATGATTGCCCTGATGGCCATGCTTGGGGGGGCAGGTTCCCTCTGGGGGCCGATCATCGGAGCTGGTATCTTAATTCCTCTCAAGAGTTACCTGAAAGACTGGCTTGGCGCCCAGGCAGGGCTGGTGGGCATCGACCTGATCCTTTACGCAATCATCATCATGCTTATTTCCGCCTTTGAGCCTCGAGGCGTCTGGGGCATTGTGGAAAAAATTCGACGGAGGAAACGCAATTAATGGCATTCCTCGAAATCCACAACCTGACAAAGGATTTTGGCGGTCTCAGGGCCAATAACAACATCTCCTTTACCGTCGAACAGGATGAGTTGGTGGGTCTGATAGGACCGAACGGGGCTGGAAAAACAACCCTCTTCAACTGTATTTCAGGGCTTCATACGATTACTTCCGGTCAGATTATCTTTGACGGGGAAGATATTACGGCATTGAAGGCGCATGAAGTGGCTCAGCGCGGGCTGGCCAGGACATTTCAAGTATATGTGGCAGCCGGCGATCTCACGGTGATTGAAAATGTCATGGTAGGCTGTTTCATGAAAGCCCGTTCCCGCTCTCGAGCAAAGGCCCATGCACTTGAAATCCTGAAAAATATGGCCATTGAAGACCTTTCCGATTATCTCGTAAGCGAGCTTCCGGTGGCTGCCCAGAAACGGGTTACTATGGCAACCGCTATCGGATCAGCTCCCAAACTCCTTCTTCTCGATGAGGTGGCGGCAGGCTTAAATCCTAATGAAATAGAGGGAATTATGGCCAGCATAAGACATATCCATGAGCAAATGGGCATCACGATTATCCTCATTGAACATGTGATGGAACTGGTCATGAAGATAAGCCACAGGCTTATTGTCCTCGACTATGGAGAAAAAATCGCAGAGGGTGCCCCGGAAACCATTTCAAAAAGCCCCCTTGTCATAAAGGCCTATCTCGGAGAAAGATACGCGAAAGAGCATAATCTATCCTGACGAAGGTTTAAAGAGTCTATGGGCGAATACATTCTTGAAGTAGATGGCATAAAGGTTCGTTACTCCGGTCTGCCTGTTCTCCATGGCGTATCCATAAAGGTTCGACCTGGTGAAACCGTGTGTGTTGTGGGCTCAAACGGATCGGGAAAATCTACTTTGCTTAGAGCCATTATGGGGTCACAGAAAGTTTTTGAAGGCCAAATCTTCTTCAGGGATACGGAAATTCAGAGACTTAACACGGAAGATATCGTTCGGATGGGTATTATCTATGTGCCCGAAGAGAAAATGCTTTTCAAGCCATTGAGCGTGGAGGAAAACCTGCATCTCGGGGCCTTCATTCTTAAAGACAAACTGAAAATCCAGGAAAATCTCGACCATGTTTTTCATCTCTTCCCCAGGTTAAAGGAACGCAGGACTCAACTGGTATCCACGCTCTCGGGGGGAGAGCAACAAATGGTGGCCATAGGCAGGGGGCTCATGTCCAATCCAGAGGTCCTCATGTTGGATGAACCTTCACTTGGGCTTGCTCCCATTCTGGTGGATGAGGTTCTGGACACCGTCCGACGTTTGAAAAAAGAGGGAATGACAATCCTGCTTGTGGAACAGAATGTTCGCGAGGCCCTGGATCTCTCTGATACGGGATACGTCCTTCAGACTGGAAGGATCACGGGTGAAGGCTCCGGGCAAGAGCTTCTTGAAAGCGATATTTTTCGTTCAGCGTTCTTAGGGATTTGAATGGAATGATATCTAAAAGATGCAATTAGCTTTTAGCTATTAGCCGTTAGCTTAAAGATCCCAATCATTTGCATGAGTTTTCCCTTTATTTGGGCTTTCACTTTTTGATGCCTAGCAATTACATCGTAAACGCTGATATTGTGTGGCTAGGTAACCACTAACCGCTAATTGCAGCTTTTAGGTGATAAGGTTCTTCATTAAATACTTGCTTACTGTTAAAAAAAACATCGAATTGCGGATTGCTCATGGTTTTTACTTGACATTCCATAGAGAATTGCTTAGTGTTCACCAAATCATGAAAGGGCCGTGTTCGGCGGGCCTGTTAGTTCTAAGGGAAAGATCCATTTGCAAAAGTGGCAGCCTGAAGCTTGGAACGATGAAAATTTTTGAAAGGAGGATGTCACAATGGCTAATGGAACTGTAAAGTGGTTTAATGATCAGAAGGGCTTTGGCTTCATTGAGCAGGAAGATGGCGCGGACGTATTCGTTCATCATTCAGCAATCAATGCTGCTGGTTTTAAGACTCTTAACGAGGGTGATCGTGTTACCTTTGATATAGAGCAAGGACAGAAAGGTCCTGCCGCGGCGAATGTAACAGTCGTCTAGGCTTATACCTTACCAGAATAAAAACGGGCATGCCGGGAAATTCAAACGGTATGCCCGTTTTTTTTGTTTACTTATCTGCCGCCTTTTTCTGTTCCCTTTCGATCATATCTTTCAACGATTTAATGTTTCTGTTTTTCACACGTTTGCCATTCATAAATATCGTTGGAATACCCGTCACTCCAATACTTCTTCCTTCTTTGGAATCACTCTCTATTTTTTTGAGAATCGAGGGGTCTTGTCTATCCGTTTCAAACTGAGATTCATCTAAGCCTAACATTCGAGCGATCTCGTTTATTCTTTTGTCATTAATCACTCTGTAGATCTTAAATAATTCATCATGGAATTCCCAGAATTTACCCTGTCGTCCAGCTGCAAGGGCTGCCGCCGCCGCTTTTTTGGCGAATTTGTGACTGCTTAAGGGATAGTTTTTGAAAACAAGTTTTACCGTTCTGGGATACTGCTTGAGCAACTGCTCAAGTTGCGGCGCGAGCCGTGCGCAGTAAGGTCACTGAAAATCGCTGAAAACAGCCATAACGACCGGAGCATCCGGAGATCCTCTGTAGGGAGAACCGAATACGTTAACCTCTACGATAAAATCGAAGTCCAGCCACTCTAGTGTTCCCGCCTGATTGCCTGACAGGAAGATCCGTGTTCCATCTGCACTGACTCTGATGAGATTCACATCCTTTCCTGTAGCTATCTTTCCGGCAGGTTTTCCTTCCCGGTCGTAGATAAAGATATCGCCACCTTTTGTGAGCACAAAAAAATGCTTTCCATCAGGGCTGACTGTGAAATCAAGAATCGGCCGGCCTATTTCCAAGGCGCCGGATGGGATCCATTCAACCGTGGCAAAGACAGATGAAAAAATTCCTGTTGCCAACCAAACACCAAATAAAATTCCGATGCATTTTGCTTTCATACCATTTCCTTTTTCTTCACTATCCGTTTAACGCGAAAAGACGACTCGATTAACCTTCTCCTGCAAGAACTCTCTTATACATGTTAAACCAATTTTCTCCCATGATTTTCTCCACAGCCCTGTAACCGTACCCATGATTCAGCAATTCTTCGACGAGGAGCCCTATACCGGAGATGTCCTCCATTCCTTCAATAGAAGCATCAAAGCCACAAAAGTCTGAACCAATTCCAACCCCGTCGGGTCCGAATTTCTGGACTACTGTATCAAGATGAACGAAAACACTGTTGACTTCAGATGTACCTTCGGGCGCCAGCATTTCCGGATTCAAGGAAATCCCCACGATGCCTCCTCTTTCAAAAATTTCCCCTGCCTGTTCGAGATCGATATTTCGCTGAATGTCGAAAACTTCTCTAATGCCGGTATGGGAGGAAATAATGGGCGCTTCAACGAGATCCAGCATTTGTCGGAAACAGGCGGGGTGAAGATGAGCCACATCCAGGAGTGTCCCGTTTTCAATTAAGAGTCTGACAATGTCTCTTCCGGCATCCGTTAGCCCTTGGGAAAAACGGATATTGTTTCCATCACCGAGGCGGTTGCTGCCGGCATGGGTCAGACCAACTGCCAAAATTCCGTTTTCTTTCAGCTCCTCAATATGGGAAGTGTTACCAGCAAGACAATCGGCATTTTCCAAAAGAAACAACGTACCAAGATCCTCTGTGTTGTCTTTTATGGCATCAAGATCCTGTTCGTTTTTAATCAATCTCAAGGATTCCATGGATTTCCTGGTAAAATGGAAAACCTCTGAATAGTGTCTGAATGCTTCCTGCCCGTTAAACAGGTCCTGGCAATAAATAGCCGTACAGAAGAGTCTTACCCCTGACTCCGTAGCTTTTTTGAAGGTGAACGATCCTTCCTGCAGGTCTTTGAATGATCCTTCGTGGCCATAATTCATCATGAAATACGGAAGATCCACATGCCCGTCAACGAAAAACTTTTCACCTAAACCATCTTCTCTCTTTTTTTTCATTTAAACCCTTTAGTTACCTTTGATAGCTCAAGCAGAACCTTATTCGAAATTGTCTTTGAGGGTGCTCCCCAATGGCCGTTCATGGAGGCATGAAACCCATGAAAACGATAATGGTGCTTCCTGATTAAAGGAGTATTTGACGAAAGTCAAATTTCTCTTTATACTACATAAAAGCTGCAATTAGGTTTTAGCTTTTAGCCGTTAGCTTAAAAACCCCAATCATTTATATGTTTTTCTTCGTTATTGGGACCTTCACTTTTTGATGTTTACCTGTTGCACTGTAAGTAACTGATATTGTGAGTCGATGTAACGGCTAACCGCTGATTGCAGCTTTTAGATACTGAACGAAATGCTTGCCGTAAAACCTATAAAGACAGACTTGAATCCACAGGAACGTGAAAGGACCCCATGAAAATCGTTCTGGTTTTCCCACCCTTTTATCTGCAGGGCATGTACAACCTTCCGCCGCTTGGCCTTATCAATATTGCCACTTCCATAAAACATTCCGGCCATGAAGTCGTTCTTCTGGACCTTGTCTTGGCCATTCGCCGGAAGACCTTATCCATGGGGAAGAATATTTATGATGAATCCGCTGAAATCATTATGGGAGAAAACCCGGATATGGTTGCCATGTCCGCACAATGCACCACATTCCCCCCGGCCATTCAGATTGCCAGGAGGATAAAGGCAAGAACCCCCCATGTCAAGATCGTTTTCGGGGGGCACAACGTTTCTTTTGCTGACAGAACCACTCTTGAAAACTTTTCTTTCATCGACTGTATGGTAAGGGGAGAGGGGGAAATTGTGTTCCCCGAGCTGGTTGAAGCCTACGCAAACGGTAATGAGGCCTTCGAAATAGCGGGAACTACTGTTCGTCGGGGGAACGAAATCCTCGCCGGTGCGGATCGACCCCTGGTTTCGAAACTGGATGACCTGCCACTGCCCGATTACAGCTTTTCTCCTCCACTTGAAGCCTATCGTGATGCCTGCGACCTCCCGAGAAGCATAGCCATTCTTGAGGTTGGCAGAGGATGTCCGCATCGCTGCGTTTACTGCTCTGAATCGATCATGTGGAGGCGCAGATCGCGTACCTATTCCGTCAACAGGCTGGTGAAAGAAATGGCCGGACTGCACCACAACTTTGGGGCGGAATGTTTTCTATTGGCTTATGATCAGTTTACAGCCCGGAAAGAATTCGTGCAATCATTTTGCCATGAAGTCATCCGGAAAGAGCTGAATCATCTCCCATGGTACTGTATTTCACGACTTGACAGTGTGGACGCCCATGTTCTTGCCCTTATGAGGGAGGCAGGGTGTGAATCCATGTGCTACGGGATCGATTCAGGATCGAAGCGCACACTGGCCTTTATCCGAAAAGATATTGACGAGGCTATTCTTTACACCCGCGTGGCGGAAACAGCTTCGCAGGGGATTGTTCCCACCCTGAGCTTTGTGATTGGTTTTCCTCTCGAAGAAAAACAGGATATAGACGACACATTGCGTATGACTCTCAGAACAGGTATTCTCGGGAACAGCAACCCGCTCATACAACTCCCGACGCTCCTGCCGGGCACCGATCTTTTCAAGAGATACATAAACCGCGCCGTACGACAGGTGGACACCTATTTTGCCCTTGGCCTTGAATTTGACGAAGGAAAGAGGCTCGCCGCAGATGAAGAAATGATCGATGCTTCGCCATCTATTTTCAGTAGTTTCTACAATTTGCCCTGCCCTGCCTACCCTTTGGAAGAACTCAACCTGATAGCGAGCTATTTTCCGCTCATCGTCCGCTTTTATCCAAAATCCTTCCTGCTTCTGAGCCTCGAAACCCAAGAGTTCATTGCCGATCTGTTCATTCAATGGCTGGAGTGGTTGAAAAACCGGTTGAAAAGGGAGGTCGTCGCGCTAACCCCCAGTGACTGTTATCTATACTTTGGTCAGTTTGCTGAAGAGATAATCTCGAAGGGAGACAGTCTGAAACAGCCTTGGTTCAAAGATATCCTGGAGTACGAAAACCTTGCACTCAAAGTGGGAAAACCCGCTCCAGCACGAGAGAATTTCTCGATTGATTTACAAAATCTCAACGGGTTCATTGCTGTAAAAAACAGTGACATCATCATGAAAGGATTTGATTTTGAAGTTCCTGTGATTATAATGGACCTTAAGGCTGGTTTTTTCCAGGGAGAATATGACCCGAAAAAAACGGTTATTCTCTTCCGACAGGAGGATGATCTCCTGGAGGTAGTGGAAATAAACGCCTTTACAAAAGACCTTCTTGCACTTTGTGACGGAAAAAGGCCGCTCGAATCTGTTTCGAGGAAACTTTATGCAGAATATGGTCAGGAAATGACCAGAGAAGCATTTTTCGATTCCTGTATCGAAGCGGTTCAGGTTTTGGGAAAGGAAGGCTATTTGAAGAAAGGAGGTGAAATCCATGGTAAAGATCAAGAAAGTTGAAAAGAAAGTGTCTTATGCAGCAAGCTGTCATGCACCTGCATGCCACGCTCCGTCTTGTCATGCTCCCGCATGTCACGCACCAGCATGCCACTCTCCTGCATGTCATGCACCCGCATGTCACGCACCGGCATAATTGACGTGAAAATCGTTCAAACGAAAGGGGGGCCGTCAAAGGCTCTTCTTTCGTCATCCTCGTTGGGAGCTTCCCTCCGTAAACAGTGAATTCGTCTCCCCGAGAATATTTTTTCCACTCACCGCTGACGGTACTCAAAAACTCATGAAACGAACCCTACTTGAATTTTTGGTCTGCCCTTCCTGCCTTCCTGATGAAATTTCCCTCCATCTCGAAACCCAGGATATGGATGGGTTTGATATCGTTTCAGGCCTCCTTCGCTGTGGACAATGCGGCGTGAATTATCCCATCACGGAAGGAATTGCCCTCCTCGTTCCGGCTCAGAACCGGTCATCCAGCTTCTCCGGAAAATACGAGGCGCCATCGGTTGTATCGTCCTACCTTTGGAGCCATTACGGTGACCTTTTTGAGGACGAAGAGGCCGCATCTGCATATATGGAATGGTCAGGCCTTATTGGATCACGCACCGGGTTGGCCCTGGATGCGGGTTGCGCGGTGGGTCGGTTTACCTTCGAAATGAGTCGGAAATCTGATTTTGCCGTAGGAGTGGATCTTTCCCATGCGTTTATTAAACAGGCAAGAGAGCTTCTTACCAATGGCTCTCTGCAAGTCTCTCTCGTGCTTGAAGGTTCTCTAACGCAAGAAAAGACAATTCACGTGGACAAAGGATGGGAACCTGGAAAAGTCGAATTCCTTGTAGCAGATGCCCAGGCTCTTCCCTTCAGAACCAGTTCTTTCAACACCCTTTCATCCCTTAATCTCATAGACAAGATCCCCCTGCCCTTTCTTCACCTGAAGGAGATGAACAGGGTCGCCGAAAAAGAAAATGCACAGTTTTTATTGTCGGACCCATTTTCCTGGTCCACAGATGTCACCGGGGAAGAGAACTGGCTGGGCGGAACAGGTAGAGGTCCATTTCCAGGTCATGGTGCGGACAACGTCGCCTCTTTATTGAAGGGCGGAGGTGGCGAGATCAATCCCCCCTGGACTATAGGGAATCAAGGACATGTCTGGTGGAAAATACGCAATCACCGGAATCATTTTGAGTTGATTCGAAGCTGTTTTCTAAATGCTTTTCGCTGATGAACTTCATTTCGTTCCGTAGTCATAAGCTTGAACGGGGCAGTCATGAGAATCACAATCGCAAAAAAACTGTGGTTCAGCTTTGGAATTCTGATTCTTGTTCTCAGTTTCAGCGGACTGGTATCGTACCTCCAGATTCAGAAATTAAACGACGCATTGAAGAGCGTGCTCGTTGTTTCGGAACCCATGGAAAATGCTCTCCTGGAAATAGAAGTAAACATAGATGAGATCGCAAGGGCTGTGTACGGATACCTGAGAACCGATGCCGAATGGCATTTGGAAACTGCTCAGAAATCGGAAAGTTCCTTGAAACATTTTATCAGCGAATTTATGCGGCTTGGTAGTAGTGATCTGGAAAGATCGTTAGGGAGTGAAATAAGAGATTTCTACAATAGGTTCAGGAAATTGTCCAAGGATATTATCTCGCTTGTGCGGGAGAAACAGGTGTCGCGGACTCTGCTTGTAAAACATATTAAGAAGACCAATGATCTCCTCGACAGGGAACTTCAAGGCAATGGTGAAAAACCAGGCCCCGAGGTTTTCAAAAAACGGGAATACGCATTTGAAATGAAAATCGCCCTTATGCGAATTTTTGAGGAAATCAATGGGCAGATTTCTGAAAGCAATTCTGATACGGTGAAAAAGATCAAGATCGCCTCAGCCGATTTCGAAACCTCAAAGGCCCTTTTCGAAAAAGGAACCCCCTCGCAATCCGAAGTCTCTTCTCGCCTGGAGATTCACAGGAATTTCCAAAATACGATAGAAAACAGTTTCCATCTTCTCGGTATCAAAGAACAACTCTTGTCAAAAATTGAAGCTTTTGAGCAGGAAATACAATGGATAGAATCCCTTCTCAATGAACGTGCTCAACCCCTGCTCAGGGAAGAAACAAAATCCGGTGCTGAAGCGGCTATGAAATTCGGTGCTGCGACCACAACTATCACCCTGGCCATGGCGATCTTAGCAATCCTTGTAATGGGAGGTGTAACGGTCATTACCACACGGGATATTATCCGTTCTGTCAGGATCTTGAAGCAGGGTTCTGAAAAGTTTGGCAGAGGGGATCTCGATGGGAAGATCTCTGTGAACACCAGTGATGAAATCAGTGAGTTGGCCACGGCATTCAATGTGATGGCGGAAAAGAGAACGGAGGCGGAAGAAGAGGTCAGGGAAAGTGCTGAGAAAATAAAAATGTTTTCCTATTCAGTATCCCATGATTTGAAAAGCCCGGCTATCGGCATTTACGGCATCACCAAGTTACTTCAAAAAAATTATGGAGATATGCTTGATGAGAAAGGAAAGAATTACTGCAAGCAGATCCTGAAGGCTTCAAAGCAAGTTGCCTCTCTCGTTGAAGATATTAATGTGTTCATATCTACAAAAGAAACACCCTTTTCATTTGAAGACATGCCATTAAAAGAAATCCTCAAGAATGCACAGGATGAAGTTGCCTCCCGTCTTTCAGCTCGCGCGCTACAGTGGCTGCAAGCCGACAATCTCCCCGAAATAAGAGCAGACAGAATGTCCATGTTGAGAATTATTAGAAATCTGGTGGACAATGCCTTGAAATATGGCGGCGACTCCATGACCGAAATCGAAATCGGCTACCGCCTCTCAGACCAGTTCCACATCATTTCTGTTGCTGATGACGGGATTGGTCTGAAAAAAGAGGATTCAAAAGAAATTTTTGAAGTATTCAAGAGAAAAAAAACATCTACAGGCGTTCAGGGTACCGGTCTTGGCCTGGCTATTGTGAAGGAAATTGTGGCGCGCCATGGGGGAGAAGTCTGGATGGAACCGGGTGCGGAGAAGGGAGTCGTCTTTCTTTTCTCTGTTTCGAGAAGTCTTTAGGCCATACGCCCAACACCTGTCGCAGATCCCGTCTGGAGCAAAGCGGAAGCGGGGAAACCTTTTGTTCTCTACGTCTTTGCGTCTCTGCGCGAGACTTCGTGTGAGATTCATCTGGAGGCAAATCGGTCAAGCCCTTCAAAAAACAGGGCCACATCGTCACTATTATTATAAAAATGTGGGGATAATCTAACCATACCATTCCTGACGGAAACGATGGTATTTCGTTCTTTAAGAAAGGTGAGCAATGCTTCAGGATCTCCATCGGGAAAAAAGCTGAGAATTCCGGAACGCTCATGGATGGAAAGGGAGGATACGATTTCCATGTTTCGATCTTTCAAACCCTGGATCAAGAGGTTATTCAGAAACAGGATCCGTTCGTTTACCCGATCAAGACCTGCTTCGTTCAGGAGTCTGATCGCTGCGCCGAGGGCATAAATCCCAGGCACATTCATGCTTCCCGGTTCAAACCGAAGGGCATCCGGTTTCAATCGGAAATCTTTTTGAAAAAAATTCTCCTCGTCGATCACACTTTTCCATCCCACTCTTTCCGGGTGTACAAGATGATTCGCTTCTTCTGATATATACAATATCGCACACCCCATGGGGCTTAGAAGCCATTTGTGACCTCCAACCGCGAGGAAATGAACCCCACTCTTTTTCGGATCCATGGGGAGAACCCCCACGCTCTGGGTGCCATCCACGCAGAAGAGAAGCCCTTTCCTTCTGCAAAAATCTCCCAGCGCCTCCAGGTCGCAACGGAAACCCGTTGAAAAGTCCACGGAACTTACGGAGAGCAATCTTGTCCGCGGCTCCAGGGCCTTTTCCAGATCTTCCACATAAAAGCATCCCTTTTTTCGTTGAATGGCTCTAATGCCCACCCCCTTGGATGCCAGGTTTACCCAAGGATATAGGTTGGCCGGAAATTCCGGCGCCGGAATGAGAACGATGTCCCCTTTCCGCCACGTCAATCCAGTTGCCACCGCACTCAATCCTTCAGAAGTGTTTCCTGCAAATGCCAGTTCCCCTGATTTACAGGAAAGGAGTGCTGCGACAAGCGTCCTCACTGCCTCAACTTCCTCCATCCATTCAGAATAGGAACCGCCCCCGGCTAAAGCGATCTGCTCCAAAAGCGCTGCCATTTTTTTGACAGCCCCTGTGGGTATGGGGGAAATAGCCGCGTGATTCAAAAATACGTGGTTTTCAGTAATGGGGAACTGCGCACGGTAGGAATCAAAATAGTCCAATAGATCACTCTATTTGGGTTCGAAGTTGCGTTTGGCGGCAAGGAAAGTTGGCAGATGCTTGGCAAAATACCAGAGGCTCCACCTGTGGTGCCAAATCTGTTTTCGAAATTTTTTTCGCCATGACCGATCGCTGTAAAACCTCTTTACGTGGTGGTTATACAATTCATCAAGCTGTTCCTTCGAGGTAAAGCCTTTTGGGACAAATACGAAGTTAAGACAGTTCATCTTTCGCCAGTCACAGTCAAAGACGCCTTCTTGGAAAATGGTTTCCCAGACCGGGGCACCTGGAAATGGGGTGAATTTTGACATGTTCATATCGTCAAGTCCCAGGGAGATGACAAGATCACTCGTTTTTTGGATCGTCTCAGGGGTTTCGCCTGGAAGACCCATCATGAACAGCCCTTTGGCCCTGAGCCCCATCCGTTGGATGCGCTGGACGGTATCCTGTACCTCATGAAGATACACACCGGGCTTATGGACCTTCATAAGATCCGCATCGCCGGTTTCAATCCCGAGGGAAAGCTGAAGGAAGCCGGCCCGTTTCAGCATTCCAAGGAGCGCATCGTCACAATGGCCCACCCGAACAGCACAGTTGAACTGCATCCCAAGAGGATCCGCGATGAGGAGTCTGCACAGTTCAGCTATGCGTTTTCGATTGGCCGTAAAAAGATCGTCATAGATATTGATATGACGAATACCGAACCGCTTTCGCAGGTATGTAATATGCTCGTAAACGTATTCCGCCGAGTTATAGCGAAAGCCTCGTTTGAAAACGGAACGGTCGCAGAACGAACACTGATAAGGGCAACCTCGACTGGTTACCATGGTTGCACCAGGGGTAAGGGAATAGCTGAAAAGAGGGAGGCTGTACCCTTTTGGAAAACCTTTCAGTTTTTCATACGCTGGAAAAGGCAGGTCGTCCAGTTCGGGGATGTGCTCCCGCGGTGGATTTGCGACCGGTCCATTTATATCCCTGTGCGCAATCCCCGGGATAGTAGCCGGCACCCCCCCGTTTGCCAGCTCCAGAATGGTTTGTTCCCCCTCTCCAAGGCAGAGAAAGTCGATGGCCGGGTAATCTTTCAGGAGGGATGCCCCGAGCGAAGATATGTGTACGCCACCAAATATAATCGTGACTTCATCTTGGTTCTGCTTGATCTTTTCCGCGAGTTCGTAACCGTCAAAGAATCCTGAGGTTGTAGCGGAAATGCCCACCATGTCAGGATGGTAAGCCAGGATAGCCTTCGTATGGATACGATTGTCCGAAGGCATTCCAGGCCCCAGACAGTCATAGACAAAGACCCTATGCCCCGCTTTTTCGAGATACGCTGCAATGGAAATAAGACCAAGTGGAGCCATACGGTTAGCAATAACCGTAACGTCTTTTTTTCCGGGGACCCAGTTTGAACCGGCGGGATGTACGAGTACAATGCGCATGGGGGCAAATATTGCACAAATTAAGGATCTCGTAAAGATTAAAGGTTTACCAGCACCTTTCGATAGAAAATAATTTCCACCTATTGACTTGATGTCTCTCCCGGAGATATAAGAAAAACAGGGCATGGTTCTAATTCCAATACCCGTGAATGAATTCCATTCATCTTTGTTTGTCAGGCATATGCGCGTTAC
>CAYOWC010000010.1:21622-46309 GCA_964407525.1 uncultured Desulfobacteraceae bacterium | reverse complement strand
TATAAAGCGAGTCCTGCAGGACAGGGGAAAAGAATACGTGAAGCGCAAACCCAGCGGTAAATCAGAACAAAAGAAAAAGGGCCAGAAAACGCCTCACCCGGTCAGAAGAGAAATACCGGGGATACTCCTTTTATTAATGGCCGTTATTTTTGCGGTAAGCCTCTTATCCTTCTGGCCGGCAGACAGGCTATTCTGGAATTCCACCGGTCCCCTGGACAAGGCGCACAATCTCTTCGGCGCAATAGGGGCACACCTTGCTGGGGTCTCTTTTGATACTTTGGGCTTTGCCGCTTTCTGGATCCCGGTGGTTTTTTTTACGCTCTCTTTTCTTTCCTTTAAGGGACGTTCCGTTTCATCTCCCGTAAAAAGTCTTATTGCAGCCGTTTTCATGGTTGTTTCCTTTTCCGCTATTATGGATCTTCATTTTTCCGACGAGCTTATTTTCAAAGGCAGGAAAATGGAAGCAGGCGGACTGATCGGCCTTCATATTGCCGCCATGGCCAGAAACGCCCTGAACAAATTCGGCGCCAATATCATGCTTTTGACGGTTTTCATCCTTTCGTTAATGATCTTGACCAGGCTCTCCCTCGGATGGCTGCTTTCAAAACTGGGGATCTGGATCCTGGGAATTTTAAAGGGCCTAATCAACCTCATCACAAAAAGGGTGGAGCGGAGAAAAAGGGCAAAAAAAACAACGATTGCCCGTAAAAAGCTCAAATCGAGGCCAAAGGTAACCATTATAAAACCCGCATCCGAAAAAGAAAACGCTCCCCAACAGGAAAAATTTTCGTTCATGAATGTGGCAGGAGATCTCAAACTCCCCCCCCTGGATCTTCTGTCTGATCCCCCGGAGAGGAAGAACATTAAAATCCAGAGGGAAAGTCTGGAGATGAACGCACGAAGGCTCGAAAAAAAGCTGTCTGATTTCGGAGTGCTGGGGGAAGTCGTGGAAATTCTCCCGGGACCGGTAATTACCATGTACGAATATGCCCCGGCCCCGGGAATCAAAATCAGTAAAGTGGCCGGACTGTCTGATGATCTGGCCTTGACATTGAGGGCCTCTAATATAAGAATTGTCGCCCCCCTTCCGGGAAAAGCCGCCATAGGCATTGAAATACCCAATAACCACAGAGAAATCGTTGTCCTTAAAGAGATTTTAGCGAGCAGCGCGTATCAGAACTCCAAAGCCAAACTTCCCATAGCCCTTGGTAAGGATATCACAGGGGCGCCCGTGGTTGCGGATCTCACCAAAATGCCCCATCTCCTTGTAGCCGGCGCCACGGGAACAGGAAAAAGCGTCAGCATAAACACCATGATAGAGAGCCTGCTTTTCAAGCTGTCCCCGGACATGGTCAGGATGCTGATGATTGATCCAAAGAGGATAGAACTCTCCGTATATAAAGATATCCCTCACCTGCTTCACCCGGTGGTCACAGAACCCAAGGATGCCACAAAAGCACTCAAATGGGCCGTAGATGAAATGGAAAGACGCTACATGCTTCTTTCCGACAGAGGCGTCCGGAATATTGAAACCTATAACCGTAAAATCGTTAACGCTCCAAAAAAACCAGAGGACACCGGCGATCGGGGAATCGACAAAACCCTTCCCTACATTGTTGTAGTCATTGACGAACTTGCGGACCTGATGATGGTCGCATCAAAAGATGTGGAGGAATCCATTACCAGGCTGGCCCAAATGGCAAGGGCGGCAGGCATTCACCTGATTATCGCAACACAACGGCCATCGGTCAATGTCCTTACCGGAATTATCAAAGCCAATTTCCCCACCAGAATATCCTTTCAGGTGTCTTCAAAAGTGGACTCAAGAACCATTATCGACACCAACGGCGCCGAAAATCTTCTGGGTGACGGAGATATGCTGTTCATGCCGCCGGGCGTTGGCCGTCTGGCAAGGATCCACGGCGCTTATGTATCGGAAGAAGAAGTGAAAAGAACCGTAGACTTCCTACGAGAGCAAAAGGCCCCGGAATATGATTCAACCATCCTCACCCAAATTGCAAAGGATGAAGAGGAAAGCGAAGAAGAGATAGAATTTGACGAAAAATATGATGAAGCCATCGACATTGTCACAAAGTCAGGACAGGCATCCATCTCCATGCTTCAGCGCAAACTGAGGGTGGGATACAACCGGTCAGCTCGAATGATTGAAGTAATGGAGAAACAGGGCGTCGTAGGACCATCCGACGGTGTCAGACCGCGGGAGGTCTTCGGAGGGAGGAATTAAACATATGTTTCGAGTAATTATACTATGCAGTCTGATATTTTCCATGATCCAGGGGACGGCCCTGGCAGGCGATGATCTGCCCCAGGTCCTTAATGGCCTCAAAAAGACCTACGGGCATCTTGACGCCATCTCCATCCCTTACACAAGGGAGGTTATCACCCGTTCCATGAGCATGTTAGGGAGCCAGGCAAAAGGCGATCTGGCCACAGGGACAATATATTTCAAACCTCCTGACCTCTTGAGGCTGGAACAGGAAAAGCCTAAAGTTGAAACTATCATAGCAAACAGTACGACCATGTGGTGGTATATCCCTGACAAGAAAACAGCCTATGAATATAAGACAGAGGAGTTCGGCAAAGAACTCAGTCTTATGACCAATATATTCCGCGGACTTGTAGAGGTGGAAGATAATTTCCAGGTCACATTGCATGGAAAAAACAGTCTGGACGAATATGAAATGGAGTTGATTCCAACCCCTCCCTGGCAGGAAATCCAGAAGATCGAAGTAATGGCCACCAACGACTACCGTATTCGAACGACTAAAATACACAACCTGTTAGGGAGTATAACTATTTTCATGCTTGGAGAATTCACCGAAATACACACACTGGACGAGCGCTTTTTCACTTTCACCCCCCCAAAAGGGGTGAAGGTGATTGTTGAGCAGGGCAGTTAGTGAAAAACCACTTTTGCAAGAAGACTCCCTGCCTTTTTCAAACTGTTGAGACTGTCCGCCGGAAGAAAATGGTCAACATAGGGCATAGCCACATTCATCCCCTTGCAGAGGGGTTCGTAATCCGGATCTCCCGCGAGCGGATTCAACCATATCACAGAATACGCCTTGCCATGTAAAAAGGCCATTTCCCGTCTCAGGAGTTCCTTGCCTCCCAAATCCCACCCGTCACTCAGGATAACCACCACCGCCCTCTGGTTCAGAAGTTTCAGGCCCGCTCCCTGGTTGAACTGGCGCAGGGAATAACCAATCCTTGTTCCCCCTGACCATTCGGGGACCTCTTTTGCCACCCTTTCCAAAGCCTCGTCAACGTTCAGGTGTCGAATCAGGAACGTGATGGGGGTCAGGGAAGTGGAAAAAACAAAGGTTTCCGCCTTTGGCCCTATTCCTTTAAGTCCTAAAAGAAATGGCATAACAAATCGTGCATACCGATCCATGGACCCACTTACATCCGCCAGGATAATCAATCGTTTGAGACGCTTCTTTTTTTCCCTGAAAAAAAGTTTCAGGGGCGTTCCTCCTGTCTTGAGGCTTTTCCTGATCGTTCGGGGAAAATCCATAACCCCTTTTCTGCGGGATCTCCTGGATCTTCTCACCAGGTTCAACTTAAAAGGCTCCATCATATTCTTCAGCAAGAGTTGGGCAACCTGGATATCCGATTTCTCAAATTTTCCCAGGTCTGTCTGTTCAACTTTGGAAACGGAAGTGTACGCCACGCCTTCGAGCCATTCTTTCTCCCCTTCACTCTCCGTACTTTCGGTATTCCCTCCTTTCACATCACAGAACGCGTCCTGATCCGAACCGTCTTTCTCATTTAACTCCTCCATGCCGGGTTGCGGAGAATCGACTTTCATATCCTCTCTTTCATTCCTATGCCAGAATTCATCAAAAAGAGATTGGAATTGCATCCATTCCAAATCACTGGAAGAAAGGTTCGTCCTTAACGAAGAGAAGAAATCCTCCTTGTTTTCAATGGATACCACCCGCAGGCTCCTGATGGCATCTCGAACGCTCGTCTGAAACACCTTGAATCCTCGACTTTTCAAAAATCTTGTAAATCGAATGACTTCTCTTGCCAGCCCTGATTTCTTTTTTTCCGTCATAAAAACCCCTGCCTGCAAAAAAAACACTATAGAGACTCAGAAATCTTTGCGCCTTTGCGTCTTGCGCGAGACATTTTGGTTGCGGCTTCGCCACCTTAGGATATAGTCATCGAGTAATATTTCTGAGTTTTTCTTGACTTCCCAATTGATTTAACGTGCAATCCGCCATTAGAAAAGATACTTCATCCATTTTAAGGAGATACAAAGAAATGAAGGTCATTATTCTGGGATCGGGAACGGCCATTCCTCTTGCAGGCAGAAGTTCCCCTTCAATGGCTCTTTTGATAGAAAACACCCCCCTCATCCTTCTGGACATGGGCCCGGGGACATTACACCAACTTGCAAGAATCGGCCTGAGCCACGAACAAATCAACAGGATATTCCTCACCCATTTCCACCCGGATCATACTGCAGACCTGATCCACCTGTTCTTTGCCACGAGGAACCCTTCGGTCATGGAACGGAGAAAGCCCTTTTCCATCACGGGGCCAACCGGATTAAACGAGTTCGTGCATGCTTTCGAGGCAGCTTATGGCCACTGGGTATCTCTTCCTCCAGAAGTCATGGCTCTGGAAGAACTTTCCCTGAAAGAAAAATCAAAAAAAGGCTACGGCACCTTCTCAATCACAACCAGTCACACGCTTCACACACAGAACAGTCTTGCTTACAGGGTTGAGACCGCAACGGGAAAAAGCGTTGTCTATTCAGGCGATACCGGTTTCTGTGATGAAATAGTGGAATTGGCCAGGGGCGCCGATCTCCTCGTACTGGAAGCCGCTTTCCCCGAAGGCAAGGAAGCACCAGGGCATCTGACTCCTGTATCCGCGGGACATATTGCTTCTCTTGCCGGGGTGAAACGCCTGGTCCTTACCCATTTCTACCCGGAGTGTCTTGCCACCGATATCGCCTCCCAATGCCGTTCCACCTATAGTGGAGAGCTCACCATCGGCGAAGACCTTCTCCACATTGCTGTCTGACACAAACAAACCGGAACCGAAAGGATCTCGCGCAGCGGCGCAAAAGTTGGCTCTACGGATTAACGTGAAAAATCGGCATTTCCAGAACCGAGGTGTCAGGTTTCGGGTGTCAGGTTTCAGTGTCTATGATCCCGACTTTGGGTTTTTAGATACGCAAGTATTGGGTAATGTTATGAATAGGTCGAATGTGGCCAGGTTTTTTTCCTGACACCTGACACCTGACACCTGGTACCTGAGCAAAATCTATCGCAGACCAAACTTGAATATCACGCAAATCCGCGATGAGCCCAAAAGTTTCACGCAAATTCATCATAGTATATTTCTTTGCGCTGTGCCCCTTTGCATGAGAAAAAAAATCAGAAAGGATAATCACAGGGTCAAAATTTTCTCTTAGTGATATAGCTGTTCAATTGGAGAAGATGTTCTTTGGTGGGAGAATCGGGAAACAAGTGAAGGCAGGCAGACGCCTCATCAACAAATCCCTGGGCCTCTTTCCTGACACGGTCGATGGCGCCTCCCGTTCTTATGGCATGGATCAATTTTTCACGGTCTTCCTCATTGGCCTGTCTGTTCATAAAACGTTCTATCACCCGATTCTTCTCATCCACTTCAAGTCCTTCGAGTGTATAAATGAGAGGCAGGGTGATTTTTCCTTCTTCCAGATCCTTTCCAACAGGTTTTCCAAATACCTCTTCCGAAGAAGTATAATCAAGAAGATCGTCTATGAGTTGAAAAGCGATGCCCGCGTTAAGACCGAATCCGGAAAGGGCTTCTCTTTCCCGTGACGCAATTCCGGAAATAATGGCCCCGCACTCACAGGCAGAGGAAATGAGTGAAGCCGTCTTCCCCTGAATAATCTCCATATATTGTTCCCTGGTAAGACTCCAATTATCCGTATGTTGCAACTCCAGAATCTGGCCTTCAGTCATTTCTGCGGTGCTTCTTGTCAGGATTTTCAGGAACTCTACACTGTTGGCCGTTGAGGCCAGGGAAAGGGCTTTTGAAAAGAGAAAATCCCCCCCTAAAACAGCAGCCTGGTTACCCCAAATCTGGTTGGCTGAGGGCTTGTTTCGCCTGATTTCTGCATTATCCAGGACATCGTCATGGAGAAGGGATGCTGCATGAATACATTCGAAGATCGTTGAAAACCCATAAACATCCTCTCCGCTGTAATTGCACAGCTGGCAGGATAGAACAAAGATAAGGGGTCTTAACCTCTTACCTTGCTTCAAAAGCGCATGCGTTCCTATATCCTGGACAAGGGCTACACGGGAAGCAAATACATCCTGTAGCTTGTCTTCAATAACAAGAAAATGCTCTGTAAAAACATCCAGATTAAGAGTAGGGTTCTGGTTCATCCTCGATTTCGTTCGTCCTTTCAGCGGATATTATTACTCACCTAAAAACTGCAATTAGCGGTTAGCCGTTAGCTATTAGCCACACAATGTCAGGTAGTTACGATGCAATAGGTAAGCATCGAAAAGTGAAATCCCAAATAAAGGGAAAAGTCATGCAAACGATTGGGATCTTTAAGCTAACGGCTAATAGCTAAAAGCTAATTGCAGCTTTTAAGACTCATGTAAACGTGAAATGATAGCCTACCTCCCGAGATATTACAAGCCTATTTCAGGGAATACGGAAAATCTACACAAAGATAAGGGCCGGTTTAGTCGCTTTCTACTTCCATACTTACCTGCAGGGGCAACTTCAGGAACATGGTGGTCCCCTCCCCTTCCACGCTCTTGAACCAGACGGACCCTTTCAAGTATTTTTCACCCAGCCTTTATTGCTCTGCCAGTCTTTTCAGCACTTTTTCCAGTTTATCCAGTTCCTCACCATAACCGGTCCAGTTCCCCTGGCGAAGGAGATCTTTGGCGTTGTTGTAATGTTCCAGTGCCTGCACACCCAAGGGAGAAGACAGGAGGACCTCCTTAGCCGCCGGAATCGATCCTTCTTTCACGGAAGTCTCCCCTCCCAACACGCTCATCAATGCCTTGTCCAAACTATCTTCCATAGCCACCCGATTGCCGAATGCCGCAATCACCCGCTTCAACTCCGGCAGGGCTGAAGCCCTTGCTTTTTCGCGCGATGGAGAGGCAGAAGCTTGTTTTCCCCGGGATTTGCCTAAGCCCCTGGATGACTCACCTGCAGGCGCCCCCGATCTTTCTTCCTGTTGCGCCTCTAAATAAATGGGCTCCACATAAATGAAAGAATCACAAACGGGAATAGCCAGCAGGTTTCCCCTGATAACACTGGACCCTTTCTGATCCCAGAGACTCAGCTCCCTGGAAATCTCCGTCTGCTGATCGATTCTGGCCTCAATCTGCATGGGTCCATAAATCAATTTTTCCTTTGGCAGTTTATAGACTATCAGGTTTCCGTAATGGGGAAGATCACTTCTGGCCGCCAGCCATCCGATCATATTGTCTTTCTTGGATGGAGTAAACGGAAGCATGAGCAAGAACTCGTCTTTCTCTCCTTCTGGCAGCTTAATGATGATATAATAGGGGTCCATTTTCTGCCTGCTGTCCCCATACATTTCGTCGGGGAGTTGCCAGAGGTCTTCCTGGTTGTAGAAAACCTGGGCTTCCTCCATATGATATTTGGTATATGCGGCAGCCTGAATATGGAAGAGGTCCTTGGGATAACGAACATGTTTTTTCAAATCCTCGGGCATCTTCTCAAACGGTTTCAGGAGACCCGGAAAGATATTCCTGTATGCCACTGCAATGGGATCCGTCTCGTCAATCAGGTAAAAATGAACATCCCCGTTGTAGGCATCCACAACAACCTTGACCGAATTTCGAATATAGTTAATCAGCTCCTTATTGAACGGACCATAGGATCGGGTGGAATAGGGGTACATATCGGAAGTGGTGTAGGCATCAAGAAACCAGTAGAGTTTACCTCCCGAAATTACCAGGTAAGGATCGCGATCATAGGCCAGAAAAGGGGCAATGGCCTTGACCCTCCGGTGAATTCCCCGCTTGTACATGATCCTGCTTTCCGGACGAAGATAGTTGGTAAACAGAATCTGAGGGTCTCTGAATTCAACCGCGTACAGAAGCCTCCGCATGAAGGAATGAATGGGCACCCCTCCCTTTCCCTGGTAACTGGCATAAACATTGCTGTCGCCCTTGGGGTAATCAAATTCCTTGGATTTGGTGTTTACCAAGACATATTGATCGGTCTTTTCTCCATAATAGATCTCAGGCCGATCGATTTTGAGATCGACATCGGAAACGGGCGGAAGGTCCTTGATAAAAAGCACTGGCAGCCCTTCATTGGTCACCTCATTGACCGGGCTTGCTGCCAAGCCATACCCGTGGGTGTAGGTAAGGTGCCGATTCACCCAGGTATTGGCCTGTGGAGGCAGTTGGTTAACGACCAACTCCCTCGCGGCCAGCATGAGCTGCCTGTATTTGTTGCCGATGGTATAACGCCCCACATCCACATTGTGAAAATCGTAATAGAGACGGATTGCCTGAATCTGCCTATAGGTCTGGAGAAGGGGCCGCTCGTCCCAGATCCTGATATTCTGGATCGTCGCATCCTGTTTCTTCACCTCTTCCAGACTCAGCTTGTCATTTACCTGGAAATCCACCACTTTTATCTTATTGAGGTTATAGGCCTTGCGGGTGTAATCGATATTATGGGCGATGTATTCCGATTCCTTGGTCAGTTCATTGGGTTTCACTACAAATTTTTGAACGGCCAGGGGAAGCACCATGCTGAAAATCAGTATGCATCCGACCCAGACGCCGCCGCCTATTAAAATCAGTTTGTTCCCTGGTTTAAATGCATTCAAAAAGAGAAGGACAGCAAATGCGAAAGAGACGAAAATCAGAAACCGAAAGACCCAGATTTTTACATGCACATCCGTGTAACTGGCGCCGAAAGCAGGCCCCTGGGCCGAATACAGAAGCCCGTAAATTTTCAGATAATATCCCCAGGCAAAAAGCAGTACAACGATTCCCCCTAACAACATCAGGTGTTTTCGCACTCCCGGGGCCATGACAATCCTTGGTATGCTCGGGGGTTTGCCCTCCTCGGGAACCACTTCACCCACGATCTGAACGGAACCGTTTTTCAGGTACCAAACGATGGTAAGACCCGCGGCAAAAACGAACAGGAGCAGGAGACCGCTGCGAATGAACACATAAAAAGGAAGGGAAAAAACATAGAACCCGATGTCCTTCCCAAAAATGGGATCAGCGCTTCCAAAAGACTGCCCGTAAAGATATCGAAGGACCAGAACCCATTTCTCGGACCCCTTGGTTGCGATGACAAAACCGGCAATCAGGATGAAGACGACGAAGAGAAGGTTGAGCGTGGCTGCGGAAAGGCCCGTCTGAGCCGCAAGCCCCTCTTTTCCACTGGATGCGTTACCGGTCCCGGGACTTAAGCGTCTCGCGATAACCAGGTTCACGGCGATAATCAGGATCAGGAACAACCATACCGCAAAGCCAAATCCGAATTTGGTCCGAATCATGGTATAGTAAACAGAAGGGAAACCAAGGCTCTTGAACCACAGCCAGTCCGGGTAAATGGAAAAGAGCGCATACACTAAAAGAGCGATCAAAAGCACGCCCCCGACCAGCCATTTGAATTTCATCATGTAATCACCTCTTCCTTCTCCCTCAAACTGCGGCGAAGAAATTTACCCGTTAATGTTTTCGGAATTTCAGCTACCATTTCCACCTCGCGCGGATACTTATATGCAGCCATTCGAATTTTACAGAATGCAATAATATCCTCAGGAGTCACCTGTTCAGAAACACCGTCCTTGAGGGCTACAAACGCTTTGACCGTCTCCCCCCGATAGGGATCGGGAACCCCCACCACGGCCGTTTCTTTCACCCCGGGATGCTGGTAGATCACATCTTCCACATCCCGGGGCCACACCTTGTACCCCGAAGCCACAATCATATCCTTTTTGCGATCCACCAGGTAGAACCAGCCATCTTCATCCATCTTGCCCACATCACCCGTGTATAACCAACCATCTCGTATGGCATGGGCCGTTTCTTCCGGTTTCTCCCAATACCCCGGAATAACGATGGGGCCCGAGTCAACAATCTCCCCGACTTCACCGGGCCCAAGTTCCCGAATCCCCTGTTCCAGATCCATTATTTTCACAACGCAGCCGGGCACAGGAACCCCGACGGACAGGGCCCCGCTTTCCGAATCCACGGGCGCCCTTTTCCCCCAGGGAACCAAGTGGGAAGGAGAATTGGTTTCCGTCATGCCGTATACATTGTACAGGTAAAGTCCGGTAAGCTCCTCAAACTGTCTCACGATGGATTCGGAAACAGGGGCACCCCCACTATAGGCCTTGACAAAGGAGGAGAGGTCTCTTTTTCCGATATCCGGATGATTCATGAGGGCGATGTACACGGTAATGGAAGCTACGGTTGTTGTCACCTTCCATTTTTCGATCAGGCGGAGTGTCTCGACAGGGTCAAAACGATAATAGAGCACCACCGGAATCCCCGCCAGAGCGGCCGTTGCCAGGTGAGCCACCTCGCCGGTCACATGGAACAGGGGCGCCACCCCTAAGACCACATCAGAGTCTTCTATTCGCTGCATCTCCTGGTATACGCGGGCGTTGAAAGCAATATTGCCGTGGGTATTCATAGCACCCTTCGGAGGACCGGTTGTCCCCGAAGTATAAGTCAGATATGCCACGTCTTCAGCCGTGATATTCGGTTCGTCGGCCTTCTTTCCATCAAAAGCCTTGATCAACTCCAGCATATCCACTGTTCCCGGCACGGGAATTCTTTTCAACCCTTTGAGAAGTTCGGGAATTTCGGCTTCACTGGGCAGCAGGTCCAGGGCGGAAGTGGTCACCACCTTTTCAATGGAGGTGTCCTCCAGGCAAGAAAGGTCAAGACGATCGGCGATTTCATCCAATGTAAGCAGGAGCCTGGCCCCCGAATCCCTGCAGAAATAGGAAAGTTCTTTCTCCTTATACATGGGATTGAGTGGAACCACAATCAATCCCGCCTTCCATGCAGCGTAAACAGCAATAAGAAATTGAGGAACGTTCTGCAAATCCACAATAATGCGGTCTCCGCTGATAAGTCCCATGTCCGCAAGGGCCGCAGAAAGGCTATCGGATAGGCGATCGATCTCTCCATAAGACAGGGAATGATCGAAATAGTAGACCGCCGGTTTTCCGGATCGTTCTTCGGCGGAAAGCCTGAAGTCGTTCAAAGCCGTATCAGATCTTAGATCGAGATCGTGTGGCACTCCGACGGGATAATGTTTCAGCCAGGGTCGTTCTTCGTAGATGGATGCCATGAATCACTCCTCTTCAGCAGGCGGTCCAGCCACCATCGATATAGATTGTCTGTCCGGTTATGAAATCCGAGGCCGGCGCTGCCAGGAATATGACGATCCCTTCCAGTTCCGGCAGATATCCCCATCGCCCCATGGGAGTTCGGGTGTTGATAAATTGAAATCGTTCAGGGTCGTCCCGCATCTGTTTAACCATATCGGTTTCAAAATAGGTGGGGCCGATGGCATTGACCCGTACGCCCTGTTTTGCCCACTCCAGGGCCATGACCTTGGTCATCTGGTCCACACCGCCCTTTGAAGAAGCATAGGCAAGCATGTTGGGCAGGGCAACAGTTCCTAATATGGAACTCATATGAATCACCTTTCCATATCCCCGCTCCAGCATCTGGGGAGCAACGGCCTGGGCAACCAGGAAATATCCTTTGAGATTGGTATTCAGGACCATGTCCCAGGCGTCCTCCGGATATTCGGTTACGGGCACCCGATGATTGACGCCCGCATTGTTCACCAGGATATCTATTTTTCCAAAATGCTCCAGAATCCTGTCGACGGTCTCCTCAACACTTTTCTTGGAAGTAACATCGACGGAAAAACCCGCTGAGTTCCTTCCCAGGTCTTTAATCGAACCGGAAACACGTTCCAGATCAGCTTGAACGCGACCGCATACAGCCACGTGGGCGCCGGCCTTGGCCAAGGCCATGGCCGACACCTCTCCCAGGCCGCGGGTTGAACCGGTTACCATGGCCACCTTTCCATCCAGATTAAAAATGTCCAAAGTCAGTTCTCCTTTCAATGCTCAACGGATCAATTCTCAAAAACATATCAGAGGGTTTCTTGTTCCACTTTAAGACAATATCTCTAATGTTTGCAACCATTTTATCAGTGCCACATTCAACTCCCTTACCCTTTTCCCCATACGCCGCAGGCCAGAAGCAAGCCCAGGGAAGAAACCATTATGCCATATTCCAAAATCGATATACGATAGAATTTCCGAAAAGTTCTTCCTTTGGCAACAAATCCCCTGGTTTCCATGGCCATAGCTAACTGCTCGGCAAGCACAAAGGCCTGTATAAGAAGAGGCATGAAAAGGGCCATAAAGTGAGGAACGTTTCGCAACCTCAGCCTCAGATCAATTCCCCTGGATCGCTGGGCATCCATAATACCCTGCATTCTCCCGGTGATCAATGGAACATATCGCAGGGAGGTAGTCAAGATGAAGGAAAATTCATAAGGGACTCCCATCTGCCTCAAGCTGTCACCAAGCTCCTGGGGGTCCATGCTCTGGAAGAAAATGAAGGAAAGGGTAAAGAGGTTGAAAAGCCGCAGGGAAAGAGAGAGCGCTGGAATCAAAGAAAAAGAAAGAAGAGAAACAACAAATACAAGTACCACGAGCGGCAGCATCAGTTTGAGTGAACGAACCCAGGGTCTCAGCAACTTGAACAGACTCATCCCAAGGAACAGTAATAAAAATTCCACCACGAGATACCGGGCATTTCCAGTCATGAGAACGGCGGCAATTCCCATCATCCCCAGGGCAAGTTTTGTCCTGGGATCAAACGTCCCACCGTTCTGTTTACGCATCTCCTAACCCCAGTGCGCCCAGTTCGATGAGAGATTCGTCTTTTACCAATTGCCCGGGCGAACCATCTCCCACGACCCGTCCTTCATGAACCACGATCCACCTTTCCGCCGTTGCCTGCGCAAACTCCATATCGTGGGTCACCATGATGATGGTGATACCCCTTTCACGTAAAGAAAAAAGCAGCCCGGCAAGGATTTCTAAAAATCGACCGTCCTGTCCCACTGTGGGTTCATCCAGGACCAGGAGCTTCGGTCTCATTGCAAGAATGGAGGCTACGGCAACCCTTTTCTTTTGGCCCTCACTCAGACGGTAGGGCGATTTTTCCAGCAATTCGTGAAGATGGAAAAGACTACACAGTTCTTCAATCCATTCCCCCGAATCCCCTCCGGCAATCTGCAAGCCGACCATAAGTTCATCTTTTACCGTGTTTTTAAAAAACTGATCATTGGGATTCTGAAAAGATACCCCGACCAGGGCAGCCATCTCCGGCGGCGGAATCCCCCGGATTCCCTTCCCCACGAAAGAAACTTCTCCTTGAGGAGAATGAAGAAGACCGTTGAAATGTTTTACCAACGTGGTTTTTCCAGCCCCGTTCTTTCCCACAATTGCAACGATTTCTCCCTCGTTCACCTGAAGCGACACATCGTTGAGAACGGCTTTCCCTTCTATTTCCCGGAAAAGAGACCTTGCACGAAGCAGCACCGGTTTCTCCCCGTTTTTCCGTCTCGGGTCCAACGGATACTGAGGAATCAAACGTTGATCCAACAGGGCAGACAGAGCATCTCCAGGAGCGCCGTCAAAAACAATCTTTCCCGAGCCCATGACCGCGCAACGGGTGACATCCCGAAATATCGTGTCTACCCGCTGTTCAATGACAATCACGGTCGTACCACGCCGGTGAAGGTCAACGAGAACCTCTCTCACCTTGCGTGCTCCCTCCCAGTCCAGATGGGCCAACGGCTCGTCAAGGACCAGAACCGGAGGATTCAGTCCCAGGACTGAAGCAATAGCTACCAACCTTTTCTCACCGCCTGACAGCGCAGCAGGAGGCCTACTCAAGAGATGTTGGATATGGAGGATTGAGGCCGTCCGGTCAATCGCCTCCGCCACCTCCTTCGCAGACAGGCCAAGGCTTTCCAGGCCAAAAGCGATCTCATTTTCTACGGTACTGTTAAAAAGCTGGGCTTCCGCATTTTGAAACACGAGCCCCACTCTGGTAATCATATCTGAAACGGTGAGGTCCTTAGTATCCCAACCCTGTACGGTAACTGTACCCTCCAAAGTTCCTTCAAAGAAATGGGGGATGAGGCCGTTCAGAAGATATCCGAGAGTTGTCTTGCCGGACCCGCTGCCGCCACATAAAAGAAGATATTCCCCTTTGGAAACAGACAAATCAACGCCGTTAAGCACCCATTCCCCGAGCTCTTCTTCGTATCGGTATCTAATCTGGGAAAGGTCGATCAAGGTTTCCAAACGCCTGCCTTCCTGAGAAGATGCAGGGCGAGGATGCCGAAAACAGTCCCTCCGATAGTGCTGATGCTGAATGCAACCACCAACGTTGCAACAGCCATGGATTTCCCCATAAGCATGGGCGCCACAATCCAGGCGCTGGCCAGAGCCCCTAACAACCCTGTACCGATAACCTCCCCGATCCCCGCAGCGTAGACATTTTTAAAAGCCCTGTAGGCAAGTCCCGCTAAAAGAGCGCCGATCATCCCTCCAGGAAAAGCCAGGAGCGTTCCCAGACCGAGAATATTGCGAAGAATGGCTGCAATCGTGGCGATGATCAGGGCATACAGAGGCCCCAGCATCACCGCTGAAAGGACGTTCACCATATGCTGGGCGGGAAAACACTTGGCGACGCCCACCGGGATAAAGATTGGTGAAAGAGCCACGGAGACGGCCACCAGGATTACCGCAGTTGCCACTTTTTTTGTCTTCATATGTTCCCCCGTTGGTCATTAGTCACTTTTCACCATAAAAAAGCCGCTTTCTCCATTTGCATAGAAAGCGGCTTTTGTAAGGCCTTTCAACACGAATGCCGTGAGATACTGCAATCGTGCCGCTTCCCTCCACCGGCATTACCCGGTTCAGGTTTTAAGGGTTGCGGGACTGGTCCCCCACTCTCAGTAAAACCACCCCTAGCGACGAAGGTTACGATAGTGGGAGAAAAGGAAAATGTCAAGAAGTCAAAAAGCTCTGCAAGCATTATCATTACATAAGAGAGTTACTGACCTATCCACCAAAATAGGGACATGAAAGACCACTGTACCCTGATTGTTCCAAGGATTTTACCTTGACACAGAATGTAAGTGATTGATAGAAAGAAAAGGTTTTCAATTCATATGCATGGATCATAGCCTTTGGCGCGCTCACAACAACTTGATTTTACATGGTGATGTTATGGCTTATCCATGAACATGTCGACACGGCATCTTTTCCTCGCAAAACCCGGTTCATCCGTTTTTTTAAACAGCAGCGAACTCTTTAACAAGTAAGGAGGATGGTATGGAAAAGAAAGGGATCTCCAGAAGGGATTTTGTAAAAGCCGGAGTAGTCACCGCCGCGGCGGCGGCCCTTGGACCAGGGGCGCTAAAACCGACAGGACTGTGGGCGGCCACCCCTAAAATCAAGGGACCAGTCAAGGTCGGGTATCAGTCCATTATGTCAGGGGCATTAGCCGGCTATGGGGAGTTCCATAAGATGGGCGCCGTCATGGCCATGGAGGAAATCAATGCCGCCGGCGGAATTGCCGGGGTGAAGCTGGACATTTCCTTCCGAGACTCCACCCTCAAAAAACCCCAGGCCATCAAGAACGCACGCTACTTCGTAGACAGCTGGGGCGCCGATTTCCTGGCGGGTGTGGATTCTTCCGGGCAGGCCCTGGCGCTGGCTCCCATCATGAAGGAACTGGATCGAATCCTGATGGTCACCCACGCCGCCACTGAAAAACTCACCGAGGAGCAGGTGTATAAAAACGGAATCAAACAGATTTTTCGCATCTGTACACCCACCTATCAGGACGGAAACGCCGCCGCCTTCGTTGCCAAAGACCTCCCGGCCAAAACCTGGGCAACCATCAGCCCCAAATATGAATACGGGTACACCTGCTGGAAGATGTTTAAAAGCACCCTCGGCAAGCTGAATAAGGACATCAAATTCACAGCCGAATCCTGGGCGCCATTTGGCACCACGGATTTTAGGCCACATATCAACACCATCATGGACGCCAACCCGGAAGGGTTTTACTCAACCGAATGGGCAGGAGAACTCATTACGTTCATTAAGCAGGCAAAACAGGCCGGGATGTTTGAAAAGATTAAACATGTCATGCTGCCGGTAGGGGCCGCCATGGATGTTCTGGAAGGCCTGGGCGGTGAGATGCCGGACAACATATGGATGTCTGGACGCTACTTTTTCCAGTATCCACAAACCCATATTAACAAGGATTGGGTAGCCCGGTTCCGCAAACGCTGGAACCATTTTCCTGCCTACGTCTCTGAAACGGGATATTCCACCATGTATGCCTTCAAGAAGGCGGTGGAAATGGCCGGTTCCAAGGATACGGCCAAGGTAATCAATGCCATGGAAGGCATGATGCTGGCTTCCCCCGCCGGATACCGGAATTTCAGGAAGGAAGACCACCAGGCCATGTACGACGTCCCCTGGGGACTGACCAAAACGGATGCCGACTACCCCTTCAAGGTCATGGGGAAAACGGTCCTCATCCCGGCCAAAGAATGTTTCAACCGGCCTCCATTTAAAGGCCCGGAAACCACACCACCTTTCTGATGGTTTAGCGAAACACGCTGGTTATTGGTCATTAGTCATTGGCCATTGGTCGTTTGTCACTCGTTAGATGCTGCCTGCCTCACGTCACAGGCGTGAGGCAGGCTCACTTCTCAGATTGCAAATTTAAACCTGGGAGTCGTACCCATGCTGGAATCCATCGTCCATGTATGCCTTGCCGGATTGTCCGCGGGGATGTTTATCTGGCTGGTCGCCAGCGGATTGACGCTCATTTTCGGTGTTCTGGGGGTCCTGAATTTCGCCCACGGAAGCTTCTACATGCTGGGGGCCTATTTCTGCTATACTCTACTCCGGTTCACGGGTGAAAATTTCTGGCTCGGACTCCTTCTAGGGCCCCTTTGCGTCTGTGTCGTAGGTTTCATCGTGGAGCGTTTCTTCCTACGTTATGTGTATCACCTCGCCCTGCCCTACCAACTCCTGCTCACCTTTGCCTTTGTGCTCCTGTTTGATGATCTGGTCAAAGTCGTATGGGGAGCAGGATCCATCGGTTCTCCCATGGTCCCGGGGCTTTCCGGGTCTGTTTCGATTATGGGCAGGAATTTTCCCACATACAACCTGTTCATTATCGCGGTCGGCCCTCTCGTGGCCCTGGGCATGTGGGCGCTTCTCGAGAAAACCTGGTGGGGCAGAATCATTCGGGCTGCATCATCTGACCGGGAAATGGCTTCAGCTATAGGGGTGCGGGTGCCGGCCCTGTTTACGGCCGTATTTATTTTCGGGACATGGCTCGGAGCTATGGGAGGGGGCCTTGCCGTCCCCTACGTGGGGCTCCTGACTCCCGGAATGGGAGAAACGGTCATTATCAACGCCTTCGTAGTAGCGGTCATCGGTGGGCTTGGAAGCCTCAAAGGAGCCTTTTTAGGGGCCTTGATCATCGGGCTGCTCTCTTCTTTTGGAACCAGGTATATTCCTGCTTTCGACATGTTTCTGACCTTTATCCTAATGGCCGCGGTCCTCCTTTGGAGACCGCAGGGTTTTTTCGGGGAGGCCACGTAAATGCAAAACCGTTTCTGGACCTTTCTTCTCATTGCCCTGGTACTGGCAGGCCTGGTATCCATCGGCCTTTTCTCCGGGAGATTCGTCGTCTACCTGAGCATGAGGGTCATGATCCTCGCGATCTTCGCCATGGGATACAATATCCTCCTGGGGAGAACCGGATTGCTCTCCTTCGGCCATGCAGCCTTTTATGCGGGAGGTGCATATGGACTGGGGCTTTTTTCCATCCATGTCAGTACCGATCCGCTCTTAGGGATTTTGATGGGGGTCCTCTTGGCCTGCGCCCTGGCACTCATCGTCGGCTTTTTCTGTGTCCGCCACACGGAAATTTACTTCGCCATGCTGACTCTTGCATTCGGCATGATGGTTTTTTCCCTCATATGGAATATGCGTGAGTTGACTGGCGGAGATGATGGTCTCGTAGGGATCATGCGCGAGCCGATCTCCCTCGGCTTCATAAGCATTTCGCTCCTAAAGACGAGCCATTACTATTTCTTCGTCCTTTTCTGGTTCGTTGTCAGTGTGTGGATCATCCACCTGATTCGGAGTTCCCCATTCGGTCTGGTCCTGTCAGGTCTGAGGGAAAACGACCGACGGGTGGAATTTTCCGGCCTGTCTGTAAAGAACTACCGTCTGGCCTCTTTCGTTATTTCCGGGACCTTTGCGGGACTGGCAGGCGCTCTGGGCGCCCTTCTTGAAAACAATACCGATCCTTTTTCCGCCCACTGGAGCCACTCGGCGGAACCGATCCTGGTAAGCCTCATCGGAGGCATCCAGACCTTCACAGGCCCCATCGTGGGAAGCGTTATTTTCATTGTCCTCAGAGAAATTATTGAGCGCTTTACCCAGAACTGGATGCTTTGGTTTGGGATTATCCTGCTTGTTATCATCATGGGCCTTCGAGGAGGGGTCGTGGGCGGCATAACCCAACTGTTTAAAGGAGGACGTCATACATCACCATCAGGAGGCAAACCGTGACCACTCCCCTTCTTGAAATCAAGAGTCTGCACAAGGCCTTCGGCAGGGTGGTTACAGCCAACGGCATCAATCTCACCCTTGAAAGGGGGGCTCTCACCTCGATCATCGGCCCCAACGGGGCTGGAAAATCCACCCTGATCAACATGCTTTCCGGCTCCCTGCAGGTGGATTCCGGAGAGATCCTGTTTCAGGGGAAAGATATTACCGACCTCCCCATCCATAAAAGGGTGAGGCTGGGGTTGTGCCGATCTTTCCAGGTGGTGAACGTTTTCCCTGAACTGACCGTTTTCAACAACATCCAAATCCCGGTCCTGGCAGTTAGGAAAAGAGCAACCCGCCTGTTTCGTTCTCTCTCACGGGAAAAAGATGCCCACGACGAAGTAGGGCAGGTCCTTGACCGCGTAGGCCTGGAATCCAAGGGCCACGTGCTTGCCAATGCCCTTTCCCACGGGGACCAACGTCTGCTGGAAGTGGGTATTGCCTTAGCCGTCCGGCCCAAACTTCTGTTCCTTGATGAGCCAACGGCGGGAATGAATCCCGTGGAACGGGTGACCGTCCTTCAAAATATCAAACGGCTTTCGGCCGAAGGGAAAACAACCTTCGTCATTGTGGAGCACGACATGGATATCGTCTTTTCCCTGTCCGACAGGGTCATCGTTCTGCATCATGGAGATATTATCGGGGACGGAACCACCGATGAGATCCAGAACAGCCGGAGAGTAAAGGAAGTTTATCTTGGAGAGGAGGTGATGGAATGATCCTCCAGGTGCAATCGATCAACACCTATTACGACACGTCTCACATCCTGCAGGACATCTCCCTCCTGGTCGATTCCGGGGAGGTGGTAGCGCTCCTGGGTCGCAATGGGGTGGGCAAGACCACCACACTGCGCTCCATCATGGGGCTGACGCCGCCCCGCAGCGGAACCATCCATTTCAAAGAAACGGAAGTGACGGGAAAACCAGCCTATGCCATGGCCCGGTTAGGCCTGGCCTACATCCCCGACGACCTTCGTATTTTCCCCGATCTCACCTGCCGGGAAAACCTGGAAATAGCCCAGAAACTCTCCCACCAAACCGGATACTATACCCTGGAGAAAGTGGAAGAACTTTTCCCTATCCTGAGGGCAAGGAAAAAGCAGAAAGGATTGAATCTTTCGGGGGGTGAGAAAAAAATGCTCAGTCTGGGCAGGGCACTCATGGCCAATCCGGGGCTCATTTTGTTAGACGAACCCTCGGAAGGACTTGCGCCCCTGATCGTTCGAAGCCTGATCGAAGTCATTCACGAAATTCAGGAAAGGGGAATGACCCTCCTTCTGGCGGACCAGAATATCAAATTCTGCAGGCAGGTTTGCAGCAGGGGCTATATCATCGAAAAGGGAACCATTGTCCACAACGATACCATGGAAGGCATCTGGAACAACGAAGCGGTTATCAAGAAATACCTTGTTCTGTAGAATGAATAAAACAACAGAAAGTTTTTTCTCGGCTCTCATGTTTTTCACGCGTATACCTTGTCGTGCTGAATGGACCGGAGGCGCTGAGAATCTTAACAGAACGGTCCGGTTCCTGCCTCTCATCGGGTGGATTGTGGGAGGCCTGGGCGCCTTGGTGTTCTATATTTCTCACTTCCTGTTCCCGGTCCCTGTCGCCCTTATTCTTTCCATGACCGCCACCATTCTGCTCACGGGCGGTTTCCACGAAGACGGTCTTTCAGATGTCTGTGACGCCTTCGGGGGAGGATGGAACAGAGATCAGATATTACGGATCATGAAAGACAGCCGGATAGGGGCCTACGGGGTCCTGGGACTGATCTTGATCCTGGGAACAAAATTCCTCACCCTTGATTCGCTCTCGGTTCCCATGATTCCTTTAGCGCTTTTTGCCGCCCACGCCCTCAGTCGCTTTTCCCCTGCCCTGCTCACTTTCACACACGAATACACAAGAGGAACCCCGGACAGTAAATCCAGATCCGTGGCGAAAAAGACATCCCTTTCCGATCTTTTCCTTGCAGCCTTGTTTGCCTTTATCCCCCTGCTGTTTTTCATGGACTGGAAAGTTCTCTTGATTCTTCCACCCATGGCCATAGCCCACCTGTGGCTGGCCCGATATTTCAAGAAATGGATTGGGGGATATACGGGAGACTGCCTCGGAACCTGTCAGCAGGTCAGCGAAATCGTGTGCTACCTGAGCCTGCTGGCTGTTTGGAGATGAGACATCAGGAGGCAGCGTATTCATTCTATCATCGTCAGCACTGTCGTATAGCGAAACACAAACATTCCATCCTCCCACGGAAGGGAATGGCAAAATTCAAGATACCGGGGAATGAGATTCAGTCTGGAAGATCCGTCATCATAGGTAATCAACCGCAGGCACAATACCATCTCTTCAATGGTACGCGTCTTCACCGTCACCTCAAAGGCATGCTGCCACGTCTCCCTTCCCGTAGAAATTTCCAGGATAAACTGCTCTATCTCCCGGTGAATGGAGACCTCAAGAAAATCAAAGAGATTTCGATAAGCCCCAGAGGAAGAGGTATCTATGATCACCATCTTCCCTCCCGGATTCAGGTGTCTGAAATACTGATCCAACATATGGATCCGGAAGTCAAATCGCTCACACTCCGGAATTCCAGCGCCCAAATACCCCAGGGAAAATGAGAAAAGTATCAGGTCGGCCCGAAAATCCGGGACAAACGTATTCAGGTCCTCCCGGAGAATACATACGCCCTCCCTTGTTCCCAGATTTTCAACCAACTTGGAAATATTAGAGGCGTCCAAGTCAGCCAGGACACTTTTCTGGAAAAAAGGGATCAGTGCTTCCGAGATCTCTCCGGAACCGCATCCCAGATCGGCAAAAGTACGGTGTTGATGGAGTTCCGGCAAGACAAACGTTTTGATAGCTTCAACGGTTTTCGCTTTCTGATCCGTTGATTCAAGAAACGTTCGCAACAATTCGGAATAACGGGTAGAGTACATCAAATGCCTCAATCAGACCCTGCCTCTTACAAATTGTATTGCATTTTGTAGGACATCAATATAGACTAAGATTATAGACTAACCTTCGGCAGGGGCATGCCATGGAAATTGTTAACGTGCATGAAGCAAAAACACACTTCTCGAAACTTCTGGCCCGTGTTCATGCCGGGGAGGAAATTATCATTGGGAAAGCGGGCAAACCCTGCGCCAGACTGGTTCCCCTGACTCCAGTAAAAGAAAGAGTTCCCGGGATTGCGAAGGGCTCGGTAACCGACGCATTCTTCGAACCGTTGCCTGAAAATGAATTGAAAGCATGGGAATCCTAACCGTCAGGATGTTAGCCGCACAAGCCAAACTGGAAAAGATGCCCCTGGCCACGGTGGATACGGTATTAAAGGATTTTCCCATTCAGATTTTTTCGGGGGAATAAGTACTTGCCGAAACCCTAAAAACCCGGCAGCTTGAATTTAAGAGTTACTTCGCCCGTGGTCTTATCAATCTTCACCATGCGCTCATCATTGGTGGAGGAAATCTTCTTTCCGGTGGCCACCTCCAGGAGCCCCCCGATAAAAGCCATTCCTGAGTTCAAGACATCTTCCATCTTTTCCGGGGACGGCTCGACCCCTTCAGACCCGGAGGACTCGGCTTCCGGTGCCTCCACCACTTCCTCCCCTTCCATCTTACTTTCTTCCTCACCGGAAAAATCCAGCGGTTCGTCTTCTTTCAACACCTTCGGATTCAGGTAATGGGGTGTGTCTTCCGGTATCTCTTCGGTTGGCGTCACTCCCCGTGGAGGCAATTCCGGTTCCTCCCCCATCATCTCCCTGAGTTTGTTGAGCATCTCGGTCCGTTTTTCCCGGGAGAATTCCACCATGTCCTCCCCGCCTTCAAACACCCCTTTAAAAAGGTCCGTCTTCAATTGAATGCCGGCGTAAATCTTTTCTTCTATACTCTCCTTGCAGATGAAATTTACCACATTGATACAATGGCTTTTCTGCCCGATGCGGCTCACGCGGCCGATACGCTGGTTCAATTTGGCGGGATTCCATGGCAACTCAAAATTGACCACACAGTCTGCAGCCTGAAGATTCAGACCCGTCCCGCCGGCATCCGTGGAAAGGAAAACCCTGCAGTCCGGGTTATGGGTGAACTCATCGATCAGGGCCTGTCGCTTGTTCACCGGAACTTTGCCCGATAACTCCACAAAGGGAACTCCGACCTCGGATAAATGGCGAGCAATCAGAAAGGTCATAGTGGTCCACTCACTGAAAATAACCATCTTCCGTTTGCTTTGAATAACCAGTTCATCGATGACGGAAGCCAGTTCGGTCAGCTTGGGAGAGATATGGGTCGTTCGATCGATCAAATAGGTGGAATCACACACCATGCGCATGCGCACAAGGATTTCCTGGATGCGCCGAAGATCCATGGGCGTAAGAAATTTTTTATTCATGAGGGGCAGCAAAATCTGGACTGTCTCCGGCCGAGTGAAGACCGGTATCCAGTGAAGGACAGTACAAGTCATAAAATGGGGAAGGTTGGTTTCTGCGAATGCATAACGGCTTCTTCCCATGGTTCACCTCCGTTACTGCCCATATGCATTCCCACGCAGGAGCATGGGAACGAGGGGCACGTACTTGCCGGCCGACTCAGCTCATAGAGAAGTCAGTCTGATCGAGGAAGAAACTTTGGTATTGTGGTAGGTTATTAAGGGAATCCCGATGGTCCCTGACTGCCTACTGCCTACCACTTACTACCTACTGAACTTTGATGTTTCACACAAACATCCGTTCTATGAATTCTTTGGGTGACCTAATTTCGATATCGACATATTTTTTTAAATTTTTGAGGTGACTGACCCCGGAAATGATGATTTTGCTGTCAAGCGCTACTGCACACTCAATAAATTTATTATCATCAGGATCGTTTTCAACAACTTCGATGTCAGGTGTTTTTGCAGCGAAGATTGAATGGTAACCTTCTGCGAATAATTTCGTTAGGTTTTGTATTTCATTTTTATCTTTTAACCCGAGCCGGTTAAGAACCTCAATATACTCTTCAATGATTTCCTGGGAAAGGCACAGGGTAATCTCCCCCTTTTTCCAATAGTTAATAATCTCTCTTGGAATACCGCCAAAAAAGGAAGAAATGAAAACATTCGTATCAATGACAACTTTAAGCATTTCCTGACCGCACTTGTTTTATTGCTTCTTCGATGTCATTCTCGGAGATATCATTTTGAATGAAATTTTGGCCAATTCTGTCCCACAGGGTATCAATATAGGCGCTCGCATCTCTTTCCTTTGTATATTTCACAAGCAGTTCACGCACGAGTTCGCTCAGGTTTTTTCCTTCAGCTTTGGCCAATTGACTAACCTTATTTTTCAGGCTTGGTTCGACCCGAATTATCATTTGAGTTGCCATGGGTAGCCTCGCTATGTATAGTTTACGTTTTCATATATTCTTTCAGAATAAGTATTTGATTGTATGCATAAATGTTCAAGAGCATATTTTCATATTTCAAGTATGTATAAACATGTTATACAGGCAATCTATCATGCCAAGGCAAAGGTTTTACTGGTTCCCAAACGGAACGAGGAGGAAAATTCGTCATAAACCCTCGTTCCCAGGCTCCGCCTGGAAATGCACGCAGGAAGGCTCTGCCTTCAGGTCACGAAAGCCGATCAATGACCACCAAACCCTTATTCCCGGCATAATCACGCGCACTGGAATACCGCCAATGTTCCGGCCTGTCAACATATCCCCGTTTCACCGGATTATAGTGAACATATTCAATGCACTGTCTCAACATCCGTTCATCACGAATGAGCTTGGGATGAATTCCCTCCTGCCAGACCTGGTAAGTTTGTTGATCCTTATGTGGCTTTTTGAAAAACTGCAACTCCTTCAGAAAAAAAGCCGGGCCATGGCTTTCCAGAAAATCAACGATACACCTTGCAGTATAGGATTTGGCCTTTCTCATTTC
>CAYOWC010000010.1:0-21522 GCA_964407525.1 uncultured Desulfobacteraceae bacterium | reverse complement strand
CCCGATCGGCCGACCGGCAGTACCTGGCGACGCCGTACCAGCCGCCGCCCCGGAACACGCGGTACGAGTCTGATGAAGGACCTGTAGGATCCATCAAGGAACCCGAAGGATAATCGCCTTTCCAGTCCTGACACCACTCCCAAACATTTCCGTGCATGTCGTAGAGACCCCAGGCGTTGGGCGAAAACCTTTTCACAGGTGCAGTAGAATCAGGCGTCAATCCGCGGGAACGAAAGTAGTCAACACACTTGTCCTCAGAACTACCTGGGTCATTTTCATACATCATTCTGCTACAGGTTGCATCATCACCCCAGAAATACCTTGTTCGACTCCCCGCCCTCGCCGCATACTCCCACTCGGCCTCCGTGGGCAGCCGGTATTTGTTAGCCCCCTCCATTCCATTCAGCTTCCGGATAAACTCCTGGCAATCTTCCCACGACACCTGCTCCACCGGACAGTTGTCCCCGCAGTTCGTGAACTTCGATGGATTGTTTCCCATCACCCGCTCCCACTGCCCCTGGGTCACCTCCGTGGTCTGCATGTAATACCCTTTACTCAAAGTCACCCGGTGCTGTGTTTCATCACTATCCCGGCCCGATTCCCCCGACGGACTCCCCATCATGAAACTCCCTGGAAAAATATAAACAAAGTCCATCCCCAGGCTGTTGCTTATTTTCCCGCCTGCCGCTGGCTGCGTGACTGCCGGTTGTGCGGTCTTGACCGCATCCAATCGCATGCTGATGGTCTCGTCCTCCCCCGCTGAAAGGGTCACCCACCGTCACTTTAACAAACTTACGGCCTTTCATGGTATGCCTCCATTCACATCCCCCACACAGTCACCGGCGTCCCCTCATCTTTGCCGACTTCCCGTCGGAAGATTTTCTCTTCCCAGGGTTTCCCTTCCGTACGATCAAAGATCACCAGGTACCCTTCCGATACCCCGCCGCACCGGTCCATGTACCCGCGGGTCTGAGAAAGACCATCAGCCATGGTTTTCTCAAGGCTCTTGTAGAGCACCTTGAGTTCAATCACCGCCTTCTGTATCCCACCGGGAAACGGTCGAATTACCAAAAGGTCGGTACGCATACGGCCAAGGCCATACTCCCGTTCCACCCGCCCGCCACTGTTGACAATTCTTTGCAAAAAGGCCTGCATCAGGAGCTGGGGGCCGGCCTCTTTGTATTGAAATCGCTCCATCCAGTGCTCTGAGTGCTCCCGGAAAAATTCCTGAAACGCAGAAAGAAGTTTCTCCATGTTGAGCCGGCCATCCGGGTCAACATACCACAGGGTTTCCTGGTAAATGCCACTCTGCATTCCCCAGGTGAGTTCCCTGGGAATCACTTCACGGTAGATGCCGTTAGCGACCTGCAACGCACCGCCGGGCATCCGCTTGATCAACCCCAGATCCATGACATACTGAACATCGTCAAACCGGAAATCGGTTTCCACGGAAGTACCTTCAAGCACAGGCTCGATAACCCTTCGCACCCGCTCCTCTTTCAATTTGTCGCTCAGTTGATCCAGGTGGGTCACCCGTCGCAGGATCAGGGACTCCCTAGCGTCTTCAATCTGCTCCTTTGTGATCGACCGCTTCCGGTCCCTCCCCTCCTTCATCCGGAAGGATGCCTCGTACCCAAGAGCGTTCACCAGCCATGGCTGTCCCTGGGTCAGTTCCCAGGCAAGGGAGAGAGCGTCCGGTTCAAAAACCTGCCCCGTGGCCTCAGTGTGCTGACGGTACAGGGCCTCCATCTCCTTCCGGGTGAAATCACCCAGCCGCAACGATTCCGACTTGATGTTGAATGCACTTCCACCGGTAATCACCGCCTTTTCCCTGGCGGAGTGAATCCGATAGTCTCGAACATCCCTGACACCGCAGAGAATGATGGATTGGGGGAAATTGCCGGGTCGCTTATCGTAACCGGCACGGATCTGCCGGAGCAGTGAAATCAAAGTGTCCCCCACCAGGGAGTCTACCTCGTCAATAAGAAGCACAAGTCCCTTATCCAATTCACCGGTCCACTGGGACAACAGTTCGCCTAAGACACTGTCCTCTCCCCACTGTTCCAGGATTTCTTTCATGTGTCGAACGGGAAAGTCGTCATGGAGAAAGTCCCGGGACCGCGACGCCAGGTCCCCCACAACCGCCCGCATACCTCTCGCCACATCTTCCCGGGCAGACTGTCCTTTCTCAGCGTTCATGTAAAGGCATGTCCAGGTCCCCTCACGGTTGATATAATCCATCAGGGCCAGGAGACAGGAAGTCTTTCCCGTTTGCCTGGGCGCATGCAGCACAAAGTATTTCTCCTGCGAAATAAGCCTTGAAACCTCAAGGAGATTCATCCGAAAGAGTGGATCGAGACAATAATGCTTTTCACAATTGACCGGCCCTTCCGTATTGAAAAATCGTTCATCAGGCATCACACATCTCCTTTGGTCTCCCCTTCATCTTCCCTGTTCAAAGCACCCGTACGCCCATGTCCCGGACATACCAGGCACACCTTGCCATATTTTCAACGATGTTGTCATGGTCCCTCCCGTTGTCAGAAATTTGGCAGGTGTTTTCCTGAGCATTCAGTGATGAATTATTGACCATGCGGTGGGTACTGTCAAGTTCAAACAACTGAGCTTTCCCACACGGGAGCGTTAGAACGAGGATGAAAGTGGATTCCTTTTTGCGTCGTTCCTGCAAGCGAAAACGAGGCAGAGCCTCTCATTATGCATTCCCACGCAGGAGCGTGGGAACGAGGGTGTGGAAGCTGGAGCTTCCATTGAACGACATTGGGATACGGAACGTTCTCTCTCCACTTCATCAAGAACAAGGAACAGCAGGAAGTGGATTTTGTCATCGCCAACGACCGGGATCCGGTTGTCTTGATCGAGGCCAAACTTACAGACACAGACCCATCTTCAGCGCTTCGGAAATTCCAGAATTTCTTGAAAATACCAGCCGTTCAGCTCATCGAAGAGGCCGGGGGTTACCGCCTGATCCCCAATGGCGATCAGTCCATACTGGTCGCGCCGGCATATCAGTGGCTCCCCCATTTGCCGTAGAAGAAAGAAATAAAAGCATTCGTATCAATGACATTTTTAAAGATTTTTGGCCTTGATCATTGTTTCGGCCATCCGGCATTATCCGGGACCTGCTGTAGGTGCGACTTTAGTCGCACATCGAGCACCGACCCTGTGCGACTGAAGTCGCACCTACAATCCCGGCCGAAACGATGATCAAGACCAGATTTTTTGATCGGACTTGTTGAGAAATTACTTCAAATCCCTGGCCGCTTTTTCAACCTTCTTCTGGGTTGAATCCATAGATTCCTTGGTTTTTTCGATGGCATCATCCGCCGACTTCCCCATTTTTTCAAATATACCTTCTTCTTTTTTTTCGCATCCAATAGACCCCAGCCCAAAAACAAGACTGACAAAAATCATGACGACGACCTTTTTCAGCATACCCACCCCCTTCCCTGTTCAGTACAGGACTTCTATTTCAAAGTGATGTTAATGAGAACCAGCTTTTCGCCAACGAGTATAAATAGTGCCTGAACGAAAACTCCGAAATTCAAAATAACCAAAATTCATCATTGAGTTATTGTGAGATAAAGTTGTTTCATTCAATCCGCAATCCGAAATCGTGTCTGAACAGGCTTTTCGTTCAGACACTAAATAAGCCCCACCCGTGGGTCGATATTTCTGCTATCTATTCAGGTATCGAAATCAGGGGACATTGTCAATGGGCTTAATGGGTTTACAGCAATTCTCATTTTGAAAACATGGCTGTGAGAGAGGCTTATAGCCTCGAAAAATCGTGGCAAAATGCCACTCACACAGCATTCCGAAATGAATGGGGACCCATAATGAGAATTGCCGCAATCCCTGAATTACCCTTGACTTAATACCGCATCGAGAGTACACTTTTTTGTATGACTGCACGGTATCTTTATATAGAGTGGGATGAAGGGAACCTCTGGAAGAACGAAATAAAACATGGGGTAACAGCAGAAGAGATCGAACAGTGTTTTAATAATCCCCCTTTTGTTATTTTCCCCCACAAGAAGATCCCTGATCGTCGTGTGCTATTGGGCCGGACCTTTGGCGGACGCCGCCTTTTCGTCGTATTTCAGCATAAATCAAGAGAAATTGCTCGGCCGATACATGCCAGGGACATGAAAAGAAACGAGAGGCAAGTGTATGAAAAAAACTCAAAATAGCAAGACAGAAGATGATGCGACGCATTACGAACTCAGCGATTTTGACCTTGAAAGGCCTGAAGTTGTAAGAAAAAGCATGCAGGTGGTCCCTAAGCACGGAGGGAAACTGAAGATGTTTAAGACTTCGGTTTCCCTGCCGGGGTTCATCATTGATGACCTGCGCAGGCTGGCACGGATAAGGGGGATGGGTTCCTATCAAACATTGCTTAGAGAACTGTTATCAGAAAAGGTGTATGAAGAAAAGAAGCGCTTGAATCTCTTTGACCAGGAGCAAAGCTGAATCGTGGGAATCTACTTTCTACATGTCCTTCATGTTCATGGTTAACCCCTGTTTGGTTCATGCTGCAACGCTTCAGGTAAAAAGGAACAACCCGTGAAAGGAAAAAAAATCGTTATCGGAGTAACCGGCGGCATCGCGGCCTACAAGGCCGCAGAACTTGTCCGCCTGTTTGTTAAGGAAGAGACCATGGTCCAAGTGGCCATGACGGCCAACGCAGAACGATTCGTCGCGCCCCTTACCTTTGAAGCCCTTTCGGGCAACCGGGTGATCAGTCACATGTTTCATCAGGAGGGGGTGGCTATTGACCATATCTCCTGGGGGCAGGAATCAGATCTGGTGATCGTGGCGCCCGCCACGGCCAATTTCATCGCAAAAATGGCCTGGGGCCTGGCGGATGACTTTCTCTCCACCATGGTCTTGGCCGCCACCGCGAAAATCCTTGTCTGCCCCTCCATGAATGTGCAGATGTTCCAGAACCCGGTGGTACAGGATAACCTGGACCGGTTGCAGGAAAGAGGGATCGCGGTCATGGCTCCCGGGGAAGGGCAATTAGCCTGTCGCACCGAAGGGAAAGGCCGCCTTCCCGAACCTTCGGAGATCCTGGAGCAGGCAAAAATCCTGTTGACAGAGCAGGACCTGGCAGGGATCAAGATCGTTGTCACGGCGGGACCCACTGAAGAGCCGATCGACCCGGTCAGGTTCATCACGAACCGATCCAGCGGGAAAATGGGGTATGCCCTGGCCAGGGTCGCGGCCGCCCGCGGTGCGGAAGTGGTCCTTGTGAGCGGCCCTTCATCCGTAGAAACACCCCCGGGGGTAACCCTGTGCCGCGTGAGAACAGCCCTCGAGATGAGAAACACCGTATTCGAACATCGCCGTGACTGCGCCGTAATTATCAAGGCGGCCGCGGTCTCCGACTACCGGCCGAAAGAGGCAGCCGTCCAAAAAATTAAAAAAGGCGCCGACAACATATCCCTTGATCTGATCCGTAATCCGGATATACTCTGGGAACTGGGCCGGAAAAAGTCCGAATTTCCCCATATCCTGGTAGGGTTTGCGGCGGAGACCCAGGAACTCCTTGCCAACGCCATGGAAAAGGTGAAAAAGAAAAACCTTGATATGATCGTCGCCAACGATGTGTCCAGAAGCGACGCGGGCTTCGCAACGGACACCAACCAGGTCAAAATTATATACGCGGACGGCAGGGTGGAAGATTCGCCGCTGCTAACGAAAAATGAGGTGGCGCATTTGGTTTTGGACAGGGCGATGGGACTTAGGAACAGTAGGGAGTAGGAAGAAAGCAGTAGGCTGTAGGCGGATAGTCACACATTCTCTTGCGAGCGTTGGAACGAGAAAATACTTTTCACACGATATCTCGTGCAGAGGCGCTGAGACGCAGAGAAAAAAGCCATAGGTTTATGCATTCCCACGCCGGAGCATGGGAACGAGAAAACATCTATTTTCCAATTTCAAATTTCCATTTTCACACAGAGAGCCATGGACTATCAGAATGAAATCAAGGAGATCTTCTCCCACATGAAAGGGCGGCTCAGGGACCATGCAGATATGGGATTTGATCCCCCTTCCCTGCCGCAGGATCTCGTGGATTACCTGGACAGACCGGCTGTTTCCGTTTCCCAAAAGAAAGGAGTCTTACCCCAAAACCTCGCTCCTGAGAAAACGGCATCCCGTGAAAAACGCGCATGGGAACAAACCTCTTTAGAAGATCTCCGTACCCACGTGGGCGACTGCACCCGATGCGGGCTACATAAAGGAAGAACAAATCTGGTATTCGGGGAAGGCGACCCCAATGCCCGACTTGTTTTCATCGGGGAAGGACCGGGGTACGACGAAGACCGGGAGGGCAGACCTTTCGTTGGAAAATCGGGAAAACTCCTGACAAAAATCATTGAAGACGGTATGGGACTGTCCAGGGACCAGGTCTACATCTGCAACGTAGTGAAGTGCAGACCTCCCAACAACCGCGATCCTGAAGATAAGGAAGTGCGCATCTGCCTCCCGTTTCTGATTCAGCAGATCCGGATTATCCACCCGGAGGTGATCTGTGTCCTTGGCCGCATTGCCGCACAGGCCCTCTTTGGAAAGGGCTTCAGGATCACCGCCGACCGGGGACAATGGCGCGTCTGTGAAGGCATCCCCACCATGACCACCTTTCATCCTGCCTATCTTTTAAGATACCCCAACACGAAGAGGGAAACGTGGGAAGACATCAAGCAGGTCATGCAAAAGCTGGGCCTCGAGGTCAAAAAAGATGCGTGAGAAAAACAGATTCTGGATCGCCATTTTTATGTTGACCGCCCTTTTCTCCCTTTCCGGGCCTTCCCCGTCCCTGCCGGAATCCCCGGAAAAACCGCAGGCGTTTATCATTGAATTGGAAGGCCCCATTAATCCCGGATCCGCCCTGTTCGTGGTCCGGGGCCTTGAGAAAGCGAGGGAAACGAACGCCACCCTTGCCATCATCCGCCTGGATACTCCGGGTGGTCTAGCGTCTTCCATGCGCACAATCATTAAGGCTATGTTGAATTCCCCTGTCCCGGTAGTGGTGTATGTGGGTCCGAAAGGAGCCGGGGCGGCTTCGGCTGGCGTCATGATCACAGTGGCCGGGCATGTGGCGGCCATGGCGAAAGGGACCAATATCGGCGCCGCCCATCCCGTTTCCAGCGGTGGAAAAGATATCGGGGATGAAATGGGGAAAAAGGTGGTGAACGATATGGCCGCCTATGCGAGGGGAATTGCCGAAGAAAAAGGCAGAAACGGAGAATGGGTGGAGAAAGCTATCCGTGAGAGCGTCTCCATCACGGCTAATGAAGCCTACGAAAAGAAAGTGGTGGATCTGGTGGTAGAGGATGTGGACGACCTGCTCAAAACCCTGGACGGCAGGAAAATCACCACCTCTTCCGGGACCCTGACCATCCATACAAAAAAAATTGAAAAGACCCTGTATAGGCCGGGATTTCGGGATAAAGTTCTTCGAACCATCAGCGATCCCAACATCTCCTACATCCTGATGATGATCGGGCTTGCCGGGCTCTATTTTGAACTGGCCAACCCCGGGGCGATCTTTCCCGGAGTCATTGGCGCCATTTCCCTGATTCTTGCTTTTTTCTCTTTTCAGACGTTGTCGGTGAACTATGCAGGCGTCATGCTCATACTCCTGGCCATCGTCTGTTTTATCGCCGAGGTAAAGGTTGCAAGCTACGGCATCTTGTCCATCGGGGGTCTTATATCCCTAACACTGGGGTCCATCATGTTGTATGAAGATACGGGGGTTTCACTGAAACTCATGTTGCCAACCATACTCTTGGTGGGAGGTTTTTTCGTGGTGGTGGCCGGCATCGCCTTCCGTGCGATCCACAGAAAACCCTTAGGTGGAGTCGATGGGCTTACAGGGGAAATCGGAGTGGTAACGGAAACATTAGCCCCAGAGGGTCACCTGTTTGTACACGGAGAAACGTGGCGCGCCGTTTCAGAAGAGAAAATGGAAAAAGGAGAAAAGGCGGAAGTTGTGGAAGTAAAGGGCCTGTTGCTACTGGTAAAAAAGGCAGGGGAAAAGTGAGCGCTCTTCAGAAGGCAGTAAGTAGTAAGCAGTAGGCCGTCTCGCAGCACCGGGATTCCCTCAGAAGCCGTGTGAAACTACTCGGGTTCCGAGTTGCGGATTCAGATTAATAATGACCAGGTAAGCGAAGACTCCGATCACCAACATAACAAGATCCATGATCCAGGGAGGTGAAAAATGTTTTACATACTCGGTATTGTACTGATTGTTCTTTTTTTGGCATCCGCCATCAAAGTCTTGAAAGAATACGAAAGGGCCGTGATCTTCCGCCTGGGCCGTATCATCGACACCAAGGGACCCGGCCTCATTATCCTGATCCCGATCATCGATAAGATGGTCAAGGTCAGCCTTCGGCTCGTTGCCATGGACGTGCCTTCGCAGGACGTCATCACAAGGGACAATGTTTCCATCAAAGTCAATGCTGTAGTCTATTTTCGCGTGATGAATCCCACAAACGCCACCATTGAGGTGGAAAACTATCTTTTCGCCACATCCCAGCTTGCCCAGACCACCCTGCGGAGCGTCTGCGGCCAGGTGGAACTGGATGAAATTCTTGCCGAAAGAGAGAAAATTAACACCCAGTTGCAGAATATCCTCGACAAACATACGGATCCCTGGGGAATCAAGGTAGCCACGGTGGAAGTAAAGCATATCGACCTCCCGGAAGAGATGCAGCGCTCCATGGCACGGCAGGCGGAGGCCGAAAGAGAGCGGAGGGCCAAAGTCATCGCAGCTGAAGGGGAATATCAGGCGGCAACAAAACTTGCAGAGGCTGCAGGAATCATACAGGAACATCCGGAAGCCCTGCAGTTGCGATACCTCCAAACTCTGAAAGAGATTTCTTCAGAAAGCAATAATACTACGACCTTCTTTCCCATACCGATCGACCTTTTTACGCCCTTCATAAAAAAGGGGAAACAGGACTGACAGCAAAGAAATACTGGCTCATCGCGGATTAACGTGATATTTTTTCAGTTGTCTAATAGACATGCTCAGATTCCAGGTTTCAGGTGTCAGGTGTCAGGTGTCAGGTGTCAGGAAAAAACCTGGCGCATTCAGATTATTAAACGTAATAACGAATAGTTATGCCTATTATAACCAGGAAGTAGGAAGTAGGTACTGAAACCTGACACCCGAAACCTGACACCCCGGTTCCGGAAAAAAGGATTCTTCACGCTAATCCGATGAGCCGAAATACTTTGCCTGAAATAGCTGCTGACAAATATTGCTTTTTGCCATCAGGTTGTGCTATACTTTTTTTTTGGAGTCATTTTAATTTGAAAATAGGCATAGTTGCCAAGAAGTTCATATCACAGACTTGAAATATCTGAATGAATATATATTTTGAGCAGATAAACAGAATACACTTAGGAGAAGGAAATAATGGCAGAAGAAATAAAAGACGGCGCTGAAGAAATCAAAGAAGGGGCAGGGGAAGAGACAGGGGAAAAAATTAAAGAAAAACCCAAGATGGAACCTGTTATCATCAAGAAGCCCCTGGAAAAAATGACGGCCATCGAATTGAAGGAAATGGCCATGACGATTCCCGGCGCCACCGGCGTAAGCGCCATGAAAAAGGAAGACCTGGTCGCTCTTATTCGGGAATACATGGTGATCGAAGAACAGTTCACAACTGACGAGAGAAAAAAGAAAGTCAAGAAACCCACAGCAAGCATAAAGGAATTAAAGACAAAAGTTGTGCAGCTTCGGGGAGAAAAAACGGCCGCTCAGGAAGCCAAGGACAAAGGAAAAGTGGATGTACTGCGCCGCCGCATCAATCGTTTAAAAAAACAGACACGGAAAGTTGCTCAGGTCAAATAAGCTGGAACCTCAAAAAGCAGGTCACGGGGGGGTAACCAGCTCCGGATCTGCTTTTTTTATGGGATGCGTTTGTTTTGCCCATGCCCTTTCCCCATCTTGAATATACCGTTCACGCCTTATGTCTGCCACGAAACCCCATAGAAAAACCGTAGCGGCCATTGTTCCCGCTGCCGGATCCGGCGTCAGAATGGGCACCGGCCGGGCCAAACAGTTTCTTAAACTCAGGGACAGACCTCTTCTTGCGCTAACCCTCGAAACTCTCCAGAACTGCGATCAGGTGGATGCCATTATCCTGGTGGTTCCTGAAACCGACGTAGCGTTTTGCCGCGATCATATTGTACATCAGTACGGCATGGACAAGGTCATTAATATCGTCCCCGGTGGCGCACGTCGCCAGGATTCCGTACGGATAGGAGTGAAGGCTACGGCAGGGAATTATGACCTCCTCCTCATACATGACGGAGTCAGGCCCCTGATTACCGTGGAACTTGTAGAGCGTTTGATCCAGGCAGCCTTGAAACACCGGGCCGTCATCGCTGCACTGCCTGCCAAAGAGACTGTAAAAGAGGTAAACAGCGAAAATGTAGTGGTGGGGACGTACGACAGGAAGAGGGTGTGGTTGGTACAGACCCCTCAGATTTTTCGATACCAAGACATTATGACTGCCCACGAAAAAGCCCTTGCCGAAGGGTGGGATGAAGCTACCGATGACTCCCTGCTGGTAGAAAAAACAGGGATCACGGTGACGGTTGTGGAAGGATCCGACAGAAACATCAAGGTAACCACCCCCTTCGATCTGGAAGTGGCAAGGAATCTCCTGGCCGCAAATCCCGAGTAGGAACACACAGAAACAGCCATAGTAGCGTAACAGTGTCGGAGAAAAAATGCTAATACGGATAGGTACCAGGGGCAGTAAATTAGCCCTGACACAGAGCGAATGGATCAAGAACAAAATCCAGGACCAGCACCCGGATGTCCGAGTGGAACTCACTATCATCAAGACAACCGGGGACAAGATACAGGACTCTCCCCTGAGCAAAATCGGAGGGAAAGGACTGTTTGTAAAAGAGATTGAAGATGCCCTCCTTCAGAACAGGGTAGATCTTGCCGTCCACAGCATGAAGGATGTACCGGCAGAGTTACCCGACGGGTTAATTCTTACGGCCTTTCCCGAACGGGAAGATCCGAAGGATGCCCTCATTTCAAACGGGAATGTTTCCATTGACGGTCTACCCCTGGAAGCGAGGCTGGGCACCAGCAGTCTTAGAAGGGCTGCCCAGATCCTTCATATCCGCCCTGACCTTAAAATAGCTCCCCTGCGGGGAAATGTGGACACGCGCCTTGGGAAACTGAATGGGGGGGAACTAGACTGCATTATCCTCGCTACGGCCGGTCTCAAAAGAATGGGGCTTGAACGCAAGATTTCACAGATCATCCCCACTGATAAAATCTTGCCGGCCATTGGCCAGGGGGCGCTTGGCCTTGAAACAAGGCGAGATGACGAACAAACGATCGGCGTTATTGATTTTTTGAATCATCAACCCACACAGATCGCCGTGGCGGCTGAACGGGCCTTCCTGAAAAAACTGGAGGGGGGATGCCAGGTCCCCATTGCAGGACTCGCTCTCCTGGAAAATGGCCGCCTCCATTTTACAGGCATGGTGGCCGAAATAGATGGGACACGAATCATCCAGGATCAGATTTCCGGAGACCCAGAAGATGCTGCGCAAATGGGGGAAACACTTGCCGGGAAATTATTAGACAAGGGCGCCCGAAAGATTCTTGAAAACGTATATGGTCGGAATTTGTCAAACAGCTGAAGTTCAGAACGTGGGAAGATTAGAAAGTTAGTAAGGCTTACTTTTTTCCAACCAGAAGAAGTACTTAAATCTAAACCTCTCACCCTCTCACCCTCTCACCCTCTTACCCTCTTACCTTCTTACCTTCTTAAGGAAAAAAAGGGGCTAACGAAAGGGCTAAAAACATGGAAACCCGTTCAAAAGCAGAAAATGCAAAGTCTCTCTCTTCTAAACCGGGAAAGGTATACCTCCTGGGTGCCGGTCCCGGCGACCCCGGACTCCTCACCTTGAAAGCGAAACAATGCATTCAAGAGGCAGATGTGGTTATCTACGACTACCTCGCCAACCCGGTCTTTTTAGAGTATGCCTCTGAGGGTGCGGAAATCATCTACGTGGGGAAAAAAGGTGGGGATCACACTGTAAGCCAGGAGGGTATAAATGCCCTGATCATCCAAAAGGCTGTAAACGGGTTGACCGTAGCCAGGCTCAAGGGTGGTGACCCGTTTATTTTTGGACGGGGGGGCGAAGAAGCCCAGGAGCTGATCAGCGCGGGAGTCCTGTTCGAAGTGGTTCCCGGCGTCACCTCGGCCATATCCGTCCCGGCCTACGCCGGAATTCCCCTGACCCATCGAGATTATACGGCAACGGTTGCCTTTGTCACAGGACACGAAGATCCAACCAAGGAAAAATCCAACATCCACTGGGATAAACTGGCCACGGCCGCGGGAACCCTGGTTTTTTTGATGGGCATTGGAAATATTGCTAAGATCGCAAAAAAACTCGTCTCCTGTGGACGATCTCCCCAAACACCCGCAGCAGTTATCCGCAGAGGAACCATGAATGACCAGAGGACCCTTACCGGGACTCTTGAAAACATTGCCGAACGCACAAAAAAAGCTCAGATTCGTCCGCCCGCGATCATTGTGGTGGGTGATGTGGTAACTCTGAGAGAAGAGCTGAACTGGTTCGAGACAAAACCTCTTTTTGGAAAACGAATCGTCGTAACGAGGGCAAGGGAACAGGCTAGCGGTTTTCTGAAAGAACTGGCATCCCTGGGGGCCGAATGTATCCAGTTCCCGACCATACGGGTCATCCCTCCGGAGAGCTGGAAAGCGCTTGATAAGGCGATCAACAAGCTTTCAAGCTATGAATGGATTCTCTTTACCTCGCCCAACGGGGTAAAATTTTTCGTGGAACGGCTCCATTTTCACGGGAAAGACGTCAGAGAACTGAAAGGAATCAAGATCGGCGCCATCGGCCCCAAAACCGCAGAGAAGTGGTATCAGTGGGGAATCACACCAGATCTTATCCCGGAAGAATACAGGGCTGAAGCCATTGTTGAGGCATTCAGAAAAATGGGGGCAACTCCCGGTAAAATCCTTCTTCCAAGGGCCGCAAAGGCAAGGGAAGTGCTTCCCGAAGACCTGAAAAAAATGGGCTTTGAAGTGGACGTGGTCCCTGCCTACCAGACCGTAAAACCCGATCAGGACACAGCCATGGTAGCCGAAATGTTTCGGGAAGGCCGGATCGATATGGTCACCTTTACCAGCTCGTCAACGGTAACCAATTTTCTTGGCATGCTGGATCACCATGACCCATCGCTCCGAAATACTCTGACCAGTGCAACCATGGCCTGCATAGGCCCCATTACCGCCAAAACGGCAAAAGAAAACGGCCTGGAAGTAGACTTGACCCCCACAGAATACACAATAGATTCTCTCACTGACGCTATTCTGGAATATTACGAGAAGAGATAGGTTGGTGTCTCAAAAAAAGGGAACTTTCGGAGGGTTTCTCCGCATCAAGACAATATCCATGAAAAAACGGGTGATGACTTTCTGCACATCCACAAGTAGATTGAAGCTGTGCCGATACAGGGACCAGATATCCTTCATGACCATTTTCATCAGGCGCAGGTGGATCATATCATTCATAAACGTGGTGATGGCCGACCTTACGAGATAGTCATCGCGGCTGAAGTCGGGATCGATATCGGCCAGCACTCCTTTGAGGGTAACCAGGGCCTTTTCGTAGAGCATGAGATCCGCCGAAAATACGACACCCTCATAGGTAAATTTCTCAAACAGGAACTCGATGGTGGACAAAATTCCCCTGTCGCCCTTCTTCAAACCGGTCATTGCCACTTCGATGACCCCTTCAATTCTCCTGCTCATTGCCTTATTCACGGAAATGCTGCCCTGGGTAATCACATCAGCGGCATAAAAAATCACCTTGCCGTGATCCATAATCAGCCCTAAAGTCAGAAGGACCATAGCTAATCGTTCCAATCTTCCTAACCGTCCTAACATGGTCCAGTCATAAAAAATAATCCTGGGCCACTGCCCCTGAAAGGTGTAGGCCAGGTTTCCGGCGTGAGGATCTCCGTGGAAGATGCTCTCCCCCTCCATGTCCTGAATGGGCCGGATAATGCATATCCTCGCCAGAGTGATGGCCAAACGTCTTCTATCCCTGGCGTTCAAACCGGAAACATCGGTAATCTTAGCACCGTTCAGGCGGGACATCACTGTCATGGCGGGAGTAGATGCCGCCGAAGGCTCCGGCACCAGGACCGCATTGTCGGAAGAATGATAGGACAGGGCCATGGCCAGGTGACCCTGTTCCATGGTCAGGTTCACTTCATTTTCAAGAAGTTTCCTCACCTGACTGAGTGTTCCCTGAAAGCTGAAATCCCTTAGCCCCCATTGGGACCTATTGTCATCAAGGAATATCATCAAGCGATCCAACAACAAAAGTTCCGCAGGCAGGTTTCTCCTGACCGAAGGCTTTACCACCTTAAGGACAGACGTAACACCGGAACCTTCTTCTTCTGAACGAACCTCGGCTGGAACAACCGCACAGACGCTCGCCTCCGCAAGGATTTTTTTCTTCGGGGTTATGGTGAAGCCCCCGACCACCGATTTAATCTCCTTGTTGAGAAGGGGACGCAATCGACCGTAGGTCACTGTTTCGATATTATTTTCCAGATCTGTAAGAGCATCTTTGACCTGGGGGTCCAGTCCGGGACTACGGCATATGATCTGTCCGAGTTTCTGGATACTCGGCATATCCTTCACGAGTGTAAACAATCGCTCGCCGGGCGTGGCAGAAAGAGAAATACGGAGCTGGTCCACAATTTTGTCCGCCAGGCGTTTTAAAGCCAGTTGGGATATAAGAAAGATCATCCCTTCAACAACAACCGGCTGAAATTTGGCATAGGAAGGAGGAAGGAAGGTCTCAATACCCGTGGAAAGGACCATCTGCCGTGTCGTCTGGTCCAAGACGCCTTCGGCTTTTGCCTCTTTTAAAAGGCGCAGCGCCCGGCGGCGCATGACGATGACGCCCGGGCTCCGGCCATCTATCGGGTCAAGCACTTCAAAAAAACGGGTCATGAAGGAAGATACTCCGGCATTTTCCATATTCCCGGAACCCTTCAATAAACCCGTTCCTTCCTGTGATACCTCATCCTTCACTACCCATCACCATCTCTTTCTCATCGGCCTGGTCATCTATCAGGTTCACGACCTTGGACTTGTCATCTTCATTCTCAAGAGAAGTCGTTTTGATCGCAGCCTTCTTCTCTTCAGCCTTCGCCTTTTTTTCGAGAGCCGTCTTTCTGTTTTCTTCAGCCTTCAGGGCCTGAAGTTTTTCCAGCTTTTCGACTTTTTTTGTCAGAGCCTTGATCTCCCCCGTAAGACCAGCTACTTGATCCTTTGAGACAAGGTTCATCACATTCAGGATTTCGTCAACGCGTTGATCGATTTTTTCGCCAATCCATTTCTTCAGATCATCCGCTCTGCCCGTCATATCCTTCTTGAGGGCACTCCCCTCGGATTCAGAGATCTCCTTATCCTTGACCAGACGGTCCACCAGTTTATCGATTTCCTCATCCGCCATCGTCAAAGCCCGGTCCCAAAGAGAAACGTATTTCTTCCCATAATCCACCAGGGTTCCCGGTCCTTTTCTAAGCAGCTGAATCAATACCCTCGATGCCAGATCGTTGCTCTTAACCTGGCCGTCACGCGCCAGGATCTGAGAAACAATACCCGAAGTCAGGTCATCCCCACTTTTATTGTCTATTACGGAGATCTTCTTCCCCGCCTTGATCAGCTCGGAGATGCCATCCAGCGTGATATATTTCTTAGCATTCGTATCATACAGCTTTCGATTTACGTATCTCTTAATATTATGCATAGGCCCTCCTTACGCGGCAACCTTTTTGCTCAGCGTATTCATCCTTTGGTTCAGGGTCTCGATCGCCTTGCCCAGATCGTCCATATCCTTTTTGTTGGGAAGATTCAGTTTCTCGGGGATAGACTGCAGGGTATTCCCCACGCCTTCTTCAATCTTCTTCATCATGGGAATTTTGTCAATGAATTTCCAGCCGGTTTCATACAAATCATCCACCAGTTTCTGGGAATCTTTTTTCACGCCCTTGTACAGATCATTTCCACCGTCCACAACATCGTCAATGGTTGCCTGAAAATACTTCTTTACGTCTTCCACCAACTCCTTTCCGTCATCGACAAACCCTTTGAACACCTCTTTCGGGTCTTTTGCCACATCACCAATAAAATCCTTGCTATCGGAATACCAGCCTTCGACCATCCTTATGGGGTCGCTTCTCAGATCTTCAACAAGATCCTTCCCCGATTCCAACGGTTTTGTCACATACTTTTCTTTACTTTCTTTCACGTTTTCCATCCATTTGTCAGCAGACTTCTGGATCGATTTGATGGTATAAAACTGACTCTGTGCCTTTTTCTTTGTCTTTTTTACAGCCTTTTTCGCCTTTGCCATTTCTATGAACCCTCCTGAATTTGAATAAATTAACTCACGGTGAAGTGAGATCTTGACGCAAATATAACGCACTGCGTCATTTTGTCAAGAACTTTTTATACTTTTGAGAAAATAAGAAGGGGACAGGCATTCAAGGGCGAAAAAGCGAGGCTTGCCCATTACAAGCGGTTTGTTTACGAAAAGGCAGGGCTTTTAAAAGGCGTGGAAGACGGCTCCAAAGATCCTGGTTCGACCGACGTTGACCGGTTCCAATCCCGGAACCGGTATTTCAGCGACAGCGGCATCATCGGCCGAAAAGATTTTGTTTCAGGGGTTTACCAGGACTTCAAGGGACATTTTTCATCCAAACACGAGAAACTTCCAAAGCGCGTTCAAGGATTGAACGGTATTTATTCCCTCAAACGACTCTCTGAAAACATTGAATAAAATCGTATTCTTCATCTTCATAAATCAATATCTCTGCAGAAACAAATATCAGTATTAACCTGATACTACTTCCAAGATAAAGTCGTTGATTTTCTCCGCCTTTTGCGGTATAGGGTTGAACAAACGTTGAAAACGTGACGTAAAAACAACCTTTTTCGTGTAAGGTGAGGCTGGTAAATGTTCACGGATTAACAAAACCCCGTTTCTTCATTATCTGGAGAACGGGGTTTTTTGCTTTGTGGTCCCGTGCAAGGCGGCTGAAAAAAATAGGTTCTGCTGTTGACTTTTGTGCTCTGAAAGTATGGATGGGATGTCAACTAAGAGTCAAAAGAAGACCCCTTCCGAACAGGTAGAGCAGAATTTCGACCTTGATTTCTACACGGAAAAGCCACTGAAGCCGGGTGACAAAGTGGACCTCACCTATGACCTATACAGCATGACCGGAAAAGAAATACTGAATTTGCTTCCCAGCGAATTTGACCGCTGGCGCCAGGGGGCTTTGGATAATGAAACAGGCTGATACGACTCTAAATCAAATGTAAGTGTCAATGGGATCAGGTATATGGTATCAAGGGATTCAATCGGAAAAAATGAAATCTGCAGAGAGCAAGAAATGACCAATGATCCGCCACATTATTTGGGCCATCGGAAACGGCTCCGTGAAAGGTTTCTGAAAGCGGGCTTCCAAGGAATGGCAGAACACGAAGTCGTTGAACTGCTTTTGACATTGGCCATTCCCCGGAAAGATGTGAAGGAACAGGCGAAAATATTGCTCCAGCAGTTTGGGAACCTGAAAGGTATTCTTGATGCGCCGATTGAGGAAACCCGGAAAGTCAAGGGCATTGGCTCTGTAACGCCCGTCGCCTTAAAAATTATTAAATCTGTCGCCACCCTCTATCTTCAGCAGGACGCGGAAAACCGGGATGTCCTGACTGATCCTCTACAAATTTCAACTTTCTGGCGCATGCGTATCGGTGGGCTTTCCAATGAGGTTTTTCAAGTCGGCTATTTGGACTCAGCATATCGGCTGTTGAGAGACGGGGTCGAAACTCTGGAGAAAGGCACCGTGGATCGCGCCAATGTGTACCCCCGAAAAGTTGTTGAGGCGGCTCTGCGCCGTGGAGCGGCAGCGATCGTGCTGGCCCATAATCACCCAAACGGCAACGTAGAACCCAGCGAACAGGACAAACTGTTAACACGGGCACTGGTCCTGGCAACGGAATCGGTGCAATTGAGAATCGTAGACCACCTGATCGTTTCTTCCGCTGAAACGTTCAGCTTTCGACAGGCCGGACTGTTATGACCATTTCCTCGAATATTCTGAGGTCCTATCCGGATTTAAACCCGGCGCAGCGGAAGGTTATCGGACATCTGGACGGCCCCCTTCTGGTTATTGCCGGTCCTGGCTCGGGAAAGACCTACAGTATTGTTCTGCGGGCCTTGAACCTGCTTCTTTTGGAAAAAGCAGTCGCTCGCGAGATTGTGCTTTGTACGTTCACCGAAAAAGCCGCTTTCGAAATGCGGGATCGGATTTTTGCTGCGGCCCAGAAAGTAAACTATGGAAACGACCTGTCCGAATTGCGCGTGACGACCATCCACGGGCTGTGCAACCATTTCATTTCACAGCACCGTCACCACACACAACTTGGAAGCAGCTACGAAACCCTTGATGAACTGATGCAGCTACTCTTTATTTTTGAACATTTTGATGAGATTATAGGGCCGGCAGATGAAGGCCTTTTTCTGGGTCGATGGAAAACCAAGTGGACTGCCATCAAGGGGGCGCAAGGGTATTTTGACAAAATCACCGAAGAATTGGTAGATGTCGATACACTTTCGGCTTTGGAAAACCCCTTTCTTAAGGCGATATCAGAGGCCTACCGTGCCTATGAGACGGCGCTTTATGCCAATAACCGATTGGATTTTGCACACCTTCAGAGTATCGTTCATGGCCTTCTCAAAGATGAGCAGCAGAGAACGACCCTGACAAGCGATATCCACTACCTGCTTGTGGATGAATACCAGGACACCAACACGGTGCAGGAGCAGCTCTTGCTCAAACTTTCCGCCAATTCGGGCAACCTCTGTGTGGTGGGTGATGAGGACCAGAGCCTGTATCGTTTTCGCGGCGCCACCGTAAGGAATATCCTCGAATTTCCAAATCGTTTTCAAAGCTGTCCTGTGGTGCGGTTGGCCACCAATTACAGATCCCACCGTTCCATTATTGGGCGTTATGACACCTGGATGGCATCCATTGACTGGACCAACCCCAGGGGTACACCGTTTCGTTTTGATAAAACCATTGAAGCCGATCCGGATGGTGATCACACAAATTACCCGGCAGTCATCAGTATATGGGGCCGGGATGCCCGTGATGAAGCGGAACGGTTTGCGGACCTTGCGATGTTTCTCAAAGCAAACCACGTGGTCGAAGACTACAGCCAGATTGCGCTGCTGCTGCACAGTGTAAGGGAGGACCACAGCCATTTTTACATCTCTGCCCTGGAAGCACGCGGAATTCCGGTTTTTTGTCCCCGAGCACGGACCTATTTTGAGAATCATGAGATTCGTCTGATGGTTGGTTGTTTTGCCCTGCTTTTCGGTTGGCATGGAGACGGCCGGGGGCAGGTGAAAGGTGTTGTGGCGACCCTTGCCCGTTATGTGGACCAGGGGCTTGTGGACTTGGCCAGGGGATTTGCGCCCCCGCATCCGCTGGCGCTCCGGCTGCGCCGGTGGATCGATGAGATTGCAGCGATTGAGCCGGGTCAATCCCTGGATATGCGCCCGGCTGACTATTTCTACAGACTTGTCGCCATGGAACCCTTTGTGACCGCACTGAAGGCTGAAGACACGGCCCGCAATCTGGCGCTCTTCAGCCGGCTGCTCAATATCTTTCAGAATTACTACCATTACACAGTCGTTACCCACGCCAATCGCGAATACCTGCGATTCCACCTGTTCAGCAGCTTTCTCCGCCTGCTCTATGACGGCGGCATCAATGAATATGAAGACCCGGACCGCCCTTTGCCCAAAGGGTTTGTCCAGGCGATGACCATTCATCAGGCAAAAGGACTTGAGTTTCCGGTCGTGGTGGTTGGAAGTCTGAGTAAACAGCTCTCAAGCCCCAAAGGTATCGATCGGGATCTGTCGCCTTTTTACCATCGTCCGCCCTTTGAGCCGGAGCGCCGCATTACCCTGTTCGACCGGATGCGGCTCCACTATGTGGCCTTTTCCCGGCCTCAGAAACTGTTGGTTCTCACCAGTCATGAAACACCCAAGCCGCATTTTGCATCCATTTGGCAGGGGTTGCCCCAATGGCCCTATGTGGAGACGGACCTGCTGGCAGCTCAGCGTTTTGCTCTTCGGAACCGCATGCCGGTCAAAAAAAGCTACAGTTTTACCGGCGATCTGAAAATCTACGAGACATGCCCTCGGCAGTACCAGTTTTTCCGAGAATACGACTTCACTCCCTCCCGGTCGGCCGTTATTTTTTTCGGATTGCTGGTTCATCAGACCATTGAGGAGATCCATCGTATCGTACTCGACGGCAAACTCCATACGCTCAATCGAGCGCACATCGAGGAGCTGTTTGAACAAACCTTTCGATTTCTCAGTTTGAGCGATGTTCGCCCCATCGGGCGTGCTGCCAAAGAAGGCGCCTTTAATCAGGTCATGAACTATTTTAATCAAAATCGCATGGAGATGCAGCGGGTCATCCAGACCGAAGTGGATGTATCCCTTGAGAAAGACGGTTACATCCTGGTTGGCAAGGTGGATCTGCTGCTCGGCAGCGATGGAAAACTGGAACTGTTGGATTTTAAGACCAGCGAGCGAAGTACCGACCCCCATCTGCTGGCCACCTATGAGGATCAGCTTTGTACCTACGCCCACATCCTGGAACAGCGCCACGGCAAACACCCTGAACGTCTGCTGCTCTACTGGACCGCCGAAGCCCATAAAGCAGACGCATTGATGGAGCTCCCGTACCGGCGTGAAAAAGTTGAAGGGGCCGGACGTCGCTTTGATCGGGTTGTTTCTCGCATTCAATCCCGGGACTTCGTTGTCGCGAAGACACCGGAATCCAAAGTCTGCAAGGAATGTGATTTAAGATCGCTTTGCACCACGGAGGGAATTGTCAAGGCTGCCCCATCTGGGGAACGCCTTTATGAAAAAGCAGAGTAAAAAGGCTGTGTAAGAGAAAACTTTAGACCGGATTGGAAAACATACCATGAAGAAAAAGAAGAAACGAAACAAGGAATCCACGCCTTTGTCGGGAATAAACCCCACGAGCAGCGCCGATGATGAAACCCCGGTACGCCTCCCTGACCCGCCCGACGGAATGATGCGGGTTACGCGCACCGAGCTGGTTTGGCCCGGAAAGTACAACGAAGACGGCACCCTCAAGGAAGTGCCGCGGGTCCACCTCCCTTTCCAGGTCATCGAAACGGTCAACGAGAGCCGGGCCACCCGCGAGGCATTGACCCAGAAAGGAGGCATCCAGAGAAACCTTTTCGATATCTACGAGGGAAATGAAGGGGACACCTTCGAAGATGGCTGGAAAAACAAGCTCATCTGGGGCGACAACCTGCTGGTGATGGGGTCTTTACTGGA
>CAYOWC010000009.1:0-47577 GCA_964407525.1 uncultured Desulfobacteraceae bacterium | reverse complement strand
CCTTAATCAGATTGGCAATACGCGATTCGGCCGGTGTCAGCAATATTTTGGGAAACGACTGCCCTTCCGATTCTCCCTGCAATTTACCCATACCAGTCCCGGATTTTTCAGTGCCACGCAAGGCAATTTCAATGGCCGCTATGATCTGCCTGCCTGCAAAGGGCTTGAGAAGATATCCGGCAGGATTCAACCTGCCCGCCCTCTCCAACAGCTCTTCATCATCATGGCCTGTAAAGAAAATTATTGGAATATCATCATGTTGAAGAATCTTTTCGGCAGCTGAAATCCCGTCCATCCCCCCGGGCATTTTGATATCCATCAGGATGAGGTCCGGCGCCAGTTCCCGTTCCAGTTTCACAGCCTCGATCCCCGTTCCGGCCACCCCCACCACTTGATATCCGTGAGCGGAAAGGGCTTCTTCCAACTCCATGACGGAAACCACGTTGTCGTCTACGATCATGATCTTCGGTATGTCCATTCCCGTCCTCTCTCACAAAAAGTCTTCGGGAAATCGATAATTTGGTAATTACCAAATTGAGATTAGTGCCCTATCTCTTAGAATCTTGTCACTTAAAAGATGCAATTAGCGGTTAGCCGTTAGCTACTAGACGCACAAAATAAGTGACTTACGGCGCAATAGGTTAGCATCAAAAAGTGAGAAATCCCAACATGGAAAAAAATATTCAAATGCCTGAGATCTTTAAGCTAACGGCTAATAGCTAAAAGCTAATTGCAGCTTTTAGGTGTCACAAAAAACAATAAAACCTTTGCGCCTTTGCGTCTTTGCGCGATACATATTTATTGTGGCTACGTCGCCTTTGTTCAAAATTGCAGGATAGAAGTGAAAGGATAATCTGAAATGCTTCTTTAAATGGAAACAGATGAGAGTACATTCTGTCAAGAAAAATCGAATATTTCAATACCCGCTGGCTATTCGAAAGGATGCCACATAATAGTAAAAAACCTTCGCGTCTTTGCGCCTTTGCGCGAGACTTCTTCGGTCCCGGTTTAAATGAAAAAGAGATGGTTCGGATCACAAATCAATACAGATCAAGCATCTGTTTTCTCCTTAGTTATCCTCAGTTGACAATCCCGTCTATTCTCCAAGAATCGCTTCCATAGCACTGACACACCGGGCGTCCCATTTCGTTCCTGCATTTTTTCTGAGGATGTCAAGGGCTGTCTCCAGGCTTTTACCTTTTTGATAGGGCCTGTCCGTGGTCATTGCATCAAAAGCATCGGCAACAGCTAAGATTTTAGCGCCAAGGGGAATCTCCTCATCTTTCAGCTTTCTGGGATACCCTTTTCCATCCGGGCGTTCATGATGACAGTGAACATACTCTATAGCCGGTCCCAGAAAGTCAAGATCTTCAAGGATAGTAGCTCCCATTGCGGGATGAGAAAGTATTTCCTTTACGATCTCCGGCGGATTCTTAGCGCCGTGGGGATTGAATAGGGCGTCTGAAAATCCAATCTTGCCTATGTCGTGCAGAATACCGGCCAGACGCACATATTCCGTCTGATCCGCATCAAATTCCATGTACTCAGCCATCCTTTTCGCCAGGTCCGCCACCCTGGCCGTATGGCCCTCCGTGTACGTATCGCGGGCAGCCAGAGCATGGGCCATGGCGGAAACCATGTGAATCGTGTTGTTCCGGATGGTCTGATTCAAGGTCTCCAGTTCCTGGACCATCATCTCGAGATGGTATTCCCTTGCCTCAATTTTAACCATCATAAGGCCTACGGCTTCAGCAACGGAGCGCACCGTTTCAGGCTGGTCTTCCGTAGTCAACTCCATGATATCGTTGGAGTACTTTCCACCGGCAATCTCTTCGATAGTCTTTAACAGGCGATCAACGGACATGTGGGTTTTCCCCCTTTTGGATCATCGCGGAATAACATGAAAAATCCTTTTTTCCGGAACAGAGGTGTCAGGTTTCAGGTGTCAGGTTTCAGTACCTACTATTCCCATTTTCCGGTTATAATAAGCATAACTGTTTCTTATTAAGTTTAATATGCTGAATGCGGTCCGGTTTTTTCCTGACACCTGACACCTGACACCTGCAATGTGGCATGGTCTATTCGACAACTGATAAAATATCACGTTAATCCGCGATGAGCCTCCCTTTTTTACCGCGTCAAATAAACAAGGAATTCCCTGTTTCCTTTTGGTCCTAAAATGGGCGACGGAATGGTTCCATTCACTTCCCAGCCACAACCTTCAAAAAACATACCAAGGCCATCGATCACCTCCTGGTGAAGTGCAGGATCCCTGACAACTCCCCCCTTCCCTACCTTTCCTTTTCCCACTTCAAACTGGGGTTTGATAAGAGCGAGTATAAATGATTGGTTTGTCAAGAGATCGGAAACAGGAGGGATAACCAGCCGTAGAGAAATGAACGACACATCAATGACCGCCCCTTGGACGGGTTCCGAAGAGAAGTCGGATTTCAGATAGCGGATATTCGTTTTTTCCAGGATTTCCACGCGCGGATCCTGGCGAAGTCTCCAATGAAACTGCCCGTAACCCACATCAATGGCAAAGACTTTCCGTGCGCCGTTCTGAAGGAGACAATCGGTAAAACCACCCGTTGAAGCCCCCACATCCATGAGCACCCTGTCCTTGACTTCCACCTGAAATTCTTTAAGGCCCGCAACCAGTTTGAGGCCGCCGCGACTTACAAAGGGGGGGGAATGGTCTTTTACAGCAACAACGACCGTTGACGGAAAAGCGTGTCCGGCCTTTTCAGCCTTCTCTCCATTTACCGTGACAAGGCCGGCCATAATCAAGGCTCTGGCCTTTTCGCCACTGTCGGCCAGTTCTTTTTCGACCAGAAGGCGGTCTAACCGCAGTTTACTCGTTTTTGGCCCGTTGGCAGAAATTCTTAGCCTCCTTGAAAATCCCGGAGGAATCAAGACCATATTTCTTCTTCAACTCAGCCGGAGTACCATGTTCCACAAACTTATCCGGCAGCCCCATTCTTCTTACCACAACGTCATCCATCTCTTCATCATTAAAGAGTTCCAGAATGGCGCTTCCGAAACCACCCTTTCTGATATTTTCTTCAACCACCAGAACACGCCCGCAGACCGCAGCAATTCCCAGAAGTTTTCTGTCCAGAGGCTTTGCAAACCTGCAGTTTACAACCATCGTCTGCAAGCCTTCTTTTTCAAGCATTTCCGCTGCATCCAGGGATGGATAAACCATCGATCCAAAGGCAAAAATCACAAGGTCCTTTCCTTCTCTGACAATTTCCGCCTCCCCGATGGGGATCGCTTTGTATTCCGGATCCAGGGGAACCCCTACTCCCGTGCCACGGGGGTAGCGAATGGCAATGGGGCCTTCATGTTGAAGAGCAGTGTAGAGCATATTCTTTAGCTCATTTTCATCCTTCGGGGCCATGAGGACCATATTGGGCAGGCTTCTGAGATAGGTGATATCAAATTGACCATGGTGGGTAGGTCCATCTTCTCCAACAAGCCCTCCACGATCAATGGCAAAAATCACGGGAAGATTCTGCAGGCACACATCATGAATGATCTGATCAAAGGCCCGCTGCAGGAAAGTGGAATAAATGGTTACGACCGGCCTGAAATCTTCCGTAGCGAGACCTGCAGCAAAGGTGACCGCATGTTGCTCCGCTATCCCCACGTCCAGAAATCTTTCGGGGAATATCTCTGCAAATTCTGTTAGGCCGGTTCCTTCAGGCATGGCTGCCGTGATCGCAAAAAGCTTCGGATTTCTCCTGGCAAGGTCGACCATGGTGTCGCCGAAAACCTTTGTATAGGAAGGCGGGACTCCAGGTTTGCATTCTGGAGAAGATCCCGTTGGAATTTCAAAGCACCCTACTCCATGGTAATGGGCCGGATCTTTCTCAGCAAATTCATACCCCTTTCCTTTCACGGTCAGGACATGAACAAGAATCGGACCTTCCAGGTGGCAGGTGTTGTTGAACGTCTCAATCAAGCGATCGAGACGATGGCCATCGATAGGTCCCACGTATTTGAACTTGAAGGCTTCAAACATCATACCGGGGGTAAAGAAGGTGATAAAAGAATCCTCGCTTTTCCGTGCAAAATTGAGGATATTTTCCCCAACACCCGGGAGGGATTTGAGAAAATTTTCCAGATCCCTTTTCAGGTTCACAAATCTTTTCCCAGTCATCTTGCGGCTAATAAAAGAAGAGAAGGCCCCCACATTGGGAGCAATGGACATGGCATTATCGTTCAGCACCACAATCAGGTCCTTTTCCGTATGCCCGGCCTGGTTCAAACCTTCAAATGCCATACCGGCCGTCATGGAACCATCGCCGATAACGGATACGACTTTGCGTTTTTCCCCTTTCAGCTGTTTGGCCGTGGAAATGCCCAGGCCGGCTGAGATAGACGTGCTGCTGTGCCCCGTGTCAAAAGTGTCATAAGGGCTCTCCGACCTTTTGGGGAAACCGCTGATCCCTCCATACGTTCTCAGGGTATGGAATCGATCCCGCCTTCCGGTGATCAGTTTATGTGCATAAGCCTGGTGCCCTACATCCCAAATAATCTTATCATGGGGGGTATCAAACACATAATGAAGGGCAATAGCCAGCTCAACCGTCCCGAGGCTGGGGGCCAGATGCCCCCCGGTCTTGGAGGTTGTTTCAACAATTTTCTTTCGAATTTCTTCGGCCAGATCTTTGAGATCTTCCGTTGACATGGTTTTAAGATCTGCGGGACTATCAACTTGGTCTAAAAGGTTTCTTTCTTTGGTGGGGTCAGTCATTTTTTCCTCTCAATAATATACCGGGCAATTTGCCGGAGAGGCTCTGCGTTGCTTCCAAATTCCGACAGATCCCCAATTGCGCTTTGAATCAGATCTGACTGAATTCTTTTTGATTCGTCGAGCCCTAAAACTGCTGGATACGTCATTTTTCCTTTATTCTGATCAGCGCCTACCTGTTTTCCGAGAATCTCACTATCCCCTTCTATGTCGAGGATGTCATCCGCAATCTGAAAAGCAAGACCTGCCTTCTCCCCAAAAGAATGAATCAGGCTGATTGCGTTTTCCCCAGCTTCTGCGAGGACAGCGCCCGCGGTAACGGATGCCGTAATAAGGGCTCCTGTTTTCCGGGCGTGCATATATTTTACAATTTCAAAATCCGGTTCTTTCCCTTCAGATTGAATATCTACAACCTGTCCTCCCACCATTCCATCACACCCGGCGGCAAGGGATATCATCTGGACGGCCTTAACAAGAACAACAGGGGAAACCCTTTCAGAAATTTCTTTCGTAGTCATCATTCGAAATGCTTCCGTCAAAAGTCCGTCTCCCGCCAACAGGGCAATAGCATCCCCGAACACTTTGTGATTGGTCGGTTTTCCCCGCCTGAAGTCATCATCATCCATCAGGGGAAGGTCGTCATGGATCAGCGAATAGGTATGAATCAACTCCAGAGAACATGCCACGGCGATGACGTCTTCCTGGGTTCCTCCAACGGCCTCGCATCCGGCTATACACAGGATAGGCCTTAACCGCTTGCCTCCTGCAAACAGACTGTATTTCATGGCAGCAATCAGATCGGAAACAAGGCCTTCAGGTTCTGGAAACCAAGCTCTAAGGGCGCCATCCACCACAGTTCTCTTATCACTCAAATAGGCCTTAAGGTCAAACCTTCCTTCATCCGCCATGGGTTTCTTCCTCGATTTCAAAAGCGGTCTCTCTATATTTTCCACTTTCCTTTTCAAGCACGGTCACCTTCTTCTCCGCGGATTCCAGCTCATCGGAACAAAATCTGGATAAAACCATCCCTTCTTCAAACACCTTCAGAGAGTCTCCCAGGGTCAACTCCCCTTCCTCAAGGTTCCGAACGATTTCTTCCAGTCTCGTTAGGGCCTTTTCAAACGTTTTTTTGGCCATTATCCTTCCAATATGTGGAATAATCCCTTGCCCTTTCCCATAGAGCCGTCCAAGGCAAATGCAGGGAGGAAGGGGGTTGTTTAAGGTTTATTTTTCATAGTTAAAACCATTTTCTAAGTCGGGGAGTATAGGTCCTTTTTTTTGCTTTATCAAGGGGAATTTTTGTCATTGTGGGGATGCTCTCAAAACATTCTGAATTATGTCAAAGACCGCGACAGGGACAGACAAAATCTTTACTTCCAGTCGTTTTTCCGTTATAGGGTTGCCGTGACCTGAATACACCGGGACAGAAAAGGTCTCACGCGAAGGTTTTTGAATAAATCTACTGCATTGTTTTTCTTTGCGAGCTTTGCGGCTTTGCGTGAGTAAAAGGTTTAGGGCTCACTCAAAAATAAATTCACAGAATTGACGCTCAGATTTGGGTCATATTCGGAGTCTCGCAAGCTCGCTTACCTGGTTGCCGCGATTGAGTGAAGCCACAAGAATAATAAATTATTTTGAGGACTTCGCGATTGAGCGGCGGCCGAAGATGGCTCGAAGCTGAGATGGGAAAATGCGAAGTTATTTTTGAGTGAGCCCTTAGTGGTCGAGTGGGGAATAAGAAGAGTGCATAGGTCGAAAAACCCTGAAAAAAGTATTGACGGCAGCCCGCTTATGGAAGTGGAGATCACCCAATGTCTGCGTCATAAAGAAACCGGGAATCCTCAACTCTTTTTTCATCTTTCCGCTGATCCTCGGAAAAAGGAATACAACATCCGTCTTCCCGTGGAATTTAAGGAGACCGGGCTCGTTATCGAGGTGTTGTTGCTCAAAAAACCGGACCGAAAGGTGAGAGCGAATTTCCTGCAGATGGAATATCACCATGATGGTTTCGCTGTGCCGGACCTGCACTCCGGTTCGACGAACCAAATCCCGCTCGTTGTGTTGGAGCCTCACTGGCTGATCAATGTAACCACACTCACGAATTTTGATTTCTGTCAGAGGAATTATTTTTTAGAACGCTACATGCTGAAACGTCAGAACAAAGCGATGATGCGGGGGACTTTCGTCCATGAAGTTTTTGACCACATCATTCAGTGTACCAACGATGTTCCCGGCCTGCTGCAGGAATGCTCCGCTTCACTCATGGAACATGCCCTGGACTTAGCGTTTTTAGGGGTATCCCCGTCAGAACTCTATGACGATGCAAAAAACCACCTCAATGGTCTGTTTAAGGGTCTTAAGCGTCAGAACGTGCTGGAAATGGACCAGATCGAGGAGATTTACCCCGAAAGGTACATCATCAATCCCCATATCGGTCTCAAAGGCAGAATCGATCTCATTGTTAAGCACAAGGATGGGCGGAAACAGGCTATCGAATTAAAAACTTCGAAACCCTGGGGAAAAAACGCACAGCCGGGGCATACACTCCAGGTGCATGCCTACCACCTGTTGATGATGGAAAAAGGAGAAGAACGATTGGCGCCGCCGATGGTCATTTATTCCGGAGAAGCGGCGAAAAAGCTTTTCAACGGAGAACGGATTCCATCCCATTTCTGGAATCACTTGTTCCGGGAAGCTCCCTTCACCAAATCAGACGCCATTAACATGATGAATAAGCGCAATGTCATTGTTTCCGCCGATTATCTCATGAATCTTGGGTTTACGAAAAACCCCAACAAATGCGGAGGATGCGCAAAAATCGGGAAAGGAATTCACTGCTCTTTTCTGCACGATCTGGGCCTCAAAGGAGGCCAGGAAAAGCCCATGGTGTTGTCAACTCCCCTGAATGGGGAAATGCCGGCGCCGGACGAGAGAGTTGTGCAATGGTTTGCCCGATACAATCAGGCCGTAGCAGAAGAATTTTCAACAGTAAAAGAGGAATCGGGACGTACTCTCTCTCATCCGGTGGAAGATCGTCTAAAATCGGGATTTTGCCTGCGTGTTCAGGCGAACACCGAAATGGTTAAAATGGGCATTTTACGCCTGGAAAGCATCGGGAAAAACGAATCGGAATTCCGTGAAGGAGACCCATGCCTTCTCAGCGACAAACGCGGTCCGGTTCAAGGAGAATGCCTTGAGGTACACATTACGAACGTGGACAACCAAGAGATTTCGGTTCAAACGCCCCGAGGCATAGGTAGTCTCTGGTTTGAGCCATACTTCCTGGATAGACACACCAGTGAATCCCATTTTGAGAAAAACTTCGCCTCCCTGTACGCCTTGCTCAATAGCGAATCCGAAGTGAATGAAAACCTTCTGTTCCTTCGTGATTTCCTGATTCACGGCAAAAACGTCGTACTTCCCAATAAACTGGGAGATTCTGCCTTCCTTCCCGACAAACCTGCATTCCCGTTGCATTCGGCACAGGAAAAGGCCGTACGGCACGCCTGTGGTCTGGAAAAGCTGCTCCTTATCCAAGGCCCACCGGGAACAGGAAAGACCTGCACAGTGGCCCATATAATACAGGCCCTGCACCAACAGGGAAAGCGTATCCTTGTGGGGACCTTTACCCACAGGGCCTCGGACGAGTTGATGAAAAAGCTGACGGAATTCGCCGGCGATGTGCCTTTTACAAAGTTGGGGCGGATAGAATCGATCACAGAAGATTTCAAAAGCTTTGCACTGGCAGGGCAGCTTTCCGGTAAAGAGAAGGATCATGGAACCTGTTCCGAAAAGGATAAAGTGTTCTCTCACGCCGAAGCCCAGTATCAGAAAGCAAGCGACCTCATCGGGAAATACAAGGTTTTTATTGCCACCACCCACGCCTGGATGTCAGGAAAATATGATGCCCTTGCCTCGCCGGAAGAAGAGAAGGGGCTTTTTGACGTAGCCATCATTGATGAAGCGTCCCAGGTAATCCTGCCGCAGATGATCGGCACTTTGCGCCTGGCGAAAAGATGGATTCTCGTCGGGGACCATAAACAATTGCCCCCAGTCATCCAGTCTGAAAAAGCGGCGCTTCTGAAAAAAACCTTGTTTGAACAGTTGTTTGAAAACCTTCCCGATGATCCGTCCGTCAAGATTCGTCTCGAAGAGCAGCATCGCATGCCGGCCGTTCTTGCTCATTTTATCTCCAACCGGTTTTACGGGGGCCGGCTTCAAACCCAGCAGGAAGACCAACAACTGTCTGTGGTATTGGACGGAAAATTCAAGGATATCCTGGATGGGAAAAAACGGATCATGCTCCTTCATATCCCTTCCTCCCATAATGCGAACCGGAGTTATCGGCAATCCCCTTCCGAGGCAGAACTGATCCGAAAAATGGTAGAAGAATATGACAGAGCAGGATTTGACTTTAGAAGCAATGGAAACTCTCGCATCGGGATTATCGCTCCCTATCGCGCACAGGTCTCAGCTATACGAAGGGAGCTGGAACAGGCTTTCGGAGATCCGAAACTGGCGAGGCAGATGGTGGACACCGTCGATCGTTTTCAGGGGGATGAGCGGGATGTTATTTTTCTTTCCACATGCATGCACCCCCACGAGAAAGAGACCCCGATCCTGTACAGAGATATCAGAAGAATCAACGTGGCGCTCTCCCGCGCCAAAGCAAAGCTCGTGGTTGTCGGGGACATGAATCTCCTGAAGAATATAGAGGTATTCAGAGATCTCATACTCTATGTTCAAGACCATCCTGAACAATGCGGCTATGCAGACATGAATAAACAGGAGCTACACAATCTTAAACCTTGACACCCCCTCCTGAAGTCCTTTTGCCGCATCGGTCAACTGCCCGATAGCAGCATAGGTCTCTCGAAAAGATTCCAGGGTCTCCTGCAATTCCTCCCCCAGGTTTGTCATGGACCGGCTGATCGTGCTGGCATCTTTCGACTGGTTTCCCACAGCGATATTGACTTCTTCGAACCGAGGGGACAGGGTCTGTACCCGCTCAATAATGGAAGCCAGTTGGTTGCTTATTTTTCCCACATCTTCAGCGCTTCGCCTGACTTCTGCTATAAACTTATCCATTTCCATAACACCCGTTGACACTGCAGATTGCATCTCGCGCACCATCTGTTCAATGTCTAAGGTTGCAACGGCCGTTTGATCCGCAAGTCTACGAATTTCCCGCGCCACCACGTTAAAACCTCTGCCGTACTCCCCGGCCTTTTCCGCTTCGATCGCTGCATTCAGTGACAAAAGGTTCGTCTGATCCGCCACCCTGGTAATGGTATCCACCACATTGGTGATATTCTCTGCTTTCTCATTAATGGACTCCAGTCGGCCTGATATAGACTTGGAGGCATCCTCCATATGGTGTATGGCTTCTTCCATGCGAGCCAAATCCTTCTGGCTTCTATTGGCAAACCCGGCCGTCTCTTCCGACGTAGATGCCACTTTTTTCACGGTCTCCACAAGCTCGGAGGCCACGTGAAAGATCCTCTCCACCGATTTGACCACCCTGTCGGTGGAAGCCACCTGGTTGCTCATGATGGATTCTTGCTCTTTGGCTGTGGCAGCCAGTTCGGTCGAAGAAGAAGTCACTTGAATACCTGAGCGCTGCACCTGGCCGATAAGAGAATTAAGATTCTTCGTCATGGACCCCAAGGCAGAAAGGAGACGACCTGTCTCATCCTTTGATCCTGCCGCAATACTGCCCGTTAAATCCCCCTGGGCAACCTTTCGAGCAATATTCGCGGCCTCGGTAATGGGACCGCTGATCTTCTTCGCCAGCCACATGAGAATCAGAAAAGTTGCCAGCAACCCGAAACACGAAATGAGCAAAACATAGTTCAATGTCTTCCGAATGGGAGTGGTTATTTCGCTTTCTGAAACACGCATGACAATGGTCCAATCCCCTGTTTCAATCTTTACCCCTGAAAAGATACAGGCCTGATCATCAAAGGGGTCGTTACCGCGAATGAGAAGAGGAGGCCCTGTATGGGTGTAGAAACGATCCAGAATCCCGGCGTAATCCGTCTCTTTGGCATTCTCCGTCATCATTCGTCTGCCATTCCCTGTTTCTCCGCCCCCATCTGGTCCTTTCTCCTTTGCCCGGAGTCGGCGAAAGGTTTTTTCGGAGACAAGATCTATGGTTGAACTGATGACCCTTCCCTTCCGACTAAGCAGCACAAACGCCGCCGATTTGTAGGGTTTAAAGCCCTCCAGATAGTCATGAATATACGTCAATGCTCGGTCAACGCCTGCAATCCCCACGAACTTGCCATTGATATCAATAGGGAAGGTCTGCTCCACGATCATCTTGCCTTCGTAGAAATAAGGTTCAGTGATCATATATTTTTCGGGATCGGATGAATGAAACTTATCCTTGCTGCCCTGGTAGTAAAGACTCGTTTCCATATCAATAAGAGGATTGAGTTGAATCGATCGCGTTCCTTCTTCTTCCACAAACCAGTAAGGGAGAAATCGCCCACCCTTGCCCAATCCCTTTATTGTCTCCCCGGCTTTTTCGACAAAGGCTTTATCATCCTGGTCCGCATTGGGCTCATATCCGAAATAGGATCCGGTAAATCGAGGGTGATTGAGGAGGATGTTTCGGGCATACAGGGTGGAGGCTTTTCGATTTCCAAACAGACCGCTCTTTTGGGCCATTGCCATTGCCTTTGCAACGGATACGGCCTCCAGGTTCTGTTCCTCTATCTTGTTGGCAATCTCCCGGGTATGGGCCTTGATTAACTGTTCATTCTCGGTAATCAGGCTGTGGTACATACTCTTAGAAAAAACAGCAACGATAAGAAGAACCACCAGGGTGACGGTTATGCCGAAATAGAAGATCAGCTTGCCCTTGATACTGCCGGGCAACAGGTTTCCCATTTTCAAAATGCACCTCCACAGACAAGTCTTTTTGAACGAATCGAGAAGAATTTAAGATGCACGGGGGAGCTAAGAAATCGTTTTTTCAGGAAAAAACTATACTTAAGTGGAGATGGGGTGTCAAGGGAGATGTGGTTCCATCAGCGATTGTCATTATGGACTCGATTTTACTTGAAAACACTGTGTGAGTGGCATCTTGCCACGACTTTTCGCGGCTGGAACCCACCAAACGGATCGTGGACAAGAGCCGCTCCCACAGAATAAAAAATCATTGACCTAAATATTGTTGCCTATTACTGTTCTTAGAAATGCACATTTGGAGGAATTAATGAAATCCGTTCGTATCAACATCAGCCCTCCCCGTAAAGTCTTTACGGAGCTTTCCAAAGAGGCGGAGCATCTACATAACAAGGAGAAAACACGCTCAAGCGTCGATGCCCTTTCTTACATCAACACGACCTGCCATTTGTTTAGTCTTTTTGGTCAGAGCCAAAATTGATCTCAACGCCTCATTAACAGAAGCTGAATCATGAAAAGATTCGGCGATATCCGGATCCAGAACAACCACGTTGGATCCTTCTGCAAGAATCCGCCTGTAATATTTTCCGCGATCGGCTTTTGAATAATCAAAATGATATTCAGGTCGTAACTCATCATGATCTTCTTCAATTCTATTTTTCATGTCTTTTCCGGATCCCACTCGAAATCCGTTTAACCATCCAGTTTTCGATCGTGCTCGCATTTGCCCGAACAGGTCTATCAGATGTATTGTGCGAAGACCGAGGCAGAACCTGGGAACGAATGGGAATCCCTCATGCTGCAAGGGTCTGTATTTTTATCGGTAAGCTTTTGAGAACGAGTTCCTCAAGATCCAGTTTCCGACTGGCATTATCGATATCAATGCCTGTAATGTTCCCTTCAATATCGTAATCAACGACAACACCAGAGGAAATTTCCTTGCTCTCGACGCTTTCTTTTGACGACAGATCGATATACATAGAATCAGTTTCAGGATAGTAATTCATTTTCATGGTTTAAACCCCCTGTCGGGAAATGCGTTGTGTATGGTCATTTTGTCTTCAAGAGTGATAACCCGCAGGTATCGCCCCCCAATCTCTTCCACCGGGGCCCAAAATCGGTAACGGTTATTTTCCTGTTTTTCAAATTTGACCGGATCTTCGAGCACCCTTTCGCACCACTCTTTTTTGATATAGGGACGCTTCCTCAGCACCTCATTTTCAAAATATCGTGTGTATCTGTATTCATTCATGTCAAAGCCAGCAGAGAACCAGGTGTTAAGGCGATTCGGTCTATTATGCGGGAACAGAGGTAGAGCTTCTGCAAATGCATTCCCAGGCGGAGCTTGGGAACGAAAAAAACAGGGTTACAATTCCAGACTATCCGATTCGGAAAATCGATTTTGTCTTTTTTTGATAATCGTGATAATTGAGCGGAGTGCCTCATTTACTGTATCGTGATCGGGGAAAAATTCCGTTACATCAGGATCAATCAAAACCACATTTGTTCCTTCAGTGTATCTTTTGGCATATTTGCCCCTTACGTCCTTGCTAAAATCGTATTCCTCCAGCAAATCCGTATCATTTTTCATTGTTTTCATATTGTACTGGCCTCTTCGAAAGAGACACCATGTTTCTTGATATTGCTTTCAGATTTTCGAGGGTCCCATTCAAAGGGAAGCATCTATTCTCCATAGTCGAATTTTCAATGGCTGACATAAAGCGTCAACATACCTAATAGGGCTCTTCTATCAGGCCCTATTTTATTCGGCATTCCCGGGAGAAGTCAATTTATTTTAGAGTTCCCTTCCCCTTTGTTCCCAAGCTCCGCCTGGGAATGCATACCGGAAGGCTCTGCCTTCTTTTTCACCCTCATTCCAAGGAGAAACCTGGAAACGAATAAAAACTATTGACACTAAACGTATCATCTATTATTGTTCTTATAAACGCACATTTGGAGGACACAATGAAATCTGTTCGTATCAATATCAGCCTTCCCAACGAAGTCTTTACGGAGCTTTCCAAAGAGGCGGGACCCAGAAAAAGGAGCCAGTTTATCACGGAGGCTGTCAAATCCTTCATTAAAGAGAAAAGAGATCAAAGACTTGCCGCCGAATACAAGGAGGCAGCCTCAGAAATTCGTCGTATTAACGATGAATTAGAAGGGGTAATCAACGATGGCCTCCATTAGAAGAGGAAATATTTTCCTCGTCAACTTTGATCCGACGGTCGGCGCGGAGGCAAAAAAGACCCGCCCTGCACTGGTAGTTTCGAACGACCTGAATAACGCTCATTCTCCCATAGTCTCCATCTCTCCGATCACCTCAAACGTAAAGCGCGTCTATTCTTTCGAAGTGAAAATACCTTCAGGTACTGGAGGTCTGAGAACCCATTCCAAAGTCATGATCAATCAGACACGGGCCGTAGACAAAATCCGTCTTGTCAAAAAGCTCGGCCATCTTCCGGAAGAGATGATGGAGCAGATAAATCAGGCATTGAAGCTCCATTATGAGCTTGAATAATGAGGGGAAAACACGCTCAAGCGTCGACTTCCTTTCTTACATCAACACGACCTGCCATTTGTTTAGTCTTTTTGGTCAGAGCCAAAATTGATCTCAACGCCTCATTAACAGAAGCTGAATCATGAAAAGATTCGGCGATATCCGGATCCAGAACAACCACGTTGGATCCTTCTGCAAGAATCCGCCTGTAATATTTTCCGCGATCGGCTTTTGAATAATCAAAATGATATTCAGGTCGTAACTCATCATGATCTTCTTCACTTCTATTTTTCATGTCTTTTCCTCTCATGGGAAGTGGCAATCCGCGCACTGATAATGCGCAGACTATTTCCCCTTTCAGTGTTTGCTACAACTAACAACCGATCACGCGAAGAGAAGCCGATAGTTATGAAACGAGACTCACCGATTGAATGGTCCGGGTCAGGAAAAGTCGCCGATAATGAATCATAAAAAACCGTCACGGCCTCCTCAAAGGAAACTTTGTGCTTTCTTACATTGTGATTTGCCTTTTCCGGATCCCACTCGAAATCCATTTAACTATCCAGTTTTCGATCGTGTTCGCATTTGTCCGAACAGATCTATTTAGGTGTTCTGTCTATCGACTCCTGCACCATGCAGATTCGGTCGCGGCAGGATGCCACTCACACAGGGGTGCGAACCCTGAACCCAATAAACGTCAACATACCAAATAGGGTTCTTTTATAAAACCGTATATTATTAGGCATTCATGGATGAAGTCAATTTATTTTAGATCCCATTTCCCTTCGTTCCCAGGCGGAGCGTGGGAGCGAGGGGTCAATCACTTTCGGATGAATTATCTCCTGCCAAACCAGATAGGTTTGTTGAGGGAGCCGGGGTAACTGATAAACCAGCCGGCCGACCGGCAGTAACTGACGTGGTTGTTCCGCCCGCCGCCCCGATGCACCCGGGTCGAGCCTGAAATCAGGTTCAGTATGAACTTGAATAAGAATTTCCAGGAAAACAGGAAAGCCGATTCGCTTTCCTATGGAGCCGTTTGGCTTTATGAAGGAACTGAGGCTGAACCTTTAACAAAGGGAAAACCTCCGTTCAGTTTGTAGAAATAGTTGAAGTGAAAAAACCTGTATTATCCCAGTGCTCACAGTCATTCACAATCAAATGCAATTTCCCTGATGTGGATATGCTACCAACATAGCTGCTCCCAACAAAGAAAGGTGTACCATCATTGCCTATTCTACCAATCAATGAATAGGCAGGCAAACTTGGAGCTGGAAAATCATCTGTATTCGAAGGTGGCTCACCATCGGGAGAAATATCCAAAGGGGAAGAGCCGCAACATACCCGTATCATACCTGTCGTAGCCACAAACAATGTTTTACCGTTCTCTACATAAACACCGGTGTCAGTCCAATCCGAATTCGTCGCTTGAATAGTTACGGAAACACTGATAGGATTGTTTCCCCCGGTCACTGTCACAGACACTGGTATAATAGCAAACGCACTGTCATACACCGTGATAGTGGCCGAACCCGCTGCACCTCCCAACACATTCAGCGTGCTGCCGCTTACGGTAACCTCCGCCACGGAGGAGTTGCTGGAATAGGCATCGTAATATCCCGTTCCGCCGCTGATAGCACAGGTTCCCGTTTCCCCGGTTTCGAGGGTCAGAGAGGTGGGATTGACCTGGAGGGGTGTCGAACCGTCAAGGACAAAATACTCCAGATTTGAATAGTCGCTCGAGCCAACATTGTTGTAGGCCAAAATGCAGACGTAGTAAGCCGAACCATGGGGCAATTCGCCCGAAAAGGATCGGTTCAGACCCACATCAAGCATTTCAACCCAGCTGGCATCGGGATAAGGTGCGTAAACAAAAATGTAGCCTGTTGCTCCTTCGACGGCATCCCAGGAAATGGTCACGGTGTAACCCGATTTTGTTACTTTCAGAACAGGCGGCAAAGGCGAAAGCGAGGGGGTATTATAGAGTTCATACTCGACACCCTCAATCTTCATCTTCACCCACCCGATCCCCTTCGCCAGCCAGTAGGTGCGGTAGGTGGTTTTGATATCACCAGAGTTGGGAACATAGACGTCTTTCAAATCCATACGTAACGTATCGAACTTGCCCGCTGAAACTATTACTCCCAGTTCCTCTGAAAGGGTGATGGTGAAATTATCGCTCCCAGTACCGGCAGGAAACCCATTTTCATATTCTTGCCGCTGCCAACCGAACTTAATCTCTTCTCCCGTTTCCAGAACAGCGGGTAAAAATGTCTGAGGATTCTCTACAGTATACACCCATTCTGCCCCGTCCGTATCACTAAACGTGGCCCCGTAATAGACCAGGTTTCCCGCTCCGTCGTACTTGAGGAACTGAGCAAGCGGCCCAGGATAATCCACCTCGAAAACTTCGCCCTCTATTCTGGCATAACTTCCATACGTCACAGTCAGATATTCCGATCCGGCCGAAGCAACAAACACCTCATTGTAGCCGTCCTGCATCACCCAATAGTCACTGGTCTTGATGGTCGCAGCAAAAAGGGCTGTTTCACAAGTCAGCAGTACCAGGGTTATTGCTGCAAGAAATATCCAGATCGTCTTGATCTTCATCTTTCTTTCTCCATAAGTTTGTTTGTACCGAAGCGGGGCCTCTACACATGCATTCCCAGGCAAAGCCTGGGAACGAGGGAAAGCTGCATGACGAATAACGAACCTTCGATTGACGAACATTCGAACGGAACGCCAAGAAGACTGATCACCACTTCCTTGCCTTGAAACAGTCTTTCGTTCGATTGCTCGATTGCTCGATTGCTCGTCATTCGATTGTTGTCTTTAAAAATGTTCTTAGGTTTATGCCATCGGAGTCTTCGCTTACCTGATTTGCAACCCGTAACCCGGATAGCTTATCCCCCTCCACCGCCGCCGCCTCCACCACCACCACCTCCACCGCCATGGCCACCACTGTCAACGATGGCCTGAAAAAGCGGCACATGGAGTTCTACGGTTTCTCCGGGCTTGAAGTTCAGGATCCTCACCTCTTCGTCATGTTTGTCCAGGTACACACGAATCTCATGCTCTCCCGGGGATATACCGTCCAATCGAAAAGGGGCCTTCCCACGAAGAATCCAGGCCTCTTCGGGATCCGCCCAGAAAGAGATTTCCTTTTTGTCCAGGTACACCTCGGCCCCCTTCTTGTTGGAGGTGATGATCAGGGTCGCGGTTCCTTTTCCTGGCCTGGGCGTTTCCATTTTAGGAAGGGTTGTCTTCTTCACAGGTTCGGCTTCGGGAACCTTCAGGGAGGCCATCTTTTTTACCGGTTTGAGGTTTTGAGTAGAACCAGAAGATTGAATAGTTTTTTTGACAGCCGGTTCCGGCACCTGGACCATTGGCTCTTTTTTTGTCGGGATTTTAGACACCGCCGGTGCCGGGATTTTTACCGATGCCGGCTCCTTATTTTTTTTCTCTACCTCAGCTTTTCTTGCCGCTTCGGCCCTCCTCGCGGCATCGGCCAATTTTTCAGCCTCAGCCTTTTCCCTTTCTTCTCTGAGGCGCTTCAGTTCCTGTTCAAGAGCCTTTTTCCTGGCCGCTTCCTCCCTGATTCTTTTCTGGGATTCCGCGAATCTGGCTTCTGATTCTTTCCTTTCTTTCCGCAGTTTTTCCAATTCTTTTTCGAGCGCTTTTTTCTTAGCGGTCTCTTCTGCTATTCCTTCACGGGATGCGGCGAGCCCGGCCACGTATTCCCGTTCCCTGGTCTCAACAAGGCTGCCCATGGTCTCTTTTTCTTTCTGCAGACTGGTTAGCTTTCTTTCCAGAGCCTGTTTTTCCGCCTCAGATGTGCTGATATCCTTTTCCGCTTCCGCTCTTTCCTGCAGAAGGCGTTTCATGTCTTCCAGGAGTTTCTGGGTTTCGGCACGTTCTTTTCTCAGCTTGTCCACATCGCGCAGAAGGACGGCCTTCTCTTTCTGGATCTGCGCTTCCTTTGCCTGCTTTTCCAAGGTTTTCCGAGGCACGAAGATAAAATCTCCCCGGTCCAGGTTTGGATTGTTGATCTTTCCGTACTGGGGATGCTGCCGGCTACGGGTATAGTTGACAACCCGGTCGGAGAGATACATGCCCAGTTCAGAACCGGTCACATACCCGTCACCTGTCAGGTCCGCGTCCCCTTCCAACCCGATCAGGAGGCAACGCTTGAACATGCTGTGATCCGGGACCTGCTCATCCTCCCGGCCGGCGGTAATATACTGGCGGACGGGCAGGGTGCTCTTTTCTGAAATGTCGTCGGGCACCGCGCGGACCAAGGCAAAAAGCGCCCCCGAAAAGCAGGAATCAAAAAGCATGAGCACATGTTTCGACCGGATTCGAAGGGATGCCGACTCAATGTCGCGCATGCTGACTGCCCGGGAGGCAAACCCCATGGGGTCTGTTTTCAGCAATGGGCAGTCCGTTGGGATGATGTACCCCATGTTGGTCCCGTCGGCCAGGGACTCGGTCTCCCCGTGCCCTGCATAGAAAAAAAGGACTCCCCGGTTTTTCTCCGTACCCATCCGATAGACCATATCCCCAATCGCCCGATTCAGTTCGGAAGAGGTGGGATTGAGCACCGTCTTCACCTTGAAACTGAGCTTTTCCAGCATTTCGGCCACGTCCCGGGCATCCTGGACCGCATTGGGAAGGTCGGGCCACACCTGGTAATTGCCCACACCCACCACCAGAGCCTGATAGTCCTTGTAAACCCCAAGGGCCTGCCCTTTTTTTGAGACAACCGTGATGCCACGGGATGCAGCGATGATATGTGTGGGAATCAACAGAATTGCTGTGAACAGAAGGAAGGTGAGAAAAGCGCTCTTTTTCATGGAGACTCTCCAAGCAAGCATGAAGGAACATGATATTTGAGTCTATTTCACTGACAGAAATATCATAGGGAACCATTCCCTGCAAGGACTTTCAGTAAAATTCAACGGGGTGGAAAAGTCTATCAGGTGGCTTTTTAAGTGGCGCGGCCAAACTTTTTCCTTTACCGATTGCACGAGTTTTGTAATCACGACAGAGTTGGGAATAGAAAAGGCGCTTACAGCAGACCGTCATTTCATAACAGCAGGTTTTAAAATCCTGCCATAATCACAATAAATGGGCACAAGCGCCGTCGGAAAGACAAAAATTCCGGGCATGTCCTTACATGGTCCGGACCGTCCCCCATGTTTCCACACACTCCCTGAAATGCCGTACAATTCCCAGACATTGCGAGTCTTCTACACAACCCGGCTGGGTCGGCCCTAATCGTTATAACATTACCACCCGCGGGCATTCAGATTTCCCGGTCGTTCCCAAGCGGAACAGAAGAGGAGCCTGGGAACGAGGGAGAATTATCATACCGCTACTACTCCTTTACCCTCACATATATGTTTTTGGCTTTTCCTTCGATTTGACCAAAAAAATTCCATCCATGGATATAAGCCCTTGTTTCTGCGTATTCAAATTGGGAGTCATAGTTCCAAGTATGAATTTCCACGCCATCTACGAACATCCTGGCTACTGAACCGTCAATCTTTACTTTCAAGGAGTAAAAGCGGTCTAAATCCATTTCACCATAAATATATTTATCGATAAGAGTATCGAAGTCGTAAACACCCATGCATATTGAGGTTTCTCCTGAAGGGTAGTAACGAGACAAGGTAATTGAAGTTCCAGTTTCAACCCCTTCTTTGGTATTTGACCTTATCAGAACTACTCCAATGTAAGAACCGTCGAGATTACTGTTACCATGTTCAGATATGGAAGGGAGCATTATGTCAGCAGATATTTCCACAACGCTACGTGTCGTCGACGCGTTAAAATATAGACCAGCAAGATAATGCTCTTCCGATGTAGCACTGGAGTAAATCTCTCCACGCATAATGGTCATTACGCCATTACCAAAAGAGAGATCCCCTTGGGTCGACCACAATGAAGGATCAGGCCCCTTGTAGAGATCCGGTGTAATGGTAACCAAGCCTGAACCGGTTACACTAACCCCCACAGACGTTGCGGCCGACGCACTGTCATTAACAATAAGGGTGGCCGACCCGGCTGAAACCCCTGTCACATACAGCGTACCGTCAGTGACCGAGACGGTTGCCACCGCCATATTGCTTGAATTAGCGACATAGGGCTTTGTTCCTCCACTTATGGAGCAGGTGGTGATTTCTTCGGCAGAAACAGACAGACTGGTAGGGATGACGCCAAGTGGCATATTAAGTAAAGGTTCTTTAACCAGTCGTAAGCCGTTTACGCTGTCTCCGGGGGTGGGAGAACTATAATACCGATAGGCCGATCGACAGACCATGGCGTTGTCGAACCAACTACCGCCCCGCACCAGACGGCCAGATCCTGTGGAAGGACCTGTTGGGTCGGTAACCTTTTGGGACGGGTAACTGTCATACCAGTCATGGCACCACTCCCAGGCGTTCCCATGCATATCATATAGCCCCCATGCATTGGGCGTCTTCTGGGCGACCGGGTGGGTTTTATTGCTGGCATTATAGCAGTACCACCCCATGGATTGCAGTATGGGATCATTGCTGCAACCCGTTTGGGTTATTTCTCCATTTCCGAAGGCCGTGGTACTCCCCGCCCTTGACGCATACTCCCATTCCGCTTCGGTCGGTAGACGGTAAGTCCCCTCACCCAGGGCATTCATTTGAACGATGTAGTCCTGCGCGTCATTCCAGGAAATATTCTCCGCAGGACAATTGTCCCCACAACTGCTGAAATGTGAAGGATTACGCCCCATCACCGCCTTCCACTGAGCCTGGGTAACCTCGGTTGCCTGCATGTAATAGGGCTGGGTAATAACCACCTCATGCTGAGCTTCATCCTTGTTTCTTCCCGGTTCGCTTGTGGGGCTCCCCATGGTGAACGTGCCTGAAGGAATCAAAACAAAGCTCTGTCCCAGACTGTTGCTGTACGTGGCTGGCGGGCCGGTACTGGTCACAGACACCGTTTTAACGGTCATTGCGCTGTCGTACACCGTGATGGTGGCCGAACCCGCTGCACCTCCCAGCACATTCAGCGTGCTGCCGCTTACGGTAACCTCCGCCACGGAGGAGTCGCTGGAAAAGGCATCGTAATATCCCGTACCACCGCTGATGGCACAGGTTCCCGTTTCCCCGGTTTCGAGGGTCAAAGAGGTGGGACTGACCTGGAGGGGTGTCGAACCGTCAAGGACAAAATACTCCAGATTTGAATAGTCGCTCGAGCCAACATTGTTGTAGGCCAAAATGCAGACGTAGTAAGCCGAACCATGGGGCAATTCGCCAGAAAAGTATCGGCTCAGACCCACATCGAGCATTTCAACCCAACCGGCATCAGGATAAGGGGCGTAAGCAAAAGTGTACCCTGTTGCTCCTTCAACAGCATCCCACTAGATGGTCACCATGTAACCCGACTTTGCTACTTCCAGAATAGGCGGCATAGGCGAAACCGAGGGGGTATTGTAGAGTTCATACTCGACACCCTCAATCTTCATCTTCACCCACCCGACCCCCTTGGTCAGCCAGTAGGTTCGGTAGGTGGTGTCGGTTACACCCGCGCTGGTCTCATATTTATCTGCCACATCAATACGGTACGTATCGAAGGTACCGGCGGGAACAGAAACGTTCCGTTCCTCTGAAACGGTGATAGTGAAATTGTCGCTTCCATAATCGATATACGTTCCATCCTTATATTCTTTCCGTCTCCAATTGGACGTATACGTTTTCCCCGTTTCCAGAGAGGCTTGGAAAAAAACCCGAGGACTGTCAGGGACATACGTCCACTTGCTTCCGTATGCCGTATCATCAAACGTGGCCCCATGATAGACCAGGTTTCCCGCCTCGTCGTATTTAAGAAACTGAGCAAGCTGCCCGGGGTAATCCACCTGGAAAACTTCGCCATCTATTCTGGCATAACTTCCATACGTCACGGACAGATATTCCGATCCGGCCGAGGCAACAAATACCTCATTGTAACCGTCCTGCATCACCCAATAGTCACTGGTCTTGATGGTCGCAGCGAAAAGGGCTGTTTCACAGGTCAGCACCAGGGCTATTGCCGCAAGAAACATCCAGGGCTTCTTAATCTTCATCTTGTTTTCTCCATCGGTTGTTTGTACTGAGCGACCATGGCATGTGAGGGAATCAGTGGAATAATTGTGAACAGGAGGAGAGAAAAGCGATCTTGTCATGACGACTCTCCATTCCGACATGTAAATACAAATATATAAATTGACAATCCAACCCATTTAGCTGACAGTGGATACCATGAAAACACTTAACATACAAGGATTTTTCGACAGATGGCCCCCTCGTTTCGACGCTGTCGGACGAAAATAAATAGGGAAGGATCAAAGATATGCACAACAATACAACAGACATTGAAGAAATCGACTATTCTCCTCTAGACCGTCCCGAAATTCTGATGGCCCTTTTTCATCCCCGGAAAGAATGGCGAATAAAAAAGGCGTCGGTTCCCGGAGAGGAATTCCTGATCCCGGTGGATAAAAACGTGGTGGGGGCCCGTTTTCATCCGACGGAACAAACCGGACCAACCATCCTTTTTTTCCACGGGAATGGGGAAATCGTGGCTGATTATGATGAAATGGCACCCGTCTACAACCGTATGGGGGTCAATTTTCTGCCGGTGGATTATCGAGGCTACGGACGATCAACCGGTACACCCACCATTACGGCCATGATGGGCGACTGCCACCGAATCTTTGATTTTACAATGAACTTCCTGGAGGAAAGAGGTTGCCGGGGTCCGGTCATTGTCATGGGTAGATCTCTTGGAAGCGCCTCCGCCCTTGAACTGGCATCCCACCATGAAGACCGGATCGATGCCCTCATTATAGAGAGCGGATTTGCCCGGACCGGGCCACTTTTAGAACTCCTGGGTGTGAACCTGGAAACCCTTGGTTTCAAGGAAGACGCAGGGATGAACAACAGATCGAAAATACGAGACTATCGAAAACCAACATTGATCATTCACGCGGAAAAAGACCATATCATCCCTTTCTCGGATGCACAGGAACTCTATGAAGCTTCGGGCGCACGCGATAAACAGCTCCTCATGATCCCCGGAGCCAACCATAATGATATTTTCTTTCGGGGGATGGAGGAGTATTTGAAGGCAGTGAAGGCACTGACGGATAAGATCGGATAAGAGTGAAAAGACGCAGAGCGTCTGAAGTGCGTTCCCACGCGGAGCGTGGGAACGAGGGGATGGGCTGCTATTTCTTCTCTTTTTCTTTTGCCTCTTTTTCCTTAATAGCTTTGTATACGCGCTCAGGCGTCAGGGGAAGTTCCCAGACTCGAACTCCGGCGGCATCGTAAACGGCGTTGAGGATGGCCGGGATGGTAGGCATGATGGCACCCTCTCCCACCTCTTTGGCCCCGTAGGGTCCCGCAGGCTCATTGCTTTCCACAATGATGGCATTCACTGGAGGCATATCCAGCGCTGTCGCTAATTTGTACTCTCCCAGGTTGGCGTTTAAGATATTCCCTTTGTCGTCAAACTTGACCTCTTCATACAAGGCTTCGCCCAAACCCATGGAAAGGGACCCCTCCATCTGGGCTTCCACCGAGGTCTTGTTGATGGCAAATCCGCAGTCATGGGCATCGTTCATATTGTCCACCGTCACCTGGCCTGTCTCCATATCCACACTCACTTCCACCACCTGGGCGGAAGGTCCATAAGCCGGAGAGGTTCCCACTGTGGCGCCCTTGAATTTTCCACCCAACTCCCCCGGGCTGTATTTTCCGGTCCCCACAATGTTTCCTTTTCGCAGGTAGGCAAGGCGCGCTGCTTCCTTAAAAGTGAGAGAGCCTTCTTTGGGAGAATCAGTAAATCCCCGGTGCTCCTTGACGTAGATGGTCCTGACTTTTTGAAAATCGGGGCTTCCGTTCTTAAATACGATCAAACCTCTCTTCACATCCATCTCTTCAACAGGAATGCCCATTTCCTCTGACAGAACCTCAAGCACCTGGGCCTTTATGTTCTCAGCCGCATCCTTGGTGGCATGGCCGGTCATGAGGGTCTGGCGGCTGGAATAGGCACCCAGGTCCACACCAAAATCCGTATCACCAGATTCGACCCGCACATCCGACAGCGGCACACCCACCGCCTCCGCAGCAATCATACCTATGGTCGTATCAGACCCCTGCCCGATCTCAGCGGAACCACTGAACACATGGACAATGCCGCCATCGTCTGACAACTTGATCGTGATCGTGGAATGGGCGGTTTCGGAACGGTAGATGGGATAGCCGGCCCCCGACACGAAAAACCCGGTAGCAACGCCGATGCCCTTTCCTTCCGGCAGCTTGCCTTTCTTAGACTTCCAGTCGGAACCATCGGCGACCGCCTGGATGCACTCTTTCATCCCGAAGCTGCTGGTATTAAAATCGTTACAGGTAACATCCCCCGCCTCCATGGAATTTCTGAGCCTCATTTCCACGGGATCGATCCCCAGATCCTCGGCCAGGATGTCCACCTGCTGTTCCCATGCCGCTCGGGCCGCCACCCCTCCGTGACCCCTCTGGGCGCCGCAGGCGGGCTTGTTGGTGAAGAGCCGATATCCATCGTATTTCATATTTTTGAGCCGGTAAGGAGCGCCTAACAGGGACCCGGCATAGTAGACCGTCGCAATGCCAAAGCTGGAATATGCCCCACCGTCCATATGGCATTCGTTGGCAAGCGCTACAATCGTTCCGTCTTTTTTCACACCGGTCGTGAGCTTGTGTACGAACTGATGTCTTGCCCTGGAATGGAGGAAGACCTGTTCCCGGGTATAATTCATTTTTACGGGACAGCCGGTAACCTTTGAAAGAAACGACGCGCAGTAGTCCATGGGGGTTGCTTCCATCTTGGGGCCGAATCCGCCACCCACGTAGGGTTTGACGACCCTCACCTTCCCGATGGGAAGACCCAGGACCATGGCCACGTTTCGCATGGTATAATGGGGCGACTGGGCCGAACTGTGGAGGGTCAGGTACCCGCTCCGGTCAAAATCGGCCACACAACCGTGGGGTTCGATAAACGCACCATCCTGACGCTTGTTGATGAATGTGTCCGTTCGAACCAGGTCACACTCTTTGAGCGCTGCATCCACATCCCCGAACTCCTGATGGACCTCCGCGCCGATATTGTTGGGAAATTTATCCTGAATGGCGGGCGCCCCTTCGGCCATGGCTTCTTCAATACTCAAAATGGCCGGAAGTTCTTCGTAATCCACCTGGATCAGGGAAAGAGCCTCGTGGGCGGTCTCCAGATCGGTCGCGGCCACTGCCGCAATTTCATCGCCCACGTACCGGGCTTTGTCGGTACAGAAAACAGTTTCATCGTAACGGGCCGGGCTGATGCCGTAGTTCACCGTGCCGATATCTTTTGCCGTGATCACGCGCTTTACCCCCGGGAGTTTTTCCGCCCTGGAGGTGTCAATGTTCAGGATTTTCGCATGGGCAAACGGGCTCTGAAGGAGGGCTCCATAAAGCATATTCGGCATTTTCAGGTCATCAATGTATTTAGCGCGCCCCGTGGCCTTGTCAGGGGCGTCCAGTCTGGGCGCCCGGCTGTTGATCACATCATATTCGCTCATATTGTTTCTCTCCTCATGGAAGGCTGTTACCCCGTTGTCGCCTTTTCAGGTCAGAATATCGCTAGACAGGGTTACCTTTACAGTCAGGTTATTTTTCGCTTACATCCTTGATGGCCTCAACAATTTTCTGGTACCCGGTACAGCGGCATAGATTTCCAGAGATAGCCGTGCGAATCTCTAACTCGGTCGGTTTGGGGTTCGATTCCAGCAGGCTTTTTCCAGAGAGAATCATCCCCGGGCTACAGAACCCGCACTGGATCGCTCCGTGTTCCACGAATGCCTCCTGGACAGGATGAAGCTTCTCGCCGTTTGCAACACCCTCTATGGTGGTAATTTTTTTCCCATTGGCCTGAACCGCCAGAACAAGACAGGAATTGACCGGTTTTCCATCCATGATGACCGTGCAGGAACCACAATCCCCTAATTCACAACCTTTTTTTGTCCCAGTCAGTTCCAGATCGTTACGAATCAGATCCACCAGGGTCTGATTGGGACTGACGGCCACCTCATATTCCTTATCGTTAATGTTCACGCTGATAAGTTTTTTCATTCCAAATCTCCTTATATTAACCGGCGTTTGCTTCCTTAAACGCCATGTTCAGGGCTCGTTTCGTCAGTACCGCCACCATGGCCTTCTTATACTCCGCAGAGGCCCTGAAATCGTCAATCGGTTTACTGTCCCCAGCCGCAGCCTCTCCCGCTTTCTCAAAAAGGGCTTCGTCAGGTTTCTCGCCGGTCAGAATTTTTTCCGCAGACGGGGACCGAAGGGGCGTAGGAGCTACAGAACCCAGGAAAACACGGGCCGTTTTAATGGAACCGTCCTGGTCAAGAGCAAGATAGGCAGCCGCATTGGTCAAGGATATTTCCAGGGTCTTCCTGACCCCGAGTTTGATAAATCCTGCACCGGAACCTGCAGGAGGTTTCTGTAAAATAATCTGTGTCAGCAGCTCATCCGGCTCCATAACAGTTTGTCCGGGTCCCTTGAAAAAATCAGACAGGGGGACAATTCTTTCTCCGGTAGATTTCATGAGTACAACCTGGCCGTCGTATGCCAGGAGGGCAGGCGGAAAATCTGCTGCCGGTCTCGCCGAAACCAGGTTTCCCGCTATGGTGGCAAGATTCCGAATCAATGGAGATCCCAGGGAACCAGCGCCTTTGCTCAACGCGCTGAAACTCTTCAGAATTGTCTCCGACTGGGCAATTTCCGACGCAGTGATGCATGCGCCGATTTTCACAGTTCCATTGCCCGAATCCAACTCCTTTAAATCCGCGATCCCCGACAGAGAAACCACATGGGACGGACTCAGCACTTTCTTTTTCATATTGACGATCAGATCCGTACCACCAGCCAGAGGTTTGGCGCTCTGGCCCAGCTCGCCCATAATCCGGCAGGCTTCATCTACCGTCAGAGGCTCATGGTATTCAAACTTGGGTAAAAGCATTCCTTTTCTCCTTTTCCAAAAAACCCTTAACTCTATTTAACTACTCAAAAAGTGTGGCCTAAATTTTTCTTTTATTTTCCCCCCGAAAGGGCAAAGTTGTCAATTCGATTATACTTATCATATCCATAATCTTAGATTATGGAAAAATTCACCTATAAATTTTCATTTCAATAGGAAAGGCCTGGATTCCTATTCATTCGTGCTATTCGTGTGATTCGTGGTTGGGAACGCGTTTTGATGTTGGAAAGAAAGTCGCAGCAGCTTCCTCCTGTCTTCCTCCTCCAAATGCGCCGGGTTATTCTTGTTCCCTGAAAGGCGGGTTGCTTCATCAAGCTGGGCAAGGGGTACACCGAGGCTTTCCGGGGTAGGAAACGGCAGTTGTTCTCTCCAGTTTTTCAACTCAGAAACCAGAAATCGGCACCCTTGGTACACGTCTTCCCCATTACTGTTCTTCAAAAGATGCCCCACCCGCGCATATTTCCTCAAAGCAGGACTGTCCATTTCTTTTTGCTCTTCGAGGACCCGGATATTCATTTCCGTTGCCGGTCCCAGCAACAGGCCACAGGCAAGGCCATGGGGGATATCAACCAGCCCCCCCAGGGGTCCCGCCAGGCCGTGCACGACCCCGAGACCGACATTCGCCAGGGTAACCCCCGATATCAAAGCGCCGTAGGCCATGGCCGCCCTGTAATGGATATGGGTTCCCTCCGTGGTGGATACGGGAATAAGAGCCTCCTTCACGTGCCGGAGAGCGCTGAAGGCCAAAGCATCCGTCATCGGCGTGGCCTTCGTGGAAACATACGATTCCAGAAGCTGGGTAAAGGCATCCATCCCACAGGCCGCTGTAATATCCGGAGGGCAGGATAGCATGAGTTCAGGATCGATTATCGCCGCATCAGGGACAAAATTCTCATGGCGAAGGGATTTTTTAAAGAACTGACCGCTGCTGCCTCGAATGACGGCATTCTTGGTAGCTTCACTGCCGGTGCCTGCCGTGGTTGGAACCGCCACAAACGGAATTTTTTTTCCGTTGTGCGTCCTGGTTCCTACGCCTTCAAGGAAATCCATCACCGAACCTTGAACAGGCAACATGGCCGAAATCGCTTTTCCACCGTCGACGACGCTGCCTCCGCCAATGGCGACCACCATTCCCACACCCTTTCCTCTGAAAACGCTGACCAGATCATCGATCTGGTCCACCGTCGGCTCTCCCGAAAGGGGCCATTCGAAAAAGGAAATGGAACCTGTCTGCAACTTCTTTAGCAAATTTTGCCAGTGTTCAGACGACCTGAACGATTTTGCTCCCGTTATAACAAGCACAGAACCGACCGCCTTCGACAAAATACCAGGAAGACGCCGAAATTCACCAGGTCCGAAGGTAATGTCCGGAACAGGGGAAAAATGGAAAGCGGGGATCGGGTTCATGATATTGGTCACTTGTCATTGGTCATTAGTCATTGGCGTTTCGTCACTGCCTACTGCCCGCTGTGTTCTGCCTACTTCTTACTCCCTACTACATATTCTCCCTACTGATTTTCATTCCCACTCAATAGTCCCAGGTGGCTTGGAGGAGATGTCGTAAACAACCCTGTTGACACCTTTTACACTGTTGATAATCCGATTGGATATCCTTCCCAGCACTTCGTAAGGAATCTTTGACCAGTCCGCCGTCATAGCGTCCAGGCTGTCAACACTCCTGACTGCGATAACATGTTCATAGGTCCTTTCGTCTCCCATAACACCTACCGTCTTTACAGGCAGGAGCACAGCAAAGGACTGCCACACTTTTTCATAAAGCCCGGCCGATTTGATTTCTTCCGTAACAATAGCATCAGCCGCCCTGAGAATATGGAGTCTCTCCTTCGTAATCTCACCCAGAATCCTTACAGCAAGGCCGGGGCCCGGAAAAGGCTGCCGCATGACCAACTCTCTCGGCAGACCGAGCTCCATTCCTACTTCGCGCACTTCATCCTTGAAGAGTTCCCGAAGGGGTTCCACCAGTTTGAGCTTCATCACCTCCGGCAGCCCACCCACATTATGATGGCTTTTTATGGTTGCGGAAGGACCTTTGAAGGAAACACTTTCAATCACATCGGGGTAGAGCGTACCCTGGGCCAGACACGTAGCACAGCCCAGTTCACTTGCCTTGTTTTCAAAGACATGAATGAACTCCCTTCCAATAATCTTTCTTTTTTCTTCCGGATCGGTTACGCCCTCAAGACATTCCAGGAATTGTTCCGACGCATCCACCAGGTGGAGATCCATGCCGTAATGGGTCTGGAACATCTCCATGACATCCCGGGCTTCATCCTTTCGCATCAGGCCATTGTCCACCAGGATACACGACAGATTCTTTCCTATGGCCTTGTAAAGCAGAACGGCTGTCACCGATGAATCCACCCCACCGGAAAGGCCGCAGATCACCCTTTCCGTCCCTATCCGATCTCTCATAGCCTCTACCGTACGTTGTACAAAAGAGCTCATGTTCCAGGTTGGTTCACATCGGCAGATCCTGAATAGAAAATTCCCTACTATCTTGACACCGTCAGGCGTATGAGCCACTTCAGGATGGAATTGGACCCCAAACCATTTCCCGGTCCGGTCAGCCATGGCGGCCACAGGGCTGTTGGTGCTTTCGGCAAGGATGGAAAACCCCTGGGGCATCTGGTCAATCCTGTCTCCGTGACTCATCCACACGGTTTTCGCTTCATCCTTCCCGAGGCCATGCAGCAGATCGGAATCATCCAGAATGGTGATCATGGCATTGCCGTATTCACGGTCACCCGATTCACCAACCACCCCGCCGAGGAGATTGGTCATATATTGCATACCGTAGCAGATCCCCAGAACAGGCACATTCAGTTCAAAGATTCTCTTATCGGCAAAAGGAGCATCCTGTTCATAAATGCTTGAGGGGCCCCCTGAAAGGATGATGCCCTTTGGAGAGAATTTTTTTATGGCATCAAAATCCATATTGAAGGGGTGTATTTCGCAGTAAACCCGCGCCTCCCGCACTCTTCTGGCAATAAGTTGCGTATACTGGGATCCGAAATCAAGAATCAGTATTTTTTGTGTGTACAGATCATATTCCATCATAGTGACTCCTACTCCACTCTGTAATTGGGAGCTTCCTTGGTAATGATCACGTCATGGACGTGGCTCTCCAGCAGACCGGCAGGGGTGATCTGGACAAACTCCGGCTTGCTCTGGAGTTCTTCCATATTCCGGCATCCAAGGTAGCCCATGCCGGCTCGAAGACCTCCGACAAGCTGATAAATGGTGTCGGACAACGACCCACGGTAGGGGACCCTTCCCACGATCCCTTCTGGAACCAGTTTTTTGTCCGTATCGGCATCCTCCTGAAAATACCTGTCTTTACTGCCCTCCCGCATGGCCTCCACAGACCCCATCCCGCGATATACTTTATAGGTACGCCCCTGAAAAAGAATCGTTTCTCCAGGGCTTTCTTCCGTACCGGCAAACAGACTGCCGATCATGACGCAATGGGCGCCTCCGGCCAGGGCCTTGGCAACATCCCCGGAAAACTTGATTCCACCGTCTGCAATAACAGGAACGCCCGCTTTCCCGGCTTCTATGGCGCAATCCATGATAGCCGTCATCTGGGGAACTCCCACACCAGCGACAACCCTGGTGGTACAAATGGAACCGGGACCCACACCAACTTTTACCGCATCAACCCCCGCTTCCACAAGGGCCCTTGTTGCACCGGATGTAGCCACATTGCCTGCAATCAACTCCAGATCGGGGAACTGCTTTCTGCAATTCCTGACTGCCTGGATCACAAATTCCGAATGACCGTGCGCCGTATCGATTACCACCACATCCACATTCGCCTGGATAAGCGCCCTGACCCTGTCGACCATGTCGGGTCCTACGCCAACCGCGGCGCCGACACGCAACCGGCCCAGGTCATCCTTACATGCGTGGGGATATTTTTTCACCTTCTCTATATCCTTGATGGTAATCAATCCTTTCAACTTGCCTGAATCATCTACCACCAACAATTTTTCTATGCGCCGTTCGTGCAAAATCGCCTTGGACTCTTCCAGCGTAATCCCCATCTTCGCCGTAGCCAGGTTGTCTTTGGTCATGACCGATTCCACCTGCTGGTCGAGCTTTGTTTCAAACCGCAGATCCCGGTTCGTAATGATGCCGACGAGGCTTTCTCCTTTTACCACCGGAACACCCGAAATCTTGTACCGGTTCATAATTTCAAGCACTTCATAGATTTTCCTGTCCGGTTCAATGGTAATGGGATCCACGATCATGCCGCTTTCTGATTTCTTGACCTTCTCCACTTCCAGGGCCTGACGCTCAACACTTATATTCTTGTGTATAAACCCAAGGCCGCCCTGCCGTGCGATGGTAATCGCCGTCTCCGCCTCGGTTACCGTATCCATCGCAGCGCTGACGATTGGAATACTCAATGTGATATTCCTCGACAGTCGCGTACTTACATCCACGTCACCAGGCAGCACCTCAGAGTGCGCCGGAACGAGAATGAGATCGTCAAATGTGTAGGCAAACCTAATATCCTTTTTAAGCATGTTGCTCTCCTTCCATAAAATCAAATAAAATCCCCTCAAGCAGGTCGGACATGCTGACCAACAGCCTCCGGACCTTCAGATGCCTCATGATCCTGATGACCATAAGAGATCCCGCAAGAATAACCTCGGCGCGTTCCGGTTCCAGTCCGAATCGGTGCATTCTTTCCGCCAATGGCATTGCATTCATTGCACGAAATGCCGCTTCAATTTCCTCTAATCGTAAAGGCAATCCGTTCATCGTTTCAGGAACGATGTCATCACCGGAAATTCCGTGGTTCATGGCAGCCAGGCTAACCACCGTACCCCCTGTTCCTATAATCAGTTCATGGGCAATTGGATGCAAAGGGGCCTGCTGCATATGCAGATCCGTTTCGCTACAGATTGCTGCCATTTGAGTATGAAGGAGCGGGTCGACCTTCGCATACTTCCTCCACAGGCCCACGGCGCCCATGGGCAGAGACTTTGCATCCACACCATCGCACCCTCTTCGGACAAACTCTGTGGAGCCACCTCCCAGGTCAAAAACCAAATAAGAAACCTGGGGAATTCCAAGCGATCGGACGGCCCCCATCCCGCTCAAAAGAGCCTCTTTCTCTCCTGAAACAACATGAACCACAATTCCCGAGCTTTTCATGATGCCATTCAGGAGTTGATCGGCGTTTTTTGAATCTCTGACAACTCCCGTGGCAACAGCAAACGTATGATCGGCCTGAAAGCGGTGAATTACACGGGAAAAATCATCCATTACGCCAACTGCGCGATCCATAGCTTCCGACGTTAACAACCGGTCCCCAAACCTTCCAAAGTCTTCGGCAAGTCGAACATATTTCCTGCTTCTAAACAGTGGCGAAATGGTCGACCCGAGGGTTCGGCGGGCAATCAGAAGTCTCGCAGTATGACTTCCCAAATCTATAGAGGCAAACGTTCTATTCATTTCAATAGATAATACCAACGTGGAGCATATTTTTCAAGGTGCAAGAGAAAAGAACCTTGGAAGTCACGTTTTAAGGAGAGAGTATCGTCTATGAACTAAAACGTAAAACAAACCTGCATTGAAAACTGAGGAGAAAGCCAACCGTGAACATTTCAAACAAAACAACTTGACAAACGAGACGATAGTTCTGTAATAAGTGGCACTAAATAGTTTGCGTTTTAGACTTGCAATGAAGGGCTCGTTTAGTCCTAATCTAAAAACAAAAAACACGTTAAGGAACGTTTAAACAGAATGGGGTAAAACCTCTGCCGTCATTATTTATCCAAGAGGAAGGCTGACTTTCAGGCTATGTGAACGGAGTATGTAGGAATAAGTTGACGAAGGGAAGCAGAAAATTATCCAGAATGATAGCTTAGAGCGCCGAGGAAACAGGATGGAAGTAAAACAGGAACGAATCATTGCTTATTGTCTTGCAGCCGTAATGCTTGTAATGGGGGTTGTATGTTATGCGGCTTTTCCGGAAAAAACGCCCGAGGAACCCGTACGAATCATGCTGAAAAGCACCGGGGGAAATGTTCTGTTCGACCATAAAGAGCACGTAGCCGAATCGGGATATGAAATTGCCTGTGTAGACTGCCATCATGACATTGAAAATGAGGGCGATAAGCCGTCCGCGTGTGGAGAATGCCATCTTCCCGACGATGAAGAAGAGTCGCCCAAGAGATCGGATGCTTTCCACAGCCAGTGCAAAACCTGCCATGAAGAAGGCGGTGGACCGGTAGATTGCGCGCAATGCCATGCCATGTAAAGTCATGTACAAAAAAATAAAAAATGTTCTTGTTCCCGCCGATGAAAGGCACAACCTTGCGGGCAGGAGGCACAAATGATAAAGAGGCCGTTTTTCAGTTCGGGAAAGCTCCAGTTAAGATATTCGTTGGAAAATGAAGTCAATCATGACGTCAAAGAAATTGCCCTTTCTAAAAAGGTTACGTTTTTTCTGAAGACCACGCCCGACGATCTGGAAAAGCCTTCCATTTCAACAGGGAAAAAAGTAAAAACGGGAGAAGAGCTGACACTCACCAGCGGGAACAGGGTCACCTCAACTGCAACGGGAGAAGTTGTTGATGTATCCCCATTCATCGGGTACTCCGGACAATCCTTCATTTCCCTTGCGATTGAGGTGGAAAAGCAGGATTTGTGGGATGATGAATTCAAGAAAGTGTTAGATGAAAAAGGCCCTAAAGAGGCCTTTTCCCATCTTGGAAGCCTTCCTGGCATCGCAAATCCCGCATCCTTCGCAGACCCGGAAAACAAAATCAAAACCATTATTATTAATGGCCTCGACAGAGACCTCTTAACTGTCACAAACCAGTTTATTGTTAAGACGGAAACAGAACCGCTTGCCGAGGGCATTAAATGTCTCAAAAAAATCACCGGCGCAGACAGGATCATCCTTGCTGTTCCCGCTTCATTAGGCGCTGTAGCTGGTAAAGTTGGCGCTGACGTGAAAGTCATTGATCCGGTGTACCCCAACACCGTCCCCTCCTTACTCATTGAAAGTACCACAGGAATTCAAACACTGCCGGGAATGGATCTGGGAAAGAAAGGTATCGGATTCATCAGCGCCGAGGCGGTTGCAGCCCTTGGAAATCTTTTCACAGAAGGCAAAACACCACTTCACAAAGTGCTGACAGTCATAGACAAAAACGAAAACCTTACCATTGTTCGTGCCCGAATAGGAACACCCGCAAAAGAGATCCTCACAGCCTTGAATATCGAAATGGGCCAGGGAGACAGGCTTGTTTTCGGAGGCCCCATGACGGGCAAGGCTGTTTACTCCGAAGAGATGCCGGTGCAGGCCGAAACTGATGCGATCATGATTCAGGACAGCGCTCAGATAATACCGACCTCAGATGATCCCTGTATCAATTGTGGGGAATGCGTCAGGGCGTGTCCAGCCAATGTTCCGGTAAACATGCTCATTCGGCTTCTCGAAAACAGTCTTTACGAAGAAGCGGAAAGAGAGTACGACCTCTTCTCCTGCATTGAATGCGGAATCTGCAGTTATGTATGCGAAATGCGAATTCCCATATTTCACTATATCATGCTTGGAAAGCATGAAATTGCTTTAACAAGAGCCCTGGAGGAATCCAATGGATAACCAGAAGCTTTTTGTCAGTTCTCACGCCCCTTACTGGCACAATTGCAGCAGCCTTTCGGCAAAGAGCTACACTATCATGCTGGCGACGCTTCCCGCAGTGATCATGGGAATCTCCCAGTACGGCGCTCCAGCCCTTGGAGTCATCGGGCTGGCCGTATCTGTTGCCATGATTTCAGAACTCATCATGAATATGGTCATGAAGCGACCGGTAAGCATCGGGAACGGCAACTCCGCAGTGATCGGGCTTCTCTTCGCCATGATGCTGCCCGCGTCTACGCCATGGTGGGCAGTCCTCACCGGGGCCGTTGTCGCCGTTGTGATCGGAAAAGAGGTGTTCGGAGGAACCGGCGCCAACCCCTTTAACCCGGTGCTGGTGGCCATAGCCCTGCTGATGCTTTCCTGGGAAGGGGTGATGAATTTTGACGAAGCCCTGGTTAACTACAACCTCGGATTCCTGATGAATTACCCATTGACGGCACTCAAGTATTTCGGGGTATCCGCAGCGTCTGATTTCAGCACCACCGACCTTCTGATGGGCCGGCAAAGCGGGGGAATAGGGGCAACTTTCGGGCTGGGCCTCATTATCGGGGGAATCTTCCTGATTCTTCGTGGAATGATTCGCTGGGAAATATCTCTTTCCTTTATTGCAGGCATCTTCGTAACTGCCCTCATTTTTAACCTGTCCGACCCTGAGGAATACGCAACGCCCATCTTTCATCTCTTAACCGGGTATACCCTTATAGCTGCGTTTTTCCTCACAACCGAAGATTCCTCCTCACCGGTGAACCTTGTTCCCATGCTCATATACGGTGCAGGCGCGGGCTTTTTGACCGTTCTCATTCGAAATATAGGGGCCTTCGTGGATGGAGTGGTATTTGCTGTCCTCATCATGAATGTGGCCAGTCCGCTTCTGGATAAAATCAGGCCAAAGGCCTTTGGAAAGGGGATTGAACATGCGTGAGATGTTAAAACTCTTCATTGCCGTTGTCGTATTCAGCGCGGTCTCCGGGGGCGTACTCGCAACAATCCAGAGCGCCACCAAAGAAAAAATAGAATATCAACAGCTCAAGTTTGTCAAAGGCCCCACCATCAAGGCAATCATGGAGGGCAGTTCCAACGATCCCCTCATTGATCGCTTGATGATTCAGGATGAAGCCGCCAAAAGGAATATTTTCATCGGCGAGTTTGATGGAAAAAGAAATACGGTAGCCTTTGAAGTCTTCGGGAAAGGGTATGGCGGCGTCCTGGGAGTAATTGTCGGCGTGAACCTCGATAATGACGAAATCGTGGGAATTGGCGTAACCACCCACAGTGAGACGCCGGGCGTTGGCTCCAGAGCCAAATCAGACCCCTCTTTTGCTGCCCAGTTTAAGGGAAAATCCATGAAAGATCCCCTTCAAATTAAGGCGGACGGTGGAGAAATTGACGCCATGAGCGGCGCCACCATCACTTCCCGCGGCGTATCCGGAGCAGTCATCGAAGCGACCAAGGTATACGAAAGGCTGAAACCCGTAATCATTGAAAAGATCAAAGAGAACAAAGGATAGGGAGAGAATCGGCTATGGCAAAAACAACTGTTCAGGAATTCACAAAAGGACTCTGGGCTGAAGTTCCTCCTTTTCGCCTTGTCCTGGGTCTATGTCCTACCCTGGCAGTGACCAAGAGCGTCGAAAACGGCATAGGTATGGGTGTTGCTACCACATTCGTCCTCATTTGCTCCAATATGCTCATATCCATGCTTCGAAACAGTATTCCCAAAAGAGTGAGAATAGCCTGTTTCATCGTGGTCATTGCAACCTTTGTTACCGTTGTGGAACTGCTGATGCAGGCCTATACCTATCCGCTCTTCCTGAAGTTAGGAATATTTATTCCACTCATTGTGGTTAACTGTATTGTTTTAGGCCGGGCAGAGGCGTTCGCTGCTAAAAACGGCGTGGTGGCTTCATTCGCCGACGGTCTCGGTATGGGTCTGGGATTCACCCTGTCCCTCACCGCACTTGCCATCGTGCGTGAGGTACTTGGAAACGGCACTTTCTATAATATTCCCGTTTTTGGCCCGTCTTTTAAGCCTTTTGCTTTTATGGTACAAGCACCCGGGGCTTTTGTGTGTTTAGGTCTCATGCTGTGCATTATGAACGTTCTAGGCAAGAAATAAAGAACGGTTCCATCTGACTCTTGAAACAGGAGAAATTAGATGAGCGATTATATTTTACTCATAGTCAGTTGTATTTTTGTCAACAACATCCTGTTGATGCAATATCTGGGAAACTGCCCATTTCTTGGCGTGTCCAAAAAAATGGAAACCGCCACCGGCATGGCCATGGCAGTCATATTTGTCACAGTCATGGCCGGCTCGATGACATGGATCGTAGACGCCTTTTTGCTGAAGCCGTTTGGGCTGGAATACCTGCGAACCCTCTCGTTTATCCTGGTCATTGCCTCCCTTGTTCAGTTTGTGGAAATGTTTCTCCGGAAGAGCATACCAACCCTCTACGCAGGTCTCGGAATTTTTCTCCCCTTGATTACAACAAACTGCGCCGTTATGGGTGTGTGCCTGATTAATATCATGGAAGAATATTCCTTTGTGCAGGCCCTGATTGCCTCATTTGCCTACGCAGTGGGTTTCGGCCTGGCCCTGATCCTGTTTGCAGGAGTGCGTGAGCGAATCTTTTTAGCGAGGGTCCCCAAACCGCTGCAAGACACTTCAATCGGTCTGGTTACAGCGGGATTGCTCTCCCTTGCATTTTACGCATTCAAGGGAATGGTGTAAATTCTTACAAAAGAACCACAGAAGTGAATCGGTAGAAAGGGCAAAGCTTAAAGGGAGACCCCTCGTCCGTTTCCCCCCTTTTCTTCCGCACTATATCGGCCATTCAGTCATTTTTTACAAAACATTTAGATCGAATCCACAACACCTTCAATCATAAGGTCTTTTGACCATGTTCGCTGGTAACGAAGATGGGGTACTCCCCCATAAAATTGCCAGCCTGGTGCAAGAGTACAGGATCCGAAAAAACGGGGTAATTGACAAAGGGAGATTCAGAAACAGTCTAAATATTCAACTCAAGTTGGAGGAGCACAATGTTGGGCGGTATACTGGTAATGGGAAGCTTAGGTGTTGTTATTGGCATAGGGCTGGCCCTGGCATCCAAGATATTTTATGTTTACGTTGACCCCAAGATTGAAGCAGTAGAAGAAGCGTTGCCTGGAGCAAATTGTGGCGGGTGCGGGTTGCCCGGATGCAGTTCCAATGCTGTAGCGATTGTAAACGGCAAGGCCTCTGCATCATCCTGCGTAGCAGGAGGCCCTGATGTGACGGCCGAAATCGCCGGCATCATGGGTGTAGCAATAACGGTCAAAGAGCCGGAAATTGCAGCACCGGGGTGCAGCTATGGGGTCCAGGACGCTGATTTGAAGTTCCTCTATGGTGGTATCCATGACTGCAGAGCGGCTGTTATGCTTGACGGAGGCTCAAAGACCTGTCCAATAGGTTGTTTAGGGTTAGGCAGCTGCGTACGGGCCTGCCCTTTCGGGGCACTTTCCATGGGCCCTGACAATCTCCCAATAGTGAATCTCGAACTTTGTACGGGATGCGGTACCTGCGAAAGGGTTTGTCCCAAACATATCATTACTCTTACCTCGGCTTCTGAGCGTTTCATCAGTGAATATGTTGTGGATGAATGTACTGCGCCCTGCCAGAGGGCCTGTCCCACCGGCATCAATATTCCTGCGTTCATTCAAGAAATTCGAGGCGGCAACTACGAAGCCGCCCTTGCCATCATCAAAGAAAAATGCCCTCTTCCTCTCATATGTGGATACATATGCCCTGCCCCTTGTGAATTGGAGTGCCGCCGCAACCTGGTAGACGAATCCGTTGCCATTAACCAGTTGAAACGTTTTGTTTCAGATCAGGAAATGATAACCGGGAAACGTCTCGATCCATACAAGGCACCGGACAATGGTCATAAAATTGCCGTTGTGGGAGGTGGTGCCGAAGGGCTCACCACGAGCAATTACTTAGCTCGACTTGGTTACCAACCCACGATCTTTGAAGCGAAGCCTGAATTGGGAGGGATCCTCAGGTATGTCATTGCAGAAGACAGGCTTCCACGAAAAGTCCTGGACCATGAAATCAAGGGGATACTTGAAACCGGGGTAGAAGCAAAAAACAACATGGTGATGGGACGGGATTTCAGCATAGACTCTTTATTGCGGGATGGATTTGACGCAGTGATATTGTCCAAAGGCGGCTTTGACAGTAGAAAGATACTGCAACCTGATGGCGCAGATTATGATACCTCCGTGAATGGCGTATTTATCCTGCTTGACTTTCTCTACGCCCTGAACGAAGGCAACATAACCAATCCGGGTAAAAGAGTGGTTATCGTCCACAACGGTATTGAAGCGCTCGAACTTGGACGAAAATGCAGGGGTCTGGGGACAGAAAAGGTCACTATTATCACCCGCATCCCTTCCCATGAACTCCCCCCTGAACTGCAGAATGTTCAGGAATTGGAATCAGAAGGAATATTCATACGGTGCGAAACGGTAGTCACCGCATTGAAAGGAATTTCGAAACACCTTGCCAGGGTTGATGTTCAACAGAATGCATCCCCCATGGAATATCCCGCTGAACAGGAAAGCATTTCCGCAGACACCTTGATCATTTCAGCAGGGCGCCTGCCTGAATATATCTTCATCCAGTCCGAAGACCAGTCCGGAATGGAAACACAGGAACTTGCGTGGGAAACAGTTCCGGCTTATCGAACCTTTCCCGGGGCAATCGACGGTATACTGAGTCCTCCTGAAACCAACAGGATCAGTGATTCGTCCGCAGTGGTCAAATCCCTTCTTTCAGGTCGTCGACTTACCCGGGCGGTTCATCAGCATTTCACCGAAGATACCATCACCCCCCTGCAAGGTCTCGCCTGCGAAGCGGGTCCCATACTTACTGTTGCAGAAGTCCATAACGTCACCGCATCCGATAGGGAACGTCCTGAACTATCTGATGTGGAAGGCGACAGCAAAACTGCCTGGATTTTCCCAAATGAGTTTCCAGGCCTGGATGAAGGGTCCGCCAGAAATGAATCTGAAAGGTGTTTGAAATGCGGACTTATCTGTTACAGAAAGCAGGAAACACAACCACCCGGTAATGCCTCTTCGGCTTAAAAAGAACTGAGAACAATCGAACACATGATTGAGGCTGCGAGGTCCGGCATCTAAATTCGCAACCCGGAGATAAAAAATGCATGAGAACATAATCACCATAGACGGACGTCAACTGGAGTTTGAACAGGAAGAGACGATCCTTCAAGTTGCAAGACGCAACGGAATATTCATCCCAACACTTTGTCATATTGAAGGAGCCCGGCCTACAGGGGCGTGCAGGATATGCGTGGTCGACGTGGAAGGCGCCCGTTCACTGCTACCCTCCTGCGCCACCCCCGCTGCGCCAAAAATGCTTGTCCATACCCATTCTCCCGCAGTCATAGAAGCCAGAAAGGTCATATTGGCTCTCCTTCTTCAGTCGGGAAATCACAACTGTGCCATCTCCACAAACAGATCCCAGGACTGGACTGCCTTTCAGCAGCGGGTCGAAAGCTACGACCAGACAACCGATCTATGCCCTGCCCACAGTGCATGCAATCTTCAGGCCTACGCCTATAAATACCAGGTGGACACCTCCGGATTTGTAAGGGCGGAAACGGACTATCCCATGGAAATGGCAAGCCCTTTGATCGTGAGAGATTTTTCCCGTTGTATCCTCTGCGGGCGGTGTGTGGAAGCCTGCAACAGCATTCAGGTCAACAATGCCATTACCCATGGTTTCAGGGGCGCCGAAGCCAAAATCGTGACGAAGGGAGACGACAACCTCCAGCGATCCGATTGCGTTTTCTGCGGAGAATGTATTCAGGCATGTCCTGTTGCCGCCCTCGTTGAAAAGAAAAGCAGATATAAAATACGCCCCTGGGAAGCTCGCCATATTCGTACAACCTGTCACTTCTGCGGCGTGGGTTGCCAACTGGATCTTCATATTAAAGATGATAAGATCATGAAAGTGACCGGAGTTGAAAACGCACTCCCCAACCATGGAAGACTCTGTATCAAGGGCCGTTTCGGGTATGACTTTCTTCAGAGTCCGGAACGTTTGACCGTTCCAAAAATCAGAGAGAATGGGGTGCTGAAGGATTCCACATGGGAAAAGGCCCTGGATGTGATCGCCTCAAAAATAAAGGAAGTGATAGACAAGGACGGTCCCGATGCCATAGCAGGAATCTGTTCTGCCAAGTCAACGAATGAAACCCTGTATTTGATGCAAAAATTCTTTCGCACTGCCATCGGCACCAACAATATTGCCTCACCTTTTGCTGCCGGTGGACTCAATAATCCCCTGGACGAACTTGAAAAAGCAAAAAGCATTTTCCTTATCGGATCGGATATCACCGAGGAAAACCCAGTAGCCGGCACCTTCGTAAAACGGGCGGCCAAAAAGGGCTGTAAACTCATTGTGGCCGATTCCAGACCCACCAGAATCAGCACCTTTGCAACCAATCATCTTTTCGTGAAAGAAGGATCGGAAGCAGTCCTGGTAAATGGTTTCATTCGAGAATTGGTCGAACGGGGTCGAGAATGCCCTGACTCCGTAAGAGAAATAGCGTCAAGCTTTACTATGGATGAGGTACTGGAAACAACTGGTTTGTCCTCCGAGGATTTCAAAAATGCCATCGATATCCTCGACATAGATGAACCGGTCATGCTTGTCTACGGTTCAAAGGTCGCAACCTTTGCCCGGTCATTTGTCCGATTGCAGGAAATACTGGGAAACATTGGCGTAGAATGTGGTGGAGTCAACTACCTTGGTGATCTGAATAACTCTCAGGGCGCTTGTGATATGGGTTGTCTACCTGCTTTCCTTCCGGGATACCAGATGGTAGAGAACGCAAGCGCACGGAAAGTACTCGAAGATGCCTGGGGCGCCACAATTCCTGAAAAACCGGGCATGACTTTTGGCCAGATCATCAACAACATGGCCGGCGTCGTGAAAAAGGGAGAAAAAGAGATACGCTTTCTTTATTGTGCAGGTGAAAACCTTGCTGTCGCCCAGCCTGCCATGCCGAACATAAAAAATGCCCTGGAAACCATTGATTTTCTCGTGGTCCAGGATATTTTGAACAATGAGACGGTTGACTTCGCCGATGTTGTTCTCCCCGCTGCTGCATGGTCTGAAGAAAATGGGACCTATACGAATTGTGAACGCAGAGTAAGTCTCATGAGGAAAGCCGTTCCCAGCCCTGGAGAAGCCAGATCTGAAACCTGGATTCTCACGGAACTGGCCAAACGCCTGGGGCTTAAATGGGAAAACAGGAGCAAGAAAGAAATCTGGGAGAAGGAAATCATTACTGTTGTGCCTTTCCTGAAAGATTTCACCTACGATCGTCTGGAACACGGTGGTATTTGCTGGGCCATTCCGAAGCCGGCTTCTCTCGGAATAAAGAGCTTTGCAGATACGGGATCTCCACTGAGAAGGCCCGGATGGACTTCCTTTAACTACCATCATCACACCCTCCTGGAACATTGTGAAGGCCTGTTGGAGTCCATTCCCCGCAAAAAAACTGAAGGGTTCCAACCCCCGGGAAGCCCCGAAGAAGTAACGGAGCTCTTTCTGGAATTGCTCAAGGAAGAAGGTAAATCGGGCACAAAAGATCAGATCGACAACATCCTTGAAAAATATAAAAATCACAGGGGTGGTCTTATCCCGGTGCTGCAACAGGTACAGGGAATCCTGGGTTTTCTTCCCATCTCCGTCCAGAATTATGTTGCCCTGCAACTGAGGCTACCCGCCTCGGATGTTTTTGGAGTTACAACCTTCTACTCTTTCTTCACCATGACGCCGCGTGGCCGACATATTATCAGGATCTGTCTTGGCACGGCCTGCTTTGTCAAGGGGTCAGGAAAACTCCTGGAAGCGCTTGAAGACCATCTGGATGTGAAGACAGGCGGCACAACCGAAGACAAAGAATATTCCCTCGAAGTCGTTCGATGCATCGGCGCCTGCGGGCTGGCACCTGTAATCATGATTGATGAAACCACCCACGGACAGGTTAAACAGGGAAAAGTCGCATCCATCGTAGAATCCTATAGAGGCGCTCCCGCAGCAACAGAATAAGAGGAGGAAATCCAACAGCCGAGAGCAAACAGGGCTGGTATTTTAACATTATGAAATTAAGAGATATTGTAGAAGTTCTGAAGTTGGATGTAAGGACAGGGTCCTCCGACCGGTTGGATGTGGAAGTAACCGGGGGATATGCGAGCGACCTCATGAGCGATGTCATTGCCGGTGCTGAAGAAGGGAACCTGTGGGTCACCCTCCAAACACACCAGAACACCGTGGCCGTGGGGGTCATGAAATCTCTTTGCGGCATCATCCTGGTCAACGGAAGGGAACCTGAAAAAGAAACGATCCAGAAAGCGGAGGTCCAAGGGATTCCCCTTTTAATCAGCACCATGCCCACATTTGAACTGGTGGGAAGGTTATTTGAACTGGGAATTGGAAAAAAAGGAAAACCCGCGTAGAAAAAAGTTTCCTTCATTCCAATTTCTTTCAAAAACAGAAGACTCGATAATGGGCGGATCAGAACATGGAACGCCATTGGCAATAACAAAGGCAAAACAGCCAGGGTTTGTGAGCATTGACCTGCATATCCATACCTGCCTGTCGCCATGTGCCACTCTCGATATGACTCCTCGAAAGATTGTTGCTGAAGCATCTAGAAAAGGGATAGAAATTATCGCCGTCACGGATCATAACACAACGGAAAACGCTCTGGCTGTTATCAAGGCAGCGCGAGAATTCGATCTTCATGTCATCCCCGGAATTGAAGTAACCACCTCTGAAGAGGTCCACATTATCGGGCTGTTTGAGGAAATGAGCCAGGCCCGTGAAATGCAGGCCATTGTGTATAAAAACCTTCAGGAAGGAATGAATGACGAAGACCTGTTCGGGATGCAGGTCGTGGCAAATGAACACGACGAAGTGGAAAAAATGAATAAGCGGCTTCTCATTGGAGCAACCCTTCTCCCCGTGCATGAAGTAGTAGACGCCATACACGGCCTTGATGGGCTGGCAATAGCCGCGCATATAGACAGAGAAAGGTTCAGCATCATCGGGCAGTTGGGTTTTATCCCCAACGATCTGAAACTGGATGCCGTTGAGATATCCCGGCGTTTGCCGTTGGATCAGGCGCGCAGCCGTTTTCGAGAGTATGAGAGATTTGCATTTATCAGCGCTTCGGACGCACACGATCTGGAAGAAATCGGGAAAGGCGCCACCTGCCTTCAGATGGCCGGTACTCATATAAAAGATTTAAAACAGGCCTTTGAGGAACTGGTTGTTTCCAGTTCCTGATGCGCCGGATTTTGATGAAATGGAAGATCTTTCCCTCCACATACTGGATATCGTCGAAAACTCCACAATGGCGGGAGCCACTCTCGTAGTGATCGATATTCTGGAAGACCCGAAAAAAAATGTATTGCAGATTACCATTGAGGATAATGGCCGGGGGATGGACCAGGAGATGCTTGAAAGAGTGAGGGATCCCTTTGTAACTACGCGAACAACCCGAAGCGTTGGGTTAGGCCTTTCACTTCTGGAACAGGCCGCACAGGAAACCGGGGGAAATATGACTGTCACCTCAAATACAGGCCAGGGCACAATCGTAAAAGTTTCTTTCCAAACAGATCACATTGATCGCAAACCGCTGGGAGACATGGGATCAACTCTTACCGCCCTCATTGCAGGCAACCCTGAGGTGGATTTCATATACAGCGATAACCTTGATAATGAACGGATGGAACTGGATACAAGGGAACTGAGAGCTGAACTCGGAGACGATGTTCCCATGAACGATCCTGCCGTCTTGAAATTCCTCAGGGGCCTGTTCGAAAAACCAGAAAACTCTTAAGGGGACGAATTTGAAACCGGAGGCTTTATAGATGGGAAAACTGAAAGTTGAGGACTTAAAAAGGATCAAGGAGTCTTTGAAAGGGACTGTAAATTTGAGAGATGGCCAGCATCGTGTAAAAATAACCGTTCATATGGGGACTTGTGGAATAGCGGCCGGCGCCAGAAAAATCATGGACGCACTCTTTACCAGACTTGAAGAATCGGGGGCTGACGATATCATGCTGACCACATCAGGTTGTGCCGGGCTCTGTAACCATGAACCGATGCTCACGGTGGAAGTCAAAGATACCACACCCGTAAAATATATCAATTTGAACGAGAAAAAAGTTCTCCAGATATTTGACGAACATGTCATGAATAACAATCCCGTGGCGGACTATGCCCTTTCCCAGGGCAGCGAAACCACTTACTAAACTTGGGATCATTATCTTCGTGCTAAAGAGGCGGTTTTTATGGAAAAGAAATATCGTGTTCACCTAATGGTTTGCGCAGGAACAAGCTGTGTATTGAACGGTTCTCTTGATATGAGAGACGCCCTGGTAGAAGAAATACACAAAAACGGACTACAGGATGAGGTATTTGTGGGAACCACCGGATGTAACGGTTTCTGCGCGGGCGGCCCCTTGATGATCGCATATCCCGATGAGGTCTTCTACCAGCATGTAACCGTGAAGGATGTCCCTTTTTTCGTAGAGGAATATCTTATCAAAGGAAGGACTCCCGAAAAACACCTTTTTGAACCGCGTGAAGGAGAAGGGGGCATCCCAAAAATTACGGACATCGGCTTTTTCAGCAGCCAAATTCTGGTGGCCCTCAGAAACCGAGGGTTAATAGATCCTGACAGTATTGATGAATATATCGCCAGGGACGGTTACCTCGGAGCCGCCAAGGCTCTTCTTGAAATGACATCCGACCAGATTATAGAAGAGATGAAGGCTTCCGGCCTGAGGGGAAGGGGCGGTGCAGGCTTCCCAACGGGACTCAAGTGGCAATTTTGCGCGGGCGCAAAAGGCGACATCAAATATATGCTCTGCAATGCGGATGAAGGAGACCCCGGGGCGTTTATGGATCGTTCCATTCTGGAAAGCGATCCCCATTCAGTTTTGGAAGGCATGATCATCGGCGGGAAAGCTATCGGGTCGCATACCGGATATATCTACGTCCGCGCCGAGTATCCACTTGCCATTGAAAGGCTCAGGACTGCCATCAGCCAGGCAAAGGAATATGGACTTTTAGGTAAAGACATTCTGGGTTCCGGTTTTGACATGGAAATAGATCTATATTTGGGCGCAGGGGCCTTTGTCTGTGGGGAAGAAACCGCTCTGATGCGCTCCATAGAAGGCCAGAGGGGCATGCCTCGCCCCAGGCCCCCGTTCCCGGCCAACAAAGGCCTTTGGGACCGGCCATCAGTCCTGAATAATGTGGAAAGCCTGGCAAATATTCCGCAAATCATCTACCGGGGTTCAGGCTGGTTCAGCAGCCTTGGCACGGAAAAGAGTAAGGGAACCAAAGTTTTTGCCCTGAGCGGACAGATCAGAAATATCGGTTTGATCGAAGTTCCCATGGGCACCCCCTTACGATCGATCATTTACGATATAGGAGGTGGAATACCAGGCGGAAAAAAATTTAAAGCCGTCCAGCTTGGCGGTCCTTCCGGTGGATGTATTCCAGAGGATCTCCTTGATATCCCGGTAGATTATGAAAATATTGTCAAGACGGGCGCCATTGTCGGTTCCGGCGGAATGGTCGTGATGGACGAAACATCCTGCATGGTGGACGTGGCAAGATTTTTCGTAGAATTCACCACGGAAGAATCCTGTGGGAAATGCACCCCTTGCCGTGAGGGAACGCGACAGCTCCTGTGGATATTGGAACGGATTACAGAGGGCAAAGGAACTATCGAAGACATTGAAAGACTCGAACGATTGAGCAAAGTTCTCCAGTCTGCATCCCTGTGCGGCTTGGGCCAGACTGTTCCAAACCCTGTACTGAGTACCCTTCGCTATTTCCGCCACGAATATGAAGCTCATATTCTGGAAAAACGCTGTCCCGCTGCCGTTTGTAAAGCGCTCATCACCTTTCATATCGATCCCGACATCTGCACCGGATGCACCCTGTGCGCACGGAAATGTCCTCAGAATGCTATCACAGGGGAAAAGAAAAAACCCCACATTCTTGATCAGGACCTTTGCATAAAATGTGGTCTGTGCTATGATAATTGCAAATTTGGCGCAGTAACCAAAGTGTAACGGCTGCTGTTTTCTGACCCTGTATCCGGCACGTCACCTTCCGGCCGAGAGGGAGAAGAACAATCTTTAATCCGAAAAAAATAAGTGTACCCATTAGATGACATATCATGATGAAATTAGATGCTGTTAAAGACATATTGCACGCTGAAATAATTACCGGGCATGACAAACTGGACATGGTCGTTGAAAAATGTACAGCAAGTGATCTCATGAGCGATCTGCTCACCGGGCCTAATACAGGCTCACTTTTATTAACCGGACTCTGCAATATACAGGTTGTTCGAACCTCAATGATTGCAGGCGTCAGCGCGGTAGTTTTTGTAAGGGGCAAACGTCCGTCAGAGGAAATCATCGCCAAAGCCAGCGAATACGGAGTGCCCCTTCTGACTACGCCTTTCACCATGTTTTCGTCAAGCGGAAGACTTTTCAGCAAAGGTCTCCGTGGGGTCGAAGTAAAATTAAAGGCCCCGGCATAAGATT
>CAYOWC010000008.1:0-48080 GCA_964407525.1 uncultured Desulfobacteraceae bacterium | reverse complement strand
TGCAACAGAAAAATTCATGATTTCGTTTGGTTAATTGCTTTTTTTGGGCTCTACGTTTTCCGGGAGTGGCTTTGTAAAACCACAGCCTTTCTTTCTGCAGGCTATGACAGAATCCGAAGTCTTTCTCCTCTTTATACCCAATACTTCTGTTCCGCATTTCGGGCATTTGTCGTCAAAAGGTTCGTCCCACATGGCGAACCGGCATTTGGGATATTCGCTGCACGAGTAAAACTCACGGCCCTTTTTGGACTGCTTTTTTACCAGATCCCCTTTGCATCCTTCTTCCGGGCACGGCACCCCGGTACTGGACGGTTTGGATGCCCATATATTCTTGCATTCCGGAAACCCTGAGCAGGCGACAAAAGGACCGTATCTTCCGTTCTTTTTGACCATCGGCTTGCCGCATTTTTCACAGACCCCTTGGGTTTCTTCCGATTTGGTCGGGATTTCAGGAATGATCCGGCCTTTTTCGTCTCTTGAGAAATTGCTGGTGTGTTTACAATCGGGATATCCGGTGCATGCCAAAAAGATCCCGTTTCGGCCCGATTTGATGGCCATGGGCTTGTTGCACTCGGGGCAGGAGACTTCCGTAGGGACTTCTCCTTTCATTCCTTCGTTTGCCTTTTCCAGATCCTTTTCAAAGGATTGATAGAAATTTCCCAAGACATCTGTCCATTTTGCCTGTCCCTGCTCAATTTTGTCCAGATCGTTTTCCATTTGTGCTGTAAACGCGGTATTTACAATATCGGGAAAATTGGCTACTAAGAGATCGGTCACGAGAAACCCCAGCTCCGTAGGGGAAAATTTTCTTTTCTCGACGGAAACATATTCCCTTCCGCTGATATTGGCGAGGATGGCCGCGTAGGTCGAAGGTCTGCCGATACCGTTTTCTTCCAGGGCTTTGATGAGAGATGCCTCGGTAAATCGTGGCGGAGGCTGGGTAAAATGTTGTGCCGGATCCAGTTTCATGAGGGTAAGAACCTGCCCTTCTTTTAATGGAGGAAGCTCCGTCTCCTTTTCTTTGCGGGATGAGTTCACTTTTTCCTGGTAGAGAACGGTAAAACCTTTGAAAACCATCACTGAACCGGTTGCTCTGAATCCGGTATTTCCCGCGTTGATTTCCACCTGCGTTTTGTCTAACTGAGCTGAACTCATCTGGCATGCCACAAACCGTGTCCATATCAATTTATATAGGGCAAGCTGTTCCTTGTTGAGATAGGCAGATATGGATTCTGGTTCCAGTTCGACAGAAGTTGGACGAATGGCTTCATGGGCTTCCTGTGAACCCTTACGACTTTTAAAGTGGTTCGGCTTTCCCGGAAGGTAATCTTTCCCAAAACTTTTCCCAATGTAATCCCTTGCTTCCTTAATGGCATCATCTGACAGATTGAAAGAGTCAGTCCTCATATAGGTGATGAGGCCCACCTGCCCCCTCTCTCCCAGAGCCACCCCTTCGTAAAGACTCTGGGCAATGAACATGGTTTTTTTTGCCGGATATCGGAGACTTTGGAAAGCCTCCTGCTGAAGAAGGCTGGTAATAAATGGGGGAGAAGGATTTTTTCTCGTTCGTTTTTTGATAACCTTTGAAACCTCGAAAGGAAGACCTTCAATTTCGGACACAATCCCGAGGGTCTGTTCTTCATTGGCCAGATCAGTTTTTTTCCCTTTGTAGCGAAAGAATTTGGCGTCAAAGGGTGGTGGATTGTTCGCTTTCAAGCGGGCGGTCAGGGACCAGTATTCGCGGGGTTCAAATGCCTGTATTTCCCGTTCCCGATCACATATCATTTTTACGGCGACGGATTGTACCCTTCCCGCACTCAGGCCTCGCTTCACCTTTTTCCACAGAAGCGGGGAGATCTGATATCCCACAAGACGGTCCAGGATGCGCCTCGCCTGCTGGGATTCGAATTTGTCCATGTCCAGGGTTTTCGGTGATGCAACCGCCTCTCGAATCGCTTTTGCCGTTAGTTCATTGAACAAAACGCGAAAAATGCTCTTTTTCTTTTTCCCTTTGGTGAGTTCCTGGGCGATATGCCAGGCGATCGCTTCCCCTTCCCGGTCGGGGTCAGGCGCCAGATATATGACGTCGGCTTTGGATCCTGCAGATTTCAGTTCCTTTAAAATATTCCCCTTTCCTTTGATGGTGACATAATGGGGCTCAAAATTTTTATCAAGGTCAACTCCCAGCTTGTTGACCGGAAGATCTTTTACATGTCCTACGGAAGCCATGATGTTGAAATCAGGTCCCAAATATTTCTTAATGGTTCTTGCTTTTGCCGGGGATTCGATAATCAATAAGTTGTTTGCCATTTGTGGGTATACAAACCTCGTTGTGTTGTTCAGTGTTTGTTTACAATACGAACATCTTGCCGGGAAGCTGTTTGATCAGGCCCTTCAGTTCCATTTCCATCAGGATGCCGGCTGTTTCACCTGCCGCAAGTTTCACTTCTCTCACGATATGGTCCATATGAACAGGATAATCACCCAGTATCTCGTAAATTTTTTTTTCAAGGGTGTTCATATCTGGTGGGATACCGCCATTTGTTTTTTCAATCGTTCTTTTTTTGAATTTCTCTGAGAATCCGATTTCTTCCAGGACATCATCGGCCTTTTCAACCAGGCAAGCCCCCTGTTTTATGAGATGATGGGTTCCCGTGCTCTTGAAGGAGTGTATGCTTCCGGGAATTGCAAAAACTTCTCGGTTCTGTTCCAGTGCCAACGAAGCCGTTATAAGAGAGCCACTTTTTTTGGTAGCTTCTACAACTACGGTTCCTTCGCACAAGCCACTTATGATACGATTGCGCATGGGAAAATTCCATGGTTCGGGAGGACTTCCCATCCGGAATTCCGAAAGAATCATCCCATTTTCGGAAATCTGTTTGAATAGTTTTTTATTTTCTGATGGATAAACCACGTCTATCCCTGTCCCGATTACGGCAACTGTGAAACCACCACCTCTCAGACACCCCATATGCGCTGCAGAATCAATCCCTCTGGCCATACCGGAAATAACGGTTACTCCTCTTGCAGCAAAATCAAAGCCGAATGTTTCGGCGGCTTCGTTGCCGTAATGGGTGGGGTTTCTCGATCCTACGAGAGCGATTGAGAGCCTTTCCTTCGGAAAATCCATTCCTTTCGCATAAAGAACAAACGGAGGATTGTGGATATGTTTTAGAAGCTCCGGGTAGGAAGAGTCTGCATACGTAATAATTCTTGCCCCTGAGGCTTTAACTTTTTTGAGTTCATTTTCTGCAGTTCCAATGGAAGTCCGGTCTACAATCTTTCGAGCAATCTGGGGTTTCATTCCCACTATTTTCAGCAATTCAGGCATATCCGCGTCAAAAACCCTCTCAGGGGTGCCGAATTTCTCTATAAGCCTGCCGATTACCGTATTGCCAAGCCGGGGAATCATGTGGAGGGATAACCACGGCAGAATTTTGTTTTGCCATTCGGTCATATGTGATGGGGGGCAATTATGCTACCCAAAAGCAGCAATCAGCTTTTAAGCTATTAGCCGTTAGCTTAATGATGTAAATGAGTTGTATTAGTTTTTCCTGTATGGCAACTTTCACTTTTTGATGCTGAGCTGTTTCTCCGTAAACGACTTATATTGTAGGGCTAAGAGCTAACGGCTAACCGCTAATTGCAGCTTTTAGGTGCTATTCAATGGAACATCTCGGCATATGCATGAGAACGCGCAGGCCCTCAGGTATATCTGGTTTGGGTTCTAGATCCCTGTCAAGTCTTGCCAGAATTTCGAGCAGGTTCAAATTCCTGGTTCCTTTTTCGATTACGATTTCTCGAAACTCTTTTTTGTATGTCAAAAGGATCTCGAAAAAAGCCTTTTTCAGGTCAACAGCTCTCAGCAGGGAACCAGGCTGGAAATTTCTGGTCGCATAAACAACCACACCTGTAGAAGTATCAGATTGTGATTCAAGGATCAGTACATAGCCTCGAATCAGGTATGGGAGATTTGGGATCTCTTGTCGTTGTGCATCTCCTTTGTCAACCACCTGAAAAAAATTTCCTCTGCGGATACCCTGTTTATAACCCCTGTCTAAATATATCACTGAAAACTTCCCAAGGATGTCCTGCAAATCCTTTGCCTCGACAATGGAAAAAATCAGGCTGTCATTCCTTTCCAGTAAATCCCAGTCGAGTTCTTGGATCTGAACGCAGTAAGACACTGGGGTGAAGGGAATAAGGGGATCGCCAACTCTGATAGTCCGGTAGCTCTCCATGATTTCAGCCTGGTACACATTGTCCCTCACCTTGTTCTTTACAACAATTTTGCCCAAGAAGGAAATATTGTATCCAGCTGCTTCGCCGGTAATGGGGTGGCGAATGGGCTGGGAACTTTGGTAAACGTTGAAGGCATCGCCTGGCTTGATGTGAACCCCCTTTTCAAAAACGACGACACCCATATCTCCTTCCGCCAGAAAGATCCTTTCCGTTTCGTCTGAGATGATCGATCCACAGGGGGTTACCCCTCCTGGAGATAGAAAGCCCAAAGTATTCACATTAGCATAGCTTGAGACGTCGATGCGTGTATTTTTAAGAGAGGTAGAATTATTTACCATGGACAAAAGTTCCACGTCTTTTTTTGCGACCTCTCGGGGCGTATCATCTTCAGAATTCGTGGAGAAAAGCATCACGGCAAAACCAGGTTCAACCCGATTTGGATTCACAATGGATGGGTTGATCTGCCAGAGTTCCCGCCATAAATCCGGGTTGCCGTAATAGGCTTCGCTGATGGTCTTGAGAGAGTCGCCCTTCACTGCTACATGGATGGACGGTTTTGCAAGGACAAAGTTGCTCAGGGTAAAAAAAAGTACGAGGCTGATGATTGCAGCCCACGCAGCCATATAACCTGTTCTTCTGGTTTCCATAATTGCTCCTTATTTCCGAACGTGCCCGAAGGGGGTTCAAAGTTCGCCTCTTCTACTTTCTTGATCATTTATCCGACATCTTTGCAAAAGAGTCAATGGGCTCGTTCATATTTCAGCAATGAGAATGGCTATTCTCTTTCATGTATGCTTGACACCAATGGGTTGAAAGAATAACTTTAGACAGTAGAAATCGATGGTTTTTTAAAGACGCAGACTTTTTATGCCGAAAGGGACATGTATGATTATTAAAATGATGGAAACAGGACCGTTGATGGTAAACTGCTATATCATTGGCGATGAGAATGTTATGGAAGCGGCTGTGTTTGATCCGGGAGGGAATGAAGATCAAATACTGAAGGTGCTCGCTGAGAATCGTCTCAAACTGACGTATATTTTCAATACGCATACCCATTGGGACCACGTGGGGGGGAATCGGAGGCTTGAAGAGGTCACCGGGGCACCCATCCTGACGCATTTTAAGGAAGCGGAGGGGCTGAAAACCGCAGCAAGTCATGCCGGAGCATTCGGGAGCAGCGCTGATAATTCAGAGGCATCTCAGTTTATTGAAGAAGGGGATGTAATCCAGGTGGGGTCCATAAACTTCGAGGTTATTGACCTGCGAGGCCACTCACCTGCCGGCCTCGGGTTTGTTTTTGATGGGGAACTTTCCATAGACGGCGCTGTGCAGAAAAAGAAGATGGTCATTTGCGGGGATGCACTTTTTGCCGGGAGTATAGGCAGGACGGATTTTCCTGGAGGAAATATGGCGTTGTTGCTTGAAAACATCAGAAAAAAGATTTTCACCCTCCCTGATGACACGCTGGTTTTTCCTGGACACGGGCCAACCTCGACTGTGGGACAGGAAAAAAGCAGCAACCCGTTCTTTTGAAAAAAAGGTTTATGAGGTTCAGAGTTTCAGGGATTCAACGATTCAACTGCTCCTGTTCTCACTTCGCTCAAGACGAGATTCTCAACATGCTTTTATAACTCCCAAACAGAAGTATGAGAATCAGGTTAAACAAGGATGTGGGACCATTATTTTTCTCCTTTACGTTCTTCATTCCTTTCATGATAATTGGTCTGAATCTCGCGAATAGATGACCTTGAAATAATTCACCAACCTCTGAACCGCTGAACCTCTGAACCCTTGAACCCTAAGCCTTGAACCGTTGAGCCCTGAACCGTGAAACTCTGAACCCTAAGCCTTGAACCTTCTTTTCCTCTGCCTGCCAGAAATATTCATGAAGCAGATCCTGTTGATTGTCCTATTGATTCTCGTTGCTGCTCTCATCTTTTTGCGGGAAAGTCAGATGAAGCGGCCCGACAATCCCTCCTCTGAAGGCTGCCTGTTCTGCCATGAACCGGTATCCGATCCTGATTCATTTCACCCCGTTTCCGCATTCGGATGTTACTCCTGTCATCTCGGAAACAAGTTCTCCATGGATAAAGAACGCGCCCATATGTCTATGGTGGTCAATCCTGGAGATCTGCAGAATGCGGACAGGACCTGTGGGAAGATCGGGTGCCATCAGGATATGGTTGCCCGGGTGAAAACCAGTCTCATGGCCACAAACAGGGGAATCCTTCAGACCATCCAGCAGTTGTGGCCGAAAGAAAGCCCTCCTTTGGAATATGAAGAAGGAGTTCTTGTAAATGCTGTGACGGATCTCTATGACGGGGGAGGGCATCAGTCCCTGGCTGTTGACCACTATCGAAAGATGTGTGCGGGATGCCATTTGTGGAAAGAAAGGGGGGACCACGAAGGAGAAATCGGGAAGAGGGGCGGAGGATGCAGCGATTGTCATATCGTTGATGATGATAAAAGGCCACCGGCGGCAGAGGGTCGATTTGAGCATCCCGAATTGACTACAAGAATCCCTTCCGAAAACTGTGTGAAATGCCACAACCGCTCAGCCAGAATTGGCTTGTCTTATTTTGGCAGGTTTGAATCCGCTGGTTATGGTACACCCTATGAAGGAGCCGGCTTGAGCAGCAGGAGGCTGTCGGGGAATCGTCATTTCCTGGATCTCCCTGCAGATGTTCATTTCACCAAAGCAAATATGGACTGTATTGACTGTCACACGGCTACCGGTCTTATGGGAGACGGTCAGGTCCACGATCATATGGAAGATCAAGTTGATATTACCTGTGAGGCCTGCCACCATCCCAAGTTTTCAGAGGCCGATAAAACCATTGCCTTCGTCGGCCGAATGACGTCCTTGAATGAAAAAATTCCTTCTTTGAATGGAACGTCGGTCGCCATTACCCGAAAAGGTACGCCCCTGTACAATGTACGGAAAGAAGGCAGCAAAACGGTTTTCTATCGCAAAAAAGATGGAGCTCCCATCGAGATGGGTTCCATGTCTCCGGAAAAACCGTACCATACTCTTAAGGGGCATGCTTACCTGTCGTGCCAGGCGTGCCACAGTTTATGGATTCCGCAGTGTTTCGGGTGTCACCTCTCCTACCGAGAATCGGGAATGCAATACGATTGGATTTCGAAGAAGGAAACACCTGGAAGTTGGAAAGAAACCCGGTCCTTTCTCCGTTTTTCAAAGCCGGCCCTTGGAATGCGGGACAACCAGGTGGTTTATCCCATTACACCGTGCCAGGTGTTCGTCTCTGTCTTTGATGGGGCCAACACCTATTTAGAAGAACGGTCTTTTGAGATTATCAATATCTCCGCCTTTGATCCCCATACCACCTCAGGAAAATCCCGGTCGTGCGTTGAGTGTCATGGCGATCCAAAAGTCCTGGGGCTTGGCTACGGAAGCTTGTATGAAAAGAATAACGACCTGGCTTTCAGGTCTGTTTACAATTCGGTGTTCTCCGGGTTGAAGATCGCCTTTGCCCTCGATGCTTTTGTGGATACGGAAGGAAAGCCGCTGCAATCCTTTTCAAAGGAGACAGCCAGGCCTTTTAACCGGGAGGAGATTCTCAAGGTTGTCTCGGTAGAGCCCTGTATTGGATGCCACTACGGATATGACGACCCGATCTACCGAGATTTTCCTGGTTCCATGAAACGATTCGAGACAGAGGCTGATTTGCCATGCAGAAGGTGATCTCTCATATGAAACTATGTAATAATCACTATTTACTAGTAAAAGGGCTTACGCGCTTAATGATGTTTGTGTTTTTATTTCTTTTTTTCCCCACATTTCTTTCCGGGGCTGAAACGGGGAAAAAAGGCGAACAGGATTGCCTTTCGTGCCATCAGGGGATAGAGCCTATCAGCAAGAACCATGATTTTGAATGTTCCGCTTGTCACATAAAGCCTGAGGATCGGAAAAAGACGACCTTACAGGACCATCCCAAAGTTGTTCGGAATCCGTCAGATCCTGCAACGGTTGATATCTTTTGCCTGCGTTGTCACCCGGATGAGATCCAGAGAGTCATGAACTCCCTCCATGGTTCCATGGCAGGAATTATCAATCAGACACGATATCTATGGGGCGCCCAGGACAGGTCTGCCCCTGCTACTTACGGGCTCAGCGGTCCTTTCAAGGCACTGCCTGAGCAGATGTCTGTTTATCCTGATTCTCCCGCTTTGCTCGTGGATGATTTTTTGCGAAGACGGTGTCTGAGATGTCATCTTTTTTCAAAAGGGATCGATGCTCCCGGCCTTTACAGGGCATCCGGTTGTGCTGCATGTCATGTCCTCTACGATGATGACGGGAAATATAGAGGGGGCGACAAGGCTGTGGACAGATCCGGAAGCGGATATCCTGTCCGTCATACATTTGTGAAAAAAGTTCCGGACAGCCAATGTCTTCACTGTCACAATAACAATCATGTGGGCGCGGATTACCATGGTCTTTTTGAGCATGATTTCAACAGTGCGTACCGCTCTCCTATGGTAAAAGGAAATTTGAGTCCTCCAAAATATGGTCAGCACCAACACCATCTGGCAAAGGATGTCCATTCAGAAAGGGGAATGTGGTGCATCGACTGCCATTCCCACAAGGATATCATGGGGGATGGAAATCCCTGCAGCTATGAGATGGAAGAGACAAAGATCTCATGCATCGACTGTCACGGGGGTTGGAAAGCCAGAAAACCTCTCCAGTCGATCGAGGCAATCAAGAAGCGTGAAAAAGCTTGGGCTTTCATTTCTGCGAGCGGAATGGTTCGACGTTTACCCCTTTTTTTACCTGCAGCCGCTTCCCACAAAATCAAGGCCCATGAAAAGGTCCGTTGCAGTGCTTGTCATGCCCAGTGGTCCTTTCAGGATTATGGAATGAGTGTGATCCGGGAAGATGTTTTATGGACGTACAAATGGGATGATTTGGCAGCCCAGGGGGATCCAACCTTGCAGAAAATATTAGAGAAGAACCTGGCAGATCCCGAGACAGGGTATCCGTCTTCAAAAGATCGGATCACGGAGGTATCGAGGCCTGGAATTTGGTCCATAGGTTGGCGTTTCAGAAGATGGGAATGGATGCCGCTGGGCGTGGATGATAAGGGGAAATATGCCGTTTTAAGACCCTTTTATCAATATCTTGTCTCTTATGTGGACAAATTAGGAAATATCGCTCTGGACAGTGTTGTTCCGGAAAGAGGGGGTGGCACTGGAAGGGGATGGGCGTTCATGCCCTATGTTCCGCATACTATCGGGCCGATGGGGAGGCATTGCAACGCCTGTCACAGGAACAGGGTCGCGGCTGGCTTGGGAGTACATCAGGAACTGACTGTAGACAATGTTTTGACCATCCCTTCCCCCCCCTGCATAAATCCTATGCGTTTACTTAATTCGCAAGAACAGAAAAAATTATTCGAACCCTCAAGAGAATGGCATAAAACGAGGGTATGGCACTCGACAGAAATAAATTAAACATCTGCCATTGGCTATTCAGATTCCCGAATCTTATGAGCGCAGCCTTCCTACTTTAAAACGGGATCAGATCGAGACAGAAACTTCAGAAACTAGGGAGCGTGTAACCAGCAACCAGTAACGAGTGTAGTTTCATACGAATACCATATATTGACGATTTTTATGGAAATTGTACATCATATTGGGTTTTTACTTTACAAATCCCTTCGTTTTTGTTAAGAGTACCTCTATATATCTGATCTGCTTCTCGGTAAATACTATGCATGCAAAGGGTCTTGGTGAAGAAGACAGCAAGATGAGGTCGTCATGAAGATCAAAAGGGTTTCCATCCTTGGTTTCAAGTCTTTTATGGAAAGGCTCGATATCGATTTCCATCAGGGAGTCAGTGGGGTTGTCGGGCCTAACGGTTGCGGCAAGAGCAATGTGGTGGATGCCATAAGATGGTGCATGGGCGAGCAGAGCCCGAAACAGCTGCGCGGGCGCAAAATGGAAGATGTAATATTCAATGGGGCTGGAAATCACAAGCCGCTTGGCATGGCTGAAGTTTCCCTCCTTTTTTCTAATGGAAATGGATCGTTTCCCCAGGGGTTTACGCATGATGAACTTCGTGTGACCAGACGCCTGTACCGTTCTGGGGAAAGTGAATACCTGTTGAACAATATGTCTTGCAGGCTAAAGGATATTCAGGATGTATTTATGGACACGGGCCTTGGAAACAGGGCCTATTCGATTATTGGCCAGGGGCAGATAGGAACGATCATTGAACAGCGACCTGAAGAAACGCGGTTCATGCTGGAAGAGGCGGCCGGAATAACGAAATACAGAAAAAAGGTGCAGGTTTCTCAAAGAAAGATTCAGCAGACGGAGGACAATCTGCTTCGCGTGCAGGATATCCAGGGTGAAGTACAAGGGCAGATGAGGTCCCTGAAAAGGCAGGCGGCGAAGGCCGCTCGGTACAAAAGAGTGTGCGAAGAGATCAGGAACCTGGAACTTATCCTGTACAGCAATTCATTCCACCTTTTGGAGAAAGAACTTGGGGAAAAATCCAGGTCAACAGATGAGCTGGAAAGAAAAGAGATTTCCGTATTTACAGAGGTCTCGAGGCTCCATGCGAAGATGGCAGAATTGAACATGAAACTGGAGGAGAAAGATGAAGCCCTGACCATTTTAAGGAGAAATTATTCCAGATTGAGAGACCAGGTTCATAAAAGAGAGACAGGTATTGAAGCGCTTGCAAAAGAAAGCAAGATGCTTGGTGAGATTGAAGGCCGTCTCCTTACTGAAGAAAAGGAAGTGAGTGCGAAGACAGAGGAGCTGAAAAGAGACAAAGAAAAACTGCAAGAGAAAAAATCTCTTTCAAAAGATGCATATGGATGTCTGCAGGAAGAGCTTTCTATAAAAGATGAGAGGTTGCGGGCCAGAAAGACCCTGCTATCGCGAATAAGCGAAGAATACAAAAGGGCCAGGACGGAGTTAAATGAAGGGGAAAATAAAGAGGTGGGTCTCAGCCACGAGTCGGGGTACTTGAAGAAGCTTCTTGATCAGATTACGGATGGTCGATCAAGGATGGAAAAAGAGATGGTAGAAGGTAAGGCCAAATTTGATAATGTGTCAAAGATTTCAGAGAGAAAGAGGCTTATTCGTGACGCAACCTCGGAAAGGCTTCAGGAAATAGAAACTGCCATTGAAAGAGAGACCCGCTCCTTCAATCATCTGGAGGGCATAAAAAAGGCCCTGGAGGAGGAACTGAGATCAGCTGAAACCGAACTGAATAAACGGGATTCCCGTTTGTCGAGTCTTGAATCCTTGAGCGCAAATTTTGAAGGATACAAGATGGGGGTAAGGACCATCATGAAGGCCGGGGATTTTGAACCGTTGGAGCATGGGCGGGTCTTCGGGGTCCTGGCTGACAATATCCTGGTTCAATCTCCTTACGAGGAGGCCGTCGAAGCCGTTCTTGCAGACAAACTCCAGTATGTGGTTGTGGCGCGCCAGGAAGACGGCCTGCTGGCCGTTGATTATCTCAAGGAAAAGGAAAAGGGAAGAAGCAGTTTTGTTTCCTCAGAGGGTTTTGCTGGGGACGTCAAAAAGAATCGGGGGAAGGTGCTGGAATTGCCGTGTCTTGCCGAGCATGTGTCGGCAACAGACGGTTTTCTCACGGTTGTCAACGGTCTGCTTGAAGATGTGTATATCGTCGAAAACCTTGATGTTGCCATGTCGTGTCGGAAAAAGAGAAAGGAATCCGGAGAGAACGATTTTGTTGCCTGTTTTGTGACGATTGAGGGAGACATGGTGGATGAGAGAGGGGTGATCAGCGGGGGAAAACTTTCCCGATCATCCAGCGGTTTGCTTGCGAGAAAAAGGGAGATGGATGACCTTCGTAGAGAGATTGTCGAAAAAAGAGAAAACGTACAGCAACTGTATCTGAAAATAGAAGATGCTGCCGGCGAAATGGAGAAGAAAAAAGGGTCTCTTGAGATGCTGGCTGAGGATAGGTGGGGCTGTCGGGATGAAATCAATGAATTAGACAAAATGTTATTCAGGCTTGCCCAGGAGTTGGACCAGTTGGAAAGGCTTTCACGAAAACAGTTTGAAGATCTTGAAAAAAAGGAGATCGAACAGAGAAAGCACAGCAAGGGGATCTTGAAAATACAGGAACAGCTGGAAAGTATGAAAGTCAGGAGAGAAAAGGAGAACGCCTTTTTCCAAGGGAAAGAAGTTGAATTGAAAGAGGCTGAAGAGGAGTATGAGGCGTTGCGGGAAGAAGTTTCGAAAATCAAGGCTGAACAGGGAATTGCACAGGAAACGCAACGGAGTCTGATCCGTGAAGTGGAAAGAGTGGAAGAATATATGGAAAACTCCACAGAACGCCTTGCTAAAATCCAGGAAGAGATTTCTTCCGGAAGAAACCGATCCGTGGAATGCCTGACGAAAAAAGAGGCTCTGGAAGAAGAACTGCATCTGTTTCGTATCGACCTGGCAGATGCCCAACAGGATATGAACCATGCTGACATGGAACGGCGAAGACTCCAGGACCGGATCCGTGAAGTGGAAAAAAAGGGGCAAACGACCAGGAAAGAAGCAGATGAATTGAAAGACCAGGTCAACCGCGCTAAAATGGAGCACTCAGAAATCCGTTTCAAAATAGGCAATTTAAAAGAAGTTGTCAGAGATAAGCTTAACGCGGACCTTCAGAATATTTTCACGGAGCATGTGCAGGAAAATTTCTCTCCCAAGGAGGCGGAAGAAAAGATAACAGACACCAAAAAATCCAGAGACAGTATGGGGCCGGTGAATTTGACCGCCATTAAAGAGCATGAGGCGCTTAAGGATCGTTTCGAATTTATTGCCGGCCAGCGAGAGGACCTGGAAAGTTCCATTGAATCTCTGAGATCTGCCATCAAAAGAATAAACAGAAAATCTCTTGAAAAGTTCAAGAAAACATTTGCAGAAGTGGATGTGAAACTCAAGGAGATCTTCCCTCTCCTCTTCAACGGGGGGGCGGCAGGGCTCAGGTTGACGGATGAGAACAATCCTCTGGAAAGCGGGGTCTTGGTGGAAGTTCAACCGCCGGGAAAAAAATTGAGCCACATGGGCCTGCTTTCGGGTGGGGAAAAAGCGCTTGTGGCTATGGCCCTGATCTTTGCCATTTATATGGTCAAACCGAGCCCGTTCTGCCTGTTAGATGAAGTGGATGCGCCGTTGGATGAGGCCAATATAGACCGGTTCAATAACCTTCTGGAGAGAATCAAGAATGCCTCACAGGTGATTATGGTTACCCATAGCAAAAAAATCATGGAAATGACCGATCGCCTTTACGGTGTCACTATGGAACAGAAAGGTGTTTCAAAGCTTGTTAGCGTAGATATTCAAAATGGGAGAGAGGATCGAGTCGTTCATTAGGAGGATGGTAGGATATGAATAACGATCAGGGATCGCGTGATGGGAAAAATGGCCTTTTCAAAAGACTTCGTGCCGGGCTTTCAAGAACCCGATCTACTTTTACGGGAAGAATGGATCAGGTTTTTGTGGGTAAGAAAGAGATTACAGCAGATCTCCTTGACGAACTGGAAGAAATCCTTTTTACATCGGATATCGGTGTGGCGACCACCCAGGAACTTATTGATTCCGTGCAGGAAAAGGTGGCAGGAAAGGTGCTGAAAGACCCTTTGAAATTGAAGAGCGCTCTCAGGGATCATATCCTCTCCTTTCTTGATATTTCAGCGCCTGAAGTTGCGGCGCCTAACCCCGGGGATCCGCTGGTGATTATGGTAGTGGGTGTAAACGGGGTTGGCAAAACAACCACCATAGGAAAAATGGCCAGCCAGTTTATTGCTTCGGGGAAGAAGGTTATGCTGGTCGCAGCAGATACATTTCGGGCTGCCGCCGTGGAACAATTATCCATATGGGGGGAAAGGGTAGGCGCCGATGTAGTAAAACAAAGGACCGGGTCTGACGCATCAGCGGTTGTGTTCGATGCTCTGACAGCAGCCAAAGCGAGAAAAACGGATGTGGTTCTTATTGATACGGCGGGCCGGCTACACACCAAGATCAATCTGATGGATGAACTGGAAAAGATTCACCGCGTGGCGGGCCGCAAAATTTCCGGCGCTCCCCACGAAGTCTGGATAGTTCTGGATGCTACCACCGGTCAGAACGCCATTTCCCAGGCGGAAGTGTTCCACAAGACTCTTGGACTGGATGCTATCGTTCTGACAAAGCTGGATGGAACGGCAAAGGGAGGCATTGTGGTTGGGATTTCGAGACAGCTGGGTATTCCGATCAAGTTTATCGGTATCGGAGAGCAGGTGGACGATCTCAGGCCGTTTCATGGAAAGGAGTTTGTGGAGGCGCTGTTTGACTAATATGGAGCTTCCAGCCGAGGAGACGAAAGAGACCGTTGTTGAACGGAAAATCATGTGGGGCGATCTGGATGCGCTCGGCATTGTTTTTTACCCCAGGTATTATGAGTGGATTGATGGCTGCGGGCATCTCTTTTTTGAGGCTGCGGGTTTCAGGCAAGGGGACCTCTGGAAGGAACGGGGCCTTATTTTCGGGTTGGTAGAAACTTCGTGCAAATATTTTGCTCCGGGCAGGTACCATCAGGAGATTCGCATCGTAACGACCCTGGATGCGCTGGAAGAAAAAAGGGTGCTTTTGAAGCATGAAATACGGTCATCAGAGGATGATGTTCTCATGGTAAGAGGGTTTGAAAGAAGGATCTGCCTGGACGTCTCCGATCCGGATCATTTTCGGGCCGTTGCGATCCCCGGAGACATATTTGAAATTCTGAAGAACTTTGTTTCATCAGTGTCTGTCCAATAAGCCAATTTGGGGCACTGCGGGTTTCCAATTCAAAAATGTGCAATTTTCTGCAAGGTCAAGGAAAACAAGGGTTTGTGCGGAGACGTACGATAGTACGTCGCACAAGGAAACCCACAGTTTGACGCCGACATTGCGGAAAAGGGCCATTTATGGATGGAAACTTAGAGCGCTCGCATCCACTCCTGCCTCAATCCCACTTTTCCCTCCAGAGCATTGTCTATCTGGTCGAGGGCATCCTGTTTCCCCTTGGGCAGTCTCGCTTTTATGGGCAGGTAGTTAGAGGCATGGTTGGAGAAGAAGAGGCCGCGGCTCAGGTCTGTATGTTTAATCATCTCCCTTAATTCCAGAAGCATGCCTTTTTCTGAGGGGAGTTCAAAAGCGCCGCTTTCAAATTCATCATGGAGCCGGGTTCCGGGAATGGTCATGACTGTCAGTGCTCCTATATAATTGGGGCCCATGGCGCTCAGGAGCCTGCCTGTAGCCTTCGCATGTTCCAGGGATCTTTCCTTCCCTCCGATCCCCAGAAGGACAGTGACTGAGAGTTTTATGCCTGCTTCCCGTACCCTCCTTCCCATGTCAATCAGGCGTTGAGCGCTTGCCCCTTTACAGATATGCTTGAGCAACGCATCGTCCCCGGTTTCAACCCCCATATAGAGAATTCCGAGGCCATTTTTTTTGAGATCCTGTAGCTGATCGGGGGTTTTCATCCCGATGCCCTTTGCGTTGCCATAGGCGCCCACCCGTCTGACCCATGGCAGGTATTCTTTGATTCGATCGAGTATCCACATCAGCCTTTTTTGGGGGATGATCAATGCATCTCCATCCATCAGGAACAGCCTGTCCTGCCTTTTCATATATTTGGATGCAAATCGGATATCGTTCAGGATGATATCATCGTCTTTAATGGCAAATCTTTTGTCTTTGTATGTCCCGCAAAAGCTACATTTGTTGTGAGAACAACCCAAGGTGACTTGCAGCAATATGCTGTAGGCTTCACTCGGAGGCCTGATGCACATCCCCTCATAATGCATTTCTTCCGGTTCGTCTGTGATTTCCATATGTTTATACCCTTTTGTCGTTCCTTCCGTTTACGCCCCGTAGGCTGACTTTCATGGCTTTGAAAGGGTGCTTCACCGTGTCTAATACAGCGGTTGCTTCAAAGCCGGAGTGAAGCATGCAGTTGGTACATCTGGGATCCTTCCCGACCCCGTATCTGGACCAGTCGGTGTTGGCCAATAATTTCTCAAAGGTGGGCTCGTACCCGTCATTCAGGAGGTAGCACGGTTTTTGCCACCCGAATATATTGCGTGTGGGAATTCCCCATGGAAGGCAAGCATAATTCTGATTTCCGGCAAGAAAATCCAGGAAAAGACTGCTGTGATTAAAACTCCAATGGCTGTTCTTTCCAAGATGGAAGATCGACTTGAAAAGCTCAATAGATTCTTCGCGATTGAAGAAACTTTCTTGGTCGGTCGCCTTTTCATACTTGAAAGCGGAGGATACGGTCATGGATTCAACCTTGAGAGAAGTCAGGAAATCGAACAGTTCGGCTGCACCCTCGGCCGTTTCCCCTTTGAACAGGGTGGTGTTGGTGGTGACGCGGAATCCACCCGACAGTAGGAGGCCTATGGCCTCCACCGCTTTTTTGAAGGTCCCGGTGAGGCAGACCCTGTCGTCGTGTCGCTCGTTCAAACCATCGATGTGCACATTGAAAGTCAAGTAGTTGGATGGGGTAAATTCTTCTATACGTTTTTTGACCAGAAGGGCATTTGTGCACAGATAAACGAATTTCTTTCGTTGCGTCAACCCTTCGACAATTGCAGGAATATCCGGGTGAAGGAGAGGTTCCCCCCCTGCAATACAGACAACAGGGGCGCCACATTCTTCCGCAGCGTCCAGACACTCTTTTTGCGACATGACCTTGTTCAGAATTTCAGAAGGGTAATCAATTTTTCCACAACCCCGGCAGTGGAGATTGCAGCGAAAGAGCGGTTCCAGCATGAATGTCAAAGGATATCTATCCTGCCCTCTGAGTCTTTTCTTAAATATATAGGTGCCGATTCTAGCTTTTTGAATTGCAGGTATTGCCAATTTATCTCCCTGTCTTTATGAAGCAATTAGCTGTCAGCCGTTGGTTTTACAATATCAAACTGGTTAAAGTTCCTACGCTAACGGTTAATTGCTGACTTTATTTTTCGTTGCACACTCCGCAGATCCGTTTGAGGAGTTCCACGGCTCGTTTCCATTCAGTCGTCATCCCTTTCTTCGGCGGCATCCGAGCAAAGATCTTCTCCATTTCAAAACAGGCCTCAACAGGGTCCTCATCTTCAGTGAGGGCCTCCACCAGCCCGATCCTGTTTTGCAAAAAGTCCGGAGCCAGTTTTGCAGCTTTTCTAAAATGAAAGATGGCCTTCTCAATATCCCCCACGCTTATGGGGACGGAAGGGGCTCGCAGATAAAGTTCTCCAAGCATCCTGTCCGGACCGCCATCGTCAATATTAGGGTCTAAGTGCGCTGCAGTCAAGGCTTCTCGTTCTAAAATCGGTACAAGTTCAAGGCCTCTGGCGGGATCATTTTCGGCTTCAAGTCCGATAAGATATGCTGTGAGATAATGGGCCGTTCCGCTTTCGGGAGAGGATTTTACCGCAGTTTCAGCCATCCTTCTCCCTTCTTTTGCATCAGCAAGTCTTTCTGCCCTATCTCCCCCCTGTCTGGCTAAAAAAGCATAACAGGCTGCGGCATCTAAGGCCGCCAGGCCGTCTTCCTGCGCCTTCAGAGCCAATTCCTCTGCGTCGTTCCTGCTGCAGGATTTCCATAACAACCGGTTTTCTTCGAACTCTTGTGTTTTGGCGGGATTCTTATCTTCGTGGATAAAATCGTTCCTTTGCGCACATGCCCCTATACAGAAAATAATGAAAAACAGGAGGAGAGATCTACTCAAAACACACATCAGTTTTCCCACGTTTGAAGGATGAAAGATTTTTATTCACTGGGCCGAATCCCTCGGTTTGAAGCATGCGAAGCAGGGATGCGGCATCCGGATCTTTCTTCATTCCCAACAGAATTCCGGAAAGTTTCTCCATCCACTGGTCGGGCTTTCCGAACCATACGACCGGGTCTGAAGGCAATTCCCGTGAGGAGTGTATCATCTTGATTTTATCTGCTATACTCATAGCCTTGATGGCCTTGTACTGGGTGTTGTCCAATACCGCACCCGCCGCCTTCCCAGCGGCAACCTTTCGCAACGACCGCAGGGGTCGGTAGGTTCCCTTCAGTTGAAATGGCAACGTTTGAACGGGCTGGTCAAAGAGAATACATGCTGCCGCGTTTTGTTCGAAGAGCATATTTCCAAAAACCTTGCCCTTCAGGCTCTGCCAATCACCAGGACCGCTCTTACGGGTAACGAGGTGCCATTTGTCGGCGGCTAAGCCTCCTGGAAGGGTTGAAGCAATTGGAACCATGTTGAAACGTTGGGCCTCACCGGAATAGAAACCAAGGCGCACGATGCCCCAGACCGGTGGAGCCTTTTCCATGAATTGAAGAGCGTCTTCCAGTTTGTTGAAATAATGGCCTTTTACAGAAACACTATGGCCCAATTTTTTCTGAACGTAAACGGCCAGGGTATCCATAACTGGTTGGGCCTGATCAGGGTTGCCCGGTTGTCCAGGCTGGATCACGGCGAAATCAAGATCTTTTCCTGAAACCGGATGAGCATTCCAGCAAATCATAAAGCCTGCGACCCATGTGAATAGAAATGCCAGTTTCAGTGTATGCAGCCTTTTCATTTTCATGAGAGAATCCTTTTTTCATTCTATTTTCAAATCGACCTCTAAGGATCGTGGACGCAATAGCTAGCCCAACTATGCATCATAACTTCAGACCATTTTCGCCCGATATGAAATCAAAAGAACATTGAAATAGCCCGCTATTACTTCAGCTCTTGTGATTTTATATCGAACAAACCTGGCCCAAATCTATGCGCCTACTTACGAAAGTTATTGCATCCACGATCCTAAACCACTCAACTATTCAACGAAGGTTTTTATTGAAATTTCCCAAGAGTTTTAGAACAGGGGGTAATACCAGAATAGATGCCAGCATCCCTGTAAAAGAACCTATCACCATAACTGTTCCAAGCCCTGCCATGCCCCGATGATGGGCGAAGAGCAGTCCTCCGAATCCAATCATGGTCGTGGCGAAGCTCAGTACCACAGCGGTCGGAGTGCTGGTGTTGAAAAGACTTCCGGATTTTTCTTTCGGGTACTGGATCAGGGGAATCTGGAGCTCTCGCCATCGTGCTAGGAGATGTACCCCTCCGTCTACCCCGATGGCAATGAGGATCGGTATGGCAAAAAAATTTGCCAGGTTAAAGTGGAGGCCGAACCAGCCCATGATTTCAAGCAGCCATAGTATGCTGACTCCCAGGGGCAGCATGGTGAGGAAAATATACCTGAAGGATCGGGAATAAAGCCAGAGGATAATTATGACCAGTACGATGGTTAGTCCGGCCGCAGAGAGAAAGGTCCTGTGCATCAGGCGGGCAGATTCGAGGACCCCCACCGGGACACCGCTCACTTCAGGGTCGACTTCTCTCAATCCAGCCACAAAACGATTCAATTTATCGAAGTCCCATACATCCTCTTTTGGAATTACCTTGATTTGATATCTTCCGTCTTTTCCTATGTGCAGATCCTTTAGTGAAGAGGGAAGATCGTCGGGGGTCATCTGTTCCGCTTTCAGCAATTTTGTCAGTTTCTTTAAGATTTTGTTGAGATCGAGCGCCAGACCATTCTGCATCCCTTCAAGTAACGCTGCCCTTTCTTTTTCCTGTTCAAGAATGGCCTGTGCCGAATGGATGTATTCGAGCATCTGATCCACTTGGGAAAGTTCTTTTGTGGCTCCGGACGTGAACAATTGTTCTTCAAGGATTTCAAATGCATCGGAAAGCCTTGTGAGGGCTTTGGTCAATTTGTTCGCATCAGGTCTTTCGGTCAAGGCAACACCTTCTGCGACAGGTCCGAGTGCTGTTGCCGATTCCTGGAACAGCGCGGATTTGACGGCCTGCTGTTCAGGAAAAAAATCAAGCACGCTTTCAACTTTGGCCACCGTGGGCATGGTTTGCACTCTTTGAGTAAGCCTTTTTATTTCGTCGAGACTGTCTGCCACAAGAATCGCATACCATGTGGATTCTCCGGAAGAATCTATCAGGATTTTTTCATACTCAACGGATTCAAGGCCTTGGGCCTGAAGTTCGAGCAGATTGTAACTGAATTTCACTCTGAAGAGGCCGGGAAGGCCGGCGAGGCTGATTACGATCAGAATCAGAATGATCCGCATCGGTTTTCTCAGGATGGGTTCAAAAAAAGGCATGGCCGTAACCCTGGGTGCGGAGGATGGGAACAGCTTTTTCTTCCCGGTGATCAACAACATGGCAGGGAGGATTGTCATCATGGAGATCAGGCAGAACAGGACTCCCGTCCCCCCGATGAGTCCCAGTTCGGAAAGACCGACAAAGTCAGATCCAAGCACGGAATAAAAGGCACAAACGGAGGTAATGGCCCCAAGGATGATGCCGGGGCCTGTTCGAAACATGGTGGCTTTGACGGCATCTTCCGGACCAAGTCCCCCTTTATTGGCCTCGACGTAGCGCATGACCATGTGTACTCCGAAATCTACACCAATGCCAATAAGAACCAGGGCAAAGACGATGGAAAGCAAATTCAGATTTCCAACGGTAGCCGTCGCAAAACCAAAGCTCCAGGCCATGGCTGCGAACAGGCATAATAGAACAAAAAAAGGTCTGAGCCAACCATGGAGAATGACCATGAAGAGGATGCCGACGAGAGTGACGGCAACGATGGCGGCCATTGTCATATCGTTGTTGGTTGTTTCCATTTCATCCGCCTGAAGTACCGGTCTTCCTGTAAGGCCTGCCGTAACGGACGGGAATTCAGCCTTCGTGGCATCAATGGCCTGGCGAACCATCTCGAGTGGTTTGCGGATTACGTCCATGGTCCCATAATCTTTGACGGGTAGAAGGCGCATGATGAGAAGTTTGTCGTTGGTTGTGAAGAAATAGCGTTTCACGGGTTGGGAAAATCCGGCGAGTGGACTGTATTGGGTTTTTTTCTGCAGGATTTCGTCCATGTTTTTGAGAAGCGCTCCAAGGGTTTCCAGTGCTTTTCCCATCATAGCAGGGTCCATATCCTGGATGTTCCCACCCCCCTTTACCAAGAGTTCGCTGATCAGATCGAAGAACGCAGCCAGTGTTGGATCGCTGATCCACCTATTCATGTATGGGGCGAGCGCAAGAATGGTTTTGGAGAGCGTTTCTGCTTCTTTCAATGAAGTGAAAAACAGTGCGTGGTTGCCAATATCTGTTTCTGAAACGCAGTAGTAAACGGCGCTGATGAATTCCGGGTGAACAGAGAGTCGATAATTCAACGCCTCAGCAAATTGTACGGCTTCTTTTTTACCTGTTTCGGTGTCGCCGGTTTTTATCACCACATAGAGGTATTCCTGGTCACCAAAGTTTCTGATGTGTTCCAGATATCTTTCATGATAAGGGAGACTGGATGAAACGAGACTGTCCTGGTTACTGTTGATTTGCAGGAAAAAGAAGGCGAAGGCAGCGGATGCCAAAGCCAGCAAAATTCCGGTTCCTATGACAATACCCGGGTGGGAGGAAACAGCTTTCCAGAGGATGGTTATGAGGGTATTCTTTACGCGCCTTATTGTTTGCATCGAATTATGTCGGTTTTTACAGCTTTCATCTTTCATGTCCTATGGATTCACGGAAATGGATTATACCCAACCCCTTTCTTAAAGGCAACGAAAAGCTGGGAATCGCTCTTGCTTCATAACCTGAAAGGAAGGAAAATTAGCGCATTTTTATGCTTCACTTGGCTTAAAAAGTTCTTATAATATAAAAATTGTATGGAAAACACTCGAAAACGGTTTCTGCTTCCAATTGAGGGGTTTTTCTCACGGATGGAAGGGATGGCGCTTCTTTCTGTGATTTTCGAGAGAGGAGAAGTTTCAGGGAGAAGGAAAGATGGGGAAGGAAGATAAAACCAAAAAAAAATTGAACAGGATTTTCAAGGAATACTGGAAATTGAGAGATGGGATCATGTTTGACAGAGGCCACAGTGTTTTCAATGAATATCCTGATGATTATCGTTTCGGGTTGCCTGAGATTGGTTTCGAGTGGTTTGACCGTTACGATTCAGAAGAAGAGGAAGAAGGAAAAGCGGTGCCTTTGAATAGAAACCAGCGGCTTCTTGTTGAATATTTTGCTGGAAATCTGGTCCTGTCAGAAGGGGTTCTGGAAGCATTTCTGAAAGAAAAGCATGCAGAGGATCCGAACGTTCCGCTTTTGAGGAGGTATTTCAGAAAAGGAAATATCTGCCTGAAAGAACTCCTGTTGTTTGGAATTAGAAGGTGCCCTGTTGACTTGGAATTGCTTGATGATCTCGCTTTCTTTCACAGCTTTCACGGTATGCTTGGCGACTTGATCCAAATGTACATGAAAGCATGCAAACTGGAGCAGGAGCCTGAAACATTCAGGATGCTGGCGGAGGATTTTTACTACAATACCATCGAAGATGGATTTGATGCATTGTACGAGTTGAAACAGGAATTTGGAAGCAATACCCCGAAAGGAACCATCGTTACTGAGCTTGCCGACGGTCGGCACTGGTCGGCGGATTAATTTTTATATTAGAGGGCTGATTCTATTTCCTTTGCTGTCATTACTGCGGCCTTTCGGGGATCGGCAGCATCGCGGATCGGTCTGCCAATGACTATGTAATCGGCGCCTCTCTTCACAGCCTGTGCAGGGGTAACAACTCTCTTCTGGTCGTCCTGGTCGACGACAGACCAGGCAGGACGGATACCCGGGGTTATGGCAATCAGATCTCGGCTGACTTGTTCTTTTACCATGCTGACTTCATGACCGGAACATACAATGCCATGACATCCGGCCTCCATGGCCATGCGTGCCCTTAAAAGCACGAGGGCTGACAGGTCCTCAGTGTATTTCCTGTGGTATCCGAGAGCCTCCAGTTTTTTCTGGTCCAGGCTTGTCAGGACGGTAATAGCCAGTATCTGTGTGTTTCCCTGATTGCTTTCAGCCACATCCCTGAGGACATCTCCCCCTTCGTCGCAATGAACCGTAATAAAGCGGGGTTGGTAGGCGCTTGCCGCCATGAAGGCCCGTTTGACAGTCGCTGGAATATCGTGGAGTTTGAGATCCAGAAAAATCCCCGCTTCAGTTATGTTGCGTATTTCTTTCAAAATCTCCGGCCCCTGAGCAATGAATAATTCCAGCCCTACTTTGAATATCCCCACGTGATCCTTGAGGATGTCCACGTAGGAAAGTGCTTCGCGGTGGTCACTGAAATCAAGTGGGAATACAATATAATCCTTCGGATTTTTCATGAAATACTCCTGATTTTTTAATGATGTGATTATACTTTGTTAACTGACAAGGAAGTGAAGTAAGGCCTTGCAGTTCATGTGACAATGTCCAAATATGAGCAAAAAAAAGATGGACACGGTTTATCAAAAACACTATATTGCGAAAATATTGTTTGTAGGCCACCGTAGCTCAGTTGGCAGAGCACCTCACTCGTAATGAGGATGTCTGCGGTTCGATTCCGCACGGTGGCTCCACTTTTTTTATCTTTCGTGCGTGTTGTTTTCCAAGGAGATTCTGATGTCTGAAGTGGTGGACTATTTTGTCTGCGACAGCTGTTCCAATAAAGATTTTGTGCCTATTCATAATTTCGGCGTCCGGTTTCACGGTGTCAACTTCTCTGAGGAACTCATATACGATAAAATTTCTGAGGAAAAATTTCAATGCACGGAATGTCTCAAAGTATTTTCAAGGGTTGATATTGAAGCTGGCCTGACGAATCTGCGCATGAGACGACGAGAGATCTAAGGGCTCCCCCTCTAAAGCGTTAAGGAAGCGCCTGTCTATCATGCACTTATTTCGTATTGCTCCAGGTGAAAATTTCTGTTCCCAGTGATAATAATACGTCTTCCCGTCCTTTTTTCGAGATCTATGATCGATTTTTGTTCCTCTTCTCTGAGGGTTTTTTCGACTTCCGGATAGACCATCAGGGAAATGCTCCCCTCTTCCGGTGCTGAAAATTCCCTTTCCAGTTCTCTGAATATTTCATAGCAGATGGTCTTTGGCGATTTAAGTATGCCTTTGCCATCACAGTAAAAACATTCTTCAGTAAGGAGGCGGTTTAAGCTTGGCTTTGTCCTTTTACGGGTCATTTCTATCAGGCCCAAATCCGACATGGGGAGGATATTACTCTTTGCCTTGTCCTTGCTTAAGGCTTCTTTGAGTGCCATGAAAATGCGCTGGCGATTCTGGAGTTTTTCCATATCGATAAAGTCAATGACTATGATTCCGCCGATGTTTCTGAATCGTAATTGATAGGCTATCTCTTTTACTGCTTCGAGGTTTGTTTTTAAAATGGTTTCTTCAAGATTTCGTTTGCCAACATAACTGCCGGTATTGACATCGATGGATATCAGGGCTTCTGTCAGTTCTATGACAATATACCCACCAGATTTGAGCCATATTTTATTCCCTAACGCTCTGGGAATTTCCATCTCGATTCCGAAGGCATCAAATATGGGTTCCGTTCCTTCATAAAGTTCCACGGAGTATTTCAGTTTGGGTGCAAACGTTTCTATAAACTCCATAATGTCTTCATAAGCCTGTTCCGAGTCTATGATGAGCCTGTCTACTTCTCTTGTGAAAAGATCGCGGACTGCTCTTAACGAAATGGACAGGTCTTTATACAGCAGACTCGGCTTCGATCCCTTTTTCATCTTTTCATTCGTATTTTCCCAGAGTTTCAGAAGAAAATCCATTTCAGCGGAGAATTTCTCTCTGCTGCAGTCTTCGCCCACTGTCCTGACGATAAAACCCATATTCCCAGGGCGTATTTCCTGGATAATTTTTCTCAAACGTTCACTTTCTTCTTTAGACTCAATTTTTCGGGATATTCCAATGTGGTCTACTGTCGGCATGAGCACAAGATGCCTGCCTGGAAGAGAAATATGCGAGGTAACCCGTGCCCCCTTTCTTCCGAGAGGTTCTTTTGCCACCTGCACCATAATATTCTGGCCTTCGCTGAGAAGTTCTTCGATATGAAAGGCATGCCCATTCTGCTGATAGGGGTTGGATTCTTTTTCAACAACCTTATCGCTTTGTTCCCCAGTGCTGCCTTCAAGCATCAATTTCTCTATATCTGAAAAATCTTTATAAACATCAGATACATAGAGGAATGCACTCCTGTCTAATCCAATATCAATGAATGCGGCCTGCATGCCGGGCAGGACCCGAGCGACCTTTCCACGGTAGATGTTACCCATTAATTCCTGGCCCTCGTCCCTCTCAATGTGGAGTTCCGTGACCAGGCCGTTTTCTACCAAGGCTACCCTTGTTTCATAAGGTCTGGCATTGATAATGAGCTCACTTGGCATGAAAATATCTCCTCTCCTGTTTTTCTGAAGTCGGGTTTATATCTATTTGAGAAGGCATAAATCCTCTATTATCCGAGGGTTTGCCCTGTTTTTAACGTTTCCATCCGAAAGTTGTCTTCATCCTTAAGAGAGAATATCTCTTTGACTATTTCTGCCGGTCTCAATCCCCTCCCATCCGTGTGCTTTATGGCTATCTCTATCTTGTTTTCTGCAGCAAGCGAGAGGGAATTTACCAGTGGACGTGCATCTATTTTATGTTCGCCTTTTTTATTTATTTTAACAACCGGAAATTTTTCCGACTCCAGAAAGCGGTCTATGAAATCCTTTTCAAATTCTATTCCGGCCGCGGTAATGAGAAAACGACTTTCTTTCAAACGCAGTTTCTTTTCAGAAGCAGGTATTTTTGTTATCTGGACAATATCTATTCCTTCCGGAAGCTGTCTGCTCAGTTTTTCCCGTATGGTATGAATATCTTCCCCTACCATCAGTTTGATGTCCAGTACTTCTTCCAGACTGGCGGTACCCACCGGTAAGGCCGAATAGAAAGATATCTTCGGCATAGGGTGAAAACCCTGGGAATAACTCATTGCAATTTCGGCTCTCCTGAAAGCCCTGATGAACATTCGAACAATTTCCAGATGCCCCAGGTGCCTGATGGAACGGGTCTTCTTGAAAGTAATCCGATATTTTTCTGTGAGCTCAGGAGAAAGTGTCCTGTTTTTTTCCGGTGCAGGGGATATTTTCTGTTCCTTGTGGAGTATGGGATCAATGGATTGATGGTCGCACACGCCACATTCCAGGCATTTTTTTCTGCAATCCGGGGTCAGTATTGCTTGAGTCGCCCTTTCCAATTCTTTTTTTAAAAAACTTTTTTTAACGCCGGAATCGATATGCTCCCATGGCAGAATATCCTCAGAGTTTCTGTTCCTGCATAAATAGAAATTGGGGTCTATCCCGGTTTTTGAAAACGCTTCTTCCCACAGATCCATGCGAAATTGATCTCCCCAGGCGTCAAAACGTGCACCAAGTTTCCATGCTTCCCATACCGCCTTTGAGAGTTTTCTGTCTCCTCTCGCAAAGACGCCTTCCAACCAGCTTAATTCAGGTTGGTTCCATTTAACTTTGATCCTGATTCCACGCAAACCTTGCTGAATCATTTTTATTTTCCTGCGGCTTTCCGCTACCGATATTTGGGGCATCCACATGAAAGGCGTGTGGGCTTTTGGTACAAAAGTCGAAATGCTGACATGCAGTACAGCCTTTTTTGGTTTTTTGCCTGCGAGCCCCGCAACCTTTTTCGCCAGGACGATAATATCTCTGATATCATCGTCCTCTTCAAAGGGCAGTCCGATCATGAAGTAGAGTTTTATCAGTTTCCATCCTGCCGCATACACTTTTTGAGCGGTTTGAAGAATCTCTTCCTGCGTGAGACCTTTGTTGATCATTTTCCTGAGTTTGTCGCTGCCGGCTTCAACCGCTAACGTGAAGCCTGTCTTTCTAACCCTCTTTATCTGTTCCATCATGTCCCTATTGAGGGAATCAATTCGCAGAGATGGAAGGCTTACAGCGGTTTTGTCCCTGGATTGTCTGTCCATGAGGCCTTTGAGCAGCTCATTTATGCAGCTGTAATCCCCTGAACTGAGGGAAAGGAGAGAAAGATCTTCATAGCCAGTCAACCTGAGAGCATTTTCGGATTTTTTCAAAATGGACTCGATAGTTCTTTCCCGTACCGGGCGATATATCATTCCTGCCTGGCAGAACCTGCATCCCCTGGTGCATCCGCGGGCGATTTCTATGGAAACACGGTCATGGGCGGGTTCCGTGAATGGCACAATCTGTTGCTCGGGATAGGAATACGTATCGATATCCGGCAGGATCGCCTTTCTTACTTTGTCATATCCCGATACGGAGGACTTAATTGTTCGGACATCTCCGGTGCTGTCATGATGTATCTGAAAAAAAGAAGGAACATATACACCGGCAATTTTGATCACTTTTCTGAGCAGGCTCTTTCTGTCGCGGCTTTCATGATGTTTGGCTTCCCGAATGGTTCTGCATAGTTCAAGTGCAGCAGCTTCGCCGTCGCCAATTACCATTACATCAAAGAAATCAGCAACCGGTTCGGGGTTGAAACAGGCGGGTCCCCCCGCGATAAGGAGCGGGTTCCGTTCATCCCTCTCCGAAGATAGAAAAGGTATCTCTGAGAGATCCAGAATGTTCAGAATATTGGTATAACACAACTCGTGCTGAATGCTGAATCCAACAATGTCAAAATTTGAAAGGGGTTGGGAGGATTCCAGGGAAGCGAGGGGGATCTTTTCCCTTCTCAAGCCTTCTTCCATGTCTGTCCATGGAGAAAATACCCTTTCACAGGCTATCCATGGTTCTTTGTTCAACAGGTCATAGAGGATTTTCAATCCCAGGTGGGACATGCCGATTTCGTATGCATCGGGGAATACGAGTGCGACAGACACCTCTATTTTGGCAAGATCTTTTCTTATTGTGTTTATTTCGTTTCCGAGATAACGACCGGGACGTCTTATTTCTGAGAACCAGGATTGATCTACAACGGGTATGATTTCATTCACAATGGTAGTCTCCAAAAGATTATGTAAGATACAGGGTTCTACATTTTTACAGGGAGCACGACGGTGATTTCTGCGCCCCCTTTCGGATGGTTCCCTCCATAAATCTCTCCATGAAGTCTATCCATAATTTTTTTGACAATGGCAAGACCCAGCCCAGAGCCTTGTTCCTTAGTAGTGAAAAAAGGCATAAAAAGATGAGAAAACACCTCTTCATTGAAACCCCTGCCCGTATCACGGACTGTAATTCTGATCCGTTCCGTATCTTTTTCCGAAAGCAATTTCGTCGGAGATGTTTCAACGTGCAGTTCGCCGCCGGTTTCCATGGCATCAACAGCGTTAATAAAGAGATTCCACAGGACTTGTTTGATTTGGTCCGGATCTGATTCGATTATTGTATGCGGGTGTATTTTTGTAAAGATCTTTATGTCTTGATTCCAGTGTCGACTGTTCTGGATAAGCTCCAAGGATTCCAGAATCAGTTTATCCAAAGAGATTTTTTTTGTTCTTGTTTTCCCAGGTCTTGCAAACAGCAAGAAATCGTTTACGAGACGGTTAAGCCGGTCAGTTTCCCTTGAGATAATACCGATTAGCCGATTATTGACATCGCTTGGCAGTATCTCATCTTTCAGCATTTCTATAGAACCGCTTATGGAGGCCATGGGATTGCGTATCTCATGGGCTATACCTGCAGCCAGTTCTCCTACGAGGGCCAGATCTTCTACCTTTTTTTTCTCCTCCTCTATTTTCTTTATCTGCGTCACATCCTGAAATACAAGAATCCGACCTTTTGGTTCGCCTGATTTTTGTTTGAGTGAGGATATGTAGAGTCTTAAATGGGTTACAGATCCATCTGATTTGGAAAAAACCATATCCGCCACCTCGGAGCTGGGAGGTTCTCTGTTTTCAATATCCGGAGGGGATTTCTGCAAATAGGTTTCCACTGACGGAAGAATTTCGTGAACAGGACGTTCGAATGCCAGATAGGCTTTTTTTTCAAACAACTCTTCTGCAGCCGGGTTGAAGAGAATAACGTTATCGTTGTTATCGAGAACAATAAGCCCCGAGGCAACACTGTCAATAATGCTTTTCTGGAGAGCCTCTAACTGACCGAGATCCTCCTGCGTTGTTTGTAATTCGATGCGACTTCTTTTCACTTGCTCCGCGAGGAGACCACTCAGATACCCTGCGAGGAAGAAACCTCCTATATTAATCAACACAGTAAAGAAAAGGTAGGCGCTGTTAAAGAGTTCCGGATGGATCATCTTGCTTCCCAGAGGGTGAATCAGCCCGTAATATTGCAGGTCGATAACCAGGCCATACAGGATGCTGCTGCTGGAAGCGGTGATGAGGCCCCCTTTCTTGTAAAGGATAATGCTTCCACTGATGATCGAAAGGACGTAGAGAAAGGAAAATATGCTTTCAATTCCACCCGAGATATAGATGAGAACTGTGATGAAGATGGTGTCTAATACAAGTTGGATATAGGCCAGAAGGGAAAGATCCTGTAATCGTTTCAACAGATACGCATAAATAATGCTGATGAAATATACCGAAGCTAAAAGGATATAATAGGAGATGTTGATATTCGTTTGCAGACTCTGGTATTCTCTGACCTGTATGAGAAGGGAGGTCCCCAGGATGAGAGAAACGAAAAGGACCCTGCAAAACATCAGAACCCTGAGACGTTCGTAGAGCACCAGGCGGAAGCTGTAGCGATCAGTGTCGGTTGTCACGGTCTGATTATTCAAGGGCTGCAGCCATTTTGAAAATGGGAAGGTACATCGCAATTACGAGGCCACCGATGGCGCCGCCAAGAAAAACCATCAGCAGCGGCTCCAGCATGGAGGTAAGGGCATCTACTGCTGTATCCACCTCATCCTCATAGAAATCAGCAATTTTCGTGAGCATGGTGTCAAGGGCGCCTGTTGCCTCGCCCACAGAGATCATCTGGATAACCATTCTTGGAAAAATATCGTTTTCCGATAACGGTTCGGCAATGGTCTGGCCCTCAGCTATACTGGCGCGGACTTCAAGGATGATTTCTTCCAGGATTACATTCCCTGATGTTTTGGCCACGATTTCCATGGCGGAAATAATCGGCACACCACTGCTGATCATCGTTCCCAGAGTCCTTGTGAACCGCGCTACGGCCACTTTTTTCAGAAGGTCGCCAAAAACCGGCAGTTTCAGGGCCAGAGCGTCGGTGTTTTTTTTACCGGATTTTGATTTCCTGTACGCCTTGAAAAGAAAACCCGCCCCTATGCCGGCGATCACCATATAGATAATATTGCCTTTTATAAAACGACTCATGTTGACGACTATCTGCGTTGGGAGCGGTAGTGCGGACCCAAAATCGGCAAACATTTCTTCGAAAACGGGAATAACAAAGATGAGAATTACTGCAATGACTATGATCGCGACGACGACTACGATAAGCGGGTACATCATTGCGCTCTTGATCTGCGCCTTTAACTTCTGAGTTTTTTCAATGTAGGCTGCGAGACGTTGAAGAATAATGTCCAGTATGCCTCCCACCTCGCCTGCGGCAACCAGGTGAACGAAGAGTTTGTCAAAGACCTTGGGGTGTTTTTCCATGGCTTCCGCCAGGCTGAGTCCCCCTTCAACATCACTGACAATTTTTTTGAGAACGACTTTAAAAGAGGTATTTTCAGCTTGCTCTGCGAGGATTGTAAGTCCCTGTACAATGGGGAGACCAGCATCAATCATTGTGGAAAACTGTCTGGTAAATATGACAATATCCTTGGAGGTTATTTTGGGTTGCATGAAAGAGACATTGGCAAACATATCTTTCGGCTTGGGTTTGAGCTTCTTAATGGTCAGATTTCGCCGTTTAAGCTGAAAACGTGCGACTTTTTCATCAGCGGCATCCAGTTCACCTTTGATTGTTCGCCCTTTTTTTGTTTTCGCAACCCACGTATAAATTGGCATTTCTAACCGGAGCCTCCTGATATGCCCTCCAATACAAAGAGGATACAATGCAAAGGTCTTAAAGGATTTTCATAATTGAAATAGATGCTTATCCCAGAATAGAGTGTTTATGGCTTTCTGTCAAGCAATCAGTATGCTCTTGTGGGCTGTTTTCCTGATATTGTTCTTGACAACCTGTATGAATTAAATGATATATGATTATTTTATAAAAAGATGAAGTAACTGAATATTTTATTAAGGAGGTATTTAAAGTGAGTGAGATTGTTGCCCCTATGGGGGGAAAAGTTATTGATGTAAAGGTGAAAGTTGGCGACGCAGTCAATGAAGGCGATGAAGTGGTCATCCTGGAAGCGATGAAGATGGAACTTCCTATTGTTGCTGAAGCTGCAGGTACGGTAAAAGAGGTCAAATGCGGCAATGGCGATACAGTCGAAGCTGAAGGCGTCCTGGTTGTTCTTGAGTAGTGACCATTGCGGGCTTGCTGTTTTTTGGACAGTGAAAAAAGGTACGACCGCTAACGTTTTTCCGGCTGGGTGAGCCTTTTGTTGCCGAATTGAAGAAAAGGCGGGCTCATTCAGCTTTTTTTTGAAGTAATTCAGTCTGTTTCCTATCTCAATTTTACGAGATATGTTTTACGCTCAGGAGGTAAGTTTTTGGAGGCCCTGTATGGATATTGAAGAAAAGATCAGGGAATTAGAAAGTAGAAATGCCGAAGCAGAGCTGGGAGGTGGTCAGAAAAGAATCGACCAGCAGCATGCCAAAGGAAAAATGACTGCGAGAGAGAGAATTCATTATCTTCTCGATGATGGCAGTTTTGAAGAAGTGGATAAATTTGTTGTCCACCGATGCAATGACTTTGGGATGGGCAAAAAGAAGATTCCTGGAGATGGCGTGGTAACTGGATACGGAACCGTCAATGGGAGGCAGGTCTTTATTTTCTCCCAGGATTTTACCGTATTTGGAGGTTCTCTGAGCGGGCCGTTCGGCGAGAAAGTCTGTAAAATCATGGACCTTGCTTTAAAGAATGGTGCACCGGTTATTGGACTGAATGATTCAGGAGGCGCAAGGATACAGGAGGGGGTTGTCAGCCTTGGAAGTTACGGTGAGATTTTTAAGAGGAATGTATGGTCTTCCGGGGTTGTTCCTCAGATATCGGTGATCATGGGACCCTGTGCAGGGGGGGCTGTCTATTCTCCTGCTATTACGGATTTCACCATTATGGTGAAGAAGACGAGCAATATGTTTATTACCGGTCCCCAGGTGATCAAAGCGGTAACTTCTGAGGAAGTGACAGCCGAAGAGCTTGGGGGGGCAATTACCCACAATACGAAAAGCGGGGTTGCCCATTTTGCGGAAGAAACCGATCAAGATGCTCTTGACAGGGTGAAGGAGATTCTCCAGTTTCTTCCCCAGAATTTCAGGGAAACAACACCTATTGTACCATGTACGGACGACCCTGATCGCAGGGACAAGTCCCTCAATGAAATTGTGCCTACCAATCCCAGAATTCCTTATGACATTCGGGACATCATTCAGATTGTTCTTGACGATAAACAGTTCATGGAAATTCAGAAGCATTATGCAACCAATATGGTTATCGGTTTTGGACGTTTGGACGGTATGGCTGTTGGTATCGTTGCGAACCAACCCAAGTTTCTTGCCGGATGTCTGGATATCAATGCTTCTATGAAATGTTCCAGATTTGTCCGCACGTGCGATTGCTTCAACATTCCACTCGTGACTTTTGTGGATGTTCCGGGGTTCCTTCCCGGGGTCAACCAGGAGTATGGCGGTATTATCAAACATGGGGCCAAAATCATCTATGCGTACTGTGAAGCAACCGTTCCTAAGATGACTGTAGTGACGCGTAAGGCCTATGGCGGCGCCTACGACGTTATGTCGAGTAAGCATCATGGTGGTGATATCAACTACGCCTATCCCACGGCTGAGATCGCTGTCATGGGACCTGAAGGGGCAGTGAATATCATTTTCCGGAAAGAAATTCAGGAAGCGGAAGATCCGCAGGCAACAAAAGAGAGGCTTGTGGAAGAATACCGGAATAATTTTGCCAGCCCGTTTAAGGCGGCGGAGTTAGGATACATCGACCAGATTATCTTTCCTGAAAATACCAGGCCCCGGTTGATCAAAGCCCTGAAGATGCTCAAGAACAAACGGGATTCCATACCGGAAAGAAAGCACGGGAATATCCCTCTCTGATATCCCTCGAAAAAAAAGAGCCTGTTCCATCTCGAAGACATTGGAACAGGCTCTTTGCTTTTGTAGTTGAGACGTCTACCTAGCTGGCTGCTTTTTTCAACTCAGCCCTTCTGACGAAACCTGAGATAAGCTTTCCGGAAACGGTCATCCCCACAAAAAGAACCATAAGGACAACAAAAACGCCGATATACCGAAGGACCAAGGTCCCTATAATCCATGTCCAGTTATCCTTTACAATGGCGATGTGGGTCCCATCTTTTGCGTCCTTGGAAATCGTGATGGAGTGCCACTTCATATTTCCGTCGTCCTCAATATAGGTTGCATCGGACCAGTCTCTGAACTTGATGTCCGAAAAGTCCTTTAATGCTTCCCTGTAATAAGAAACAACCTCTTCGTGGGACAGGGGAATGACTAATTCCAGCCTGGCTTCCGTCTTGTTGAGTTCTTTTCCCTGAGGGATTATAGGCGCTCCGAGAAAATCTTCCGCGCTCACGAATGCCGGAAAAAGCAGCATCAGGCCTACACATATAGAAGTAAATTTTTTCATGATGAACCCTTTTCACTATGGATGAGATGAGGTTTCCTGCTTTTTCAGATTCTAATCAAACATGGCAATGAACATTCCGGCGGCAGCGGCGGAACCGATAACGCCGGCCAGGTTTGGCCCTACGGCATGCATGAGCAGGTGGTTTGTTCGATCATATTTGAGGCCTTCCACTTGAGAAACCCTCGCAGCCATGGGGACTGCGGAAACCCCGGCTGCGCCGATAATCGGATTGATTTTTTCTTTGAGAAACATGTTCATGATTTTAACCATGGCGATACCTCCAATGGTACATACGGCAAAATCAACGAGTCCGAGACTGAATATGAAAAGTGGTTTCCAGCTCAGGAATTTGTCTGCCTGCATGGTTGCGCCCACTGATATTCCCAGAAAGATAGTGACAATGTTCATGAGGGAGCCTTGCGCAGACTCAGTCAGCCTGCCGACAACGCCACTTTCCTTCATAAGGTTCCCCAACATGAACATACCGATCAGAGGGATAACGGAAGGTACGAGCAGCGCGATGATGCCGGAGGTCACCATGGGGAAGAGAATTTTTTCCTGTCGCGAAACCGGTCGAAGCTGGCGCATTCGAATTTTTCTCTCTTTCATGTTTGTCATCATACGGATAATGGGAGGCTGGATGAGTGGGACCATGGCCATGTAGGAGTAAGCGGCCAGTGCATTCGGACCTAATAATTGAGGCGCAAGATGCTGTGTGAGGTATATGGTTGTCGGACCATCAGCGCCTCCAATGATGCTGACGGATGCGGCCTCTTTCAATGTAAATCCAACCAGAACAGTGCCCGTAAAAGTGATAAAGACGCCAAGCTGGGCGCCGGCGCCGATAAGCAATGTCTTCGGATTGGCAATGAGCGGTCCGAAATCGGTCATGGCGCCCAACCCCAGGAATATGATACAGGGGATTACTTCCCATTGCAGCCCATATTTATAAAATACCATGAGCAGTTGCGCGTGGCCGTGGGAATAACCCATGAGGGGCACGAGTGGAAAGTTGACAATGAAAATGCCAAAACCGATGGGGAGTAAAAGGAGCGGCTCAAATTTCTTTGCAATGGCTAAATAAATGAACAGGCTGCCTATACCCCACATGATGATAAAGCTCCACTGCAAATGGAGCAATCCGGTTGTGTGCAGGGTTCCGTATAACAGGTCCATGATTTCGTTGAATGTCATGATGAAAATAACCCCGAAAAAGTTTAATTAGGTTTGATTACGAACTGGCAGCCGGCACATAAACTTCCTTATTATCTATTCGAAAAGCGGGTGTAGCTATAATATAGCCACGTGGCTTTGTCAAGGTGTAAATCCAATGCATAAAAAAATGTTTGACATGCCTGGGGGTATTGAAATAGTTTCAAAGGTCATAATGAGGAATTTTACAAAAATAGACGAAGTTTGTTTGCATGGCAATTGACCGGAAACATTGGCGGAAAGCGGGCTGGTTTTTACAGCCATCACCTATCCTGCCAGGAGGATGTTATGTCTGAAAAGAAAGTTCACGATAATTTGCCCAATGATTTTGAGAAGTGGTCGGAAAGTGTTGAAAAGATGGTATCCAAACGCCCCGAAAGGAAACCTGAGTTTGTAAACACTTCAGGTATCCCCGTCAATCGCATCTATTCTCCCCTCAATCTGGAGGATACTGATTACCTGGAAGAGGTTGGATTCCCAGGAGAATATCCCTATACCAGAGGCGTTCAGCCAACCATGTACAGGGGCCGCTACTGGACTATGCGCATGTATGCGGGTTTTGCCACTGCAAAGGAGTCCAACAGTCGGTACAGGTTTTTGCTGGATCAGGGTCAGACGGGATTGTCCGTCGCTTTTGATCTCCCTACACAGATCGGGTACGATTCCGACAACGAAATGGCCATCGGAGAAGTGGGCAAGGTGGGGGTGGCCATTGATTCCCTGAAGGACATGGAAATCCTTTTTGATAAAATCCCCCTTGACAAGGTCAGTACCTCCATGACCATCAATGCACCTGCTGCGGTATTGCTTGCCATGTATATGGCCGTAGCTGAAAAACAAGGGGTTTCGGTTGATAAGCTTCGAGGTACTATTCAAAATGATATCCTGAAAGAGTACTCTTCAAGAGGAACGTATATCTTTCCGCCGAAGCCTTCCATGAGAATCATTACCGACATCTTTTCTTTCTGCGCGGAAAAGGTTCCTCTCTGGAATACCATCAGTATCAGTGGATACCATATTCGGGAAGCAGGTTCTACAGCGGTTCAAGAGGTAGCCTTTACCCTGGCGAACGGCATTGCGTACGTGAAGGCCGCATTAGACGCAGGTCTTGATGTGGATGCTTTTGGTCCGAGGCTCTCCTTTTTCTTTAATGCACATCTTGATTTTCTGGAAGAGATTTCCAAATACCGTGCTGCACGAAAATTGTGGGCAACTATCATGAAGGAGCGCTTTGGGGCCAAAAATCCAAAATCCTTAATGATGCGTTTTCATACTCAGACGGCAGGTTGCACTCTCACCGCACAGCAACCCAAGAACAATATTGTGCGCGTGGCATTTCAGGCGCTTTCAGCGGTTTTAGGGGGTACACAGTCCCTCCACACCAATTCCATGGACGAAGCCCTTTGTCTTCCCTCTGAGGCGGCAGTTGAGACAGCGCTAAGGACGCAGCAGGTCATAGCCCATGAAACCGGAGTTACTGACACGGTTGATCCCCTGGCAGGTTCCTATTATGTGGAAACCCTCACGAAAGAGATATACGACCGGGCGTGGAAATATATAGAGAAAATCGATGCTATGGGTGGCGCCGTTGAGGCTGTGGAGAAAGGTTTTATCCAGAGGGAAATTCAGGACAGTGCGTACCAATACCAGCGGGAAATAGAGAAGGACGAGCGGGTTGTAGTCGGCTTGAACCGCTTTCAGGTGCAGGAGGAAAGGCCGAGCAATCTTTTGAGGGTGGATCCGTCTGTAAGAGATGAACAGATTGACTCGCTGAATCGTCTTAAATCGGAAAGAAATAATGAAAAAGTAGACCGAGCTCTGGCGAAACTAAAAGATGGTGCGGAAAGCAAAGATAATCTGATGCCCCTCGTATTTGAAGCTGTGAAGGAATATTCCACCCTCGGAGAGATCTGCGATGTCTTAAGGGAGGTATTTGGAGAATACCAGCAGATCAATACGCTGAGTTGATGAGCATTGTGGACCATTCAAATAAACCAGGGCAAGGAGATAGAGATATGGAGAAAAAGAAGAAAATAAGAGTTCTCGCTGCAAAACCGGGGCTTGACGGCCACGACAGGGGCATTAAGGTGGTGGCGTTAGCCCTCATGAATGGGGGAATGGAAGTGGTTTACACCGGTCTGAGGCAGACACCCATACAGATTGTGGAAGCTGCAATCCAGGAAGACGTGGATGTTATTGCCATGAGTATCCTGTCCGGCGCCCATGACTATCTTTTCCCGAAGGTGATGGAGCTTCTGAAGGAGAGGGGCGTAGAGGATATGCTTGTGCTCGGTGGCGGCATTATCCCTGATGAGGATGTTCCTGCCCTGAAAGAGTCCGGTATTGCCGAAATTTTTGGGCCCGGAACCACAACGGGAGAGATCATTAAGTATATAGAAAATCGCGTGTAATTTTTAGACACAGACCTCGTTAAGTAGTTGAGTAGGGAAGTGGTTAAGTAGTTATTATTCGAAATTACGCCTTTTACCCCAAAATTGGACACCTAATGGAGTTGAATGGGAACGGTTGGTTTCACGTGTTAATTCTCCAACTCAACGATTTGACCACTTAACTATTTAACGAGGTTGGTGATGAAGAGGGCCCTATGAAACAGACCGCACAACTGATTGTAGATGGAAAAACCTATGAATTGCCCATTGTAGTAGGATCTGAAGGCGAAAAAGCTATTGATATTACCATGCTTCGCCGGGATACGGGACTCATTACCCTGGATTCAGGGTATGCAAATACCGGTAGTTGCGAGAGTAGTATTACCTTCATGGATGGCGAGGAAGGTATCCTTCGATACAGAGGAATTCCCGTGGAACAACTGGCGGAACACTCCAGTTTTCGAGAGACCGCCTACCTGTTGATTAACGACAAACTGCCCTCCATAGGGGAACTTAACCGTTTTTCCACATTATTGAATGACCAGTCCATGGTTCATGAAGATATGCGGGCGTTTTTTGAGAAATACCCGCGGGGCGCTCATCCCATGGGGATTCTGTCGTCCATGATCAATGCGCTCAGGGCGTTTTATCCGACAATCCCCGAGCGGAGTCATGAGGAGGAAATCAACATAACGGTCACAAGGCTACTATCCAAGGTGAGAACTCTGGCCGCCATGTCCTACCGGATTTCCATGGGCCATAAGTTGATTTATCCACGGCATGACCTGTCGTACGGCGCCAATTTTCTCAATATGATGTTTGATTCGCCGGTACGTCCCTATACTATTGATGAGGAGATAGTAAAGGCTGTCAATGTTTTCTGGATCCTCCATGCAGATCATGAACAGAACTGTTCGACCTCTGCGGTTCGGTTGGTTGGAAGTGCCAGGGTGAATCTTTATGCATCCATTTCAGCCGGGATATCAGCCCTTTGGGGACCTCTGCATGGCGGCGCCAATCAGGCGGTTGTGGAAATGCTTCAGGAGATTCATGACAGCGGAGGCAACCCTGCCCCATTCATTGCACGGGCAAAAGACAAGAAGGATCCTTTCCGCCTCATGGGTTTTGGTCACAGGGTTTATAAGACCTACGATCCACGGGCCCGGATCATGGAAAAGACCTGCAATAATATCCTGAAGAAGCTCAAGCTGGATGATCCCCTCATGTCCATAGCCAAAAAACTGGAAGAGGTGGCTTTGAAAGATCCCTATTTCATCGATCATCATCTCTATCCAAATGTGGATTTCTATACCGGTATTTTCTTGAGGGCTATCGGTATCCCCCAGAACATGTTTACGGTCATGTTTGCGATCGGTCGCCTTCCCGGCTGGATCAGTCAGTGGCAGGAAGGTGCGGATGATCCCAAATGGAGAGTGAATCGTCCGCGCCAGATTTATACGGGACCAACGGAGAGAAATTATATTCCTATTGAAGAGAGGTAACTGGTTACTCGTTGCTGGTTGCTCGTTGCTCGTTGCTCGTTGCTTGTTACTGGTTATCTGGAATCGGTTCGTATCCGCTCAGCTATCGCTTCTCCGAATTGGGAGCAGGATAGTTCCACGGCGCCTTTCATCTGTCGGGCCAGGTCATAGGTCACGGTTCCCTGGGCAATACACTCCGTGAGGGCGGATACGGTGCGTTCAGCTGCTTCGGTCCATCCCATGAACTGCAGCATCATGACTCCTGAAAGGATGAGAGACCCGGGATTCACTTTGTCGAGGCCTGCATATTTTGGCGCCGTGCCGTGTGTTGCCTCGAACAGGGCGCAGCGGTCTCCTATATTTGCCCCCGGGGCTATACCAAGTCCCCCCACCTGGGCTGCTGCCGCGTCTGACAAATAGTCGCCATTCAGGTTCGGTGTGGCGATTACGTCGTATTCCTCCGGGCGAAGCAGAAGCTGCTGGAACATGGCGTCGGCAATCCGGTCTTTGATGATGATCCGTTTGTCGGGTCTTTTCCCCTGGTGCAGGTCATACAATTCCTGCTCGGTAATGGTTGCATCCGGAAACTCTTCTTTCGCCACCTGGTATCCCCAGTCTCGAAACGCCCCTTCCGTAAATTTCATAATATTGCCCTTGTGTACCAGGGTTACGCTCTGAAGACCCTCCTCGATGGCATGGCGGATGGCCATGCGCACAAGGCGTGCCGTATTCTTTTTGCTCATGGGCTTTATGCCGATAGCACTTTTTAGGGATATGGGGGCATTTCCCGATTTTTCAGCAATGGGATTGAGACAGGCTATGATTTCCTCGGCCTCCGGAGATTCCGCTTCCCATTCCAGCCCTGCGTAGACATCTTCCGTGTTCTCCCTGAAAATAACGATATTTACTTGCTCTGGATGGATCATGGGGGATGGAACACTGGGGAAATGGCGCACAGGTCTTACGCAGGCGTACAGGTCAAGTTTCTGACGAAGGGCCACGTTGAGGGAACGAAAACCGCCCCCGACCGGAGTTGTCAATGGGCCTTTTATGGCGACTCCAAAACGGGTGATAGCGTCCAGGGTTTCCTGCGGCAGGTGACTTCCGGTGCTGTGGTATTTTGATGCTTTTTCTCCCGCTAGCAGCTCTTTCCAGAGTATTTTTTTCCGCCCTTTGTAGGCGGATTCAACCGCAGCATCCATTACCGTCTTTGCTGCAAACCAGATATCAGGTCCGATTCCATCCCCCTCAATATAGGGAATAATCGGATTATCGGGGACCTCAGGTTTACCGGAAACATTCCATTTGATCACATTTTCATCTTTTTCTTGGTTATCATTTAACGGTGTCATTGGTATTTTTCTCCTTGTACCATGAATTCCTTTCCACTATCTTAACCATTAAACGGGACTACGCCAAGAAGAAACGAACCGGCATGTGAGATCTAAAGCCTGCAATTAACTTTTAGCTATTAGCCGTTAGCTTAAAGATCTCAGATATTTGCATGTCTTTTCCCCAAATTGGGGCTATCTTTTTTTTGTGCTACCGTATTGCACCGTAAATAGCTGATATTGTGTCCCTAATAGCTAACAGCTAATTGCTCTTTTAGGTGAAAATGGAGAAAATGATGCAAAATAGATTTGACGAAACAAAGGCGAAAACGATTCTTTCCGAAAAACGGAAAATGCTTGGCAGAGGATTGTGTTATACCGAAAAAATACTCTTTCTACATGAAGAACCCGGCGCGTCCCAAGGAATAAAAATGCCGGGGAAGGATGGGATACGTCTCCTGCCGGATAGGGTGGCTATGCAGGATGCTACCGCCCAAATGGCCATGTTGCAGTTCATGCAGGCTGGGCATCAGAAAACCGGGGTTCCGGCTACTATCCATTGTGACCACCTTTTAAGGGCGCGTGAAGGTTCGGAAGCCGATCTGAAGAAGGCCTTGATCAGCAACAGAGAGATTTATGATTTCCTTTCTTCCGCTGCCTCCAAATTCGGCATAGGTTTCTGGGGACCTGGTTCGGGCATCATTCATCAGGTGCTTTTCGAGAATTATGCGGTTCCCGGCGCCATGATGATAGGAACGGATTCGCATACTCCCAATGCGGGAGGGTTGGGTATGCTCGCCATGGGAGTAGGGGGAGCAGACGCCGCTGAGGTTATGGCCGGGCTTCCCTGGGAAACCATGACCCCGTCTGTTGTGGGTGTAAGACTTACGGGAACGCTTAGGGGATGGGCTTCCGCGAAAGATGTAATTCTCGAAATGCTTAGAAGGTTTACAGTAAAGGGAGGAACGGGCAAAATTTTTGAATATTTTGGAGAAGGCGCCAGGTTTCTATCCGCCACGCAAAAAGCTACGATTACCAATATGGGAGCGGAACTTGGCGCGACTACGTCGGTTTTTGTGTATGATAAATCGATGGATGAATATCTTCGAAATGTAGGAAGAGTGGAGCATGCCGAGTGGGCAAAATCCGTTGCCGATCTGCTTTCCCAGGATCAAATGTGTTTGACGCATCCCGAGAAAGTCTATGAGCAGGTCGTGGAAATCGATCTCAGTGCTGTTGAACCGGCCCACGCGGGGCCATTCAGCCCCGACAGGGTTACGAGTGTCCGGGAATTCAAAGACCTTGCAATTCGTGAAAACTGGCCGTTGAGAGTGTCCACTGTGTTGCTTGGATCATGTACAAACTCTTCCTATTCAGACCTTTGTGCCGCGGCGGATATTCTGGAACAGGCGGGCAGGCATGGTCTGAAAGCACAAGTTCCATTCATGTTGTCCCCAGGTTCTCAACAGGTGTATGAAACCATTAAGCGGGATGGTGTTCTGGACAAGATCCTGGAGGCGGGGGCAGTTCTGTTGGCTGCTTCGTGCGGCCCGTGCATCGGCCAGTGGGATCGAGGAGACTTCAAAGAGCATCTGCCCAATTGCCTTATGACTACCTTCAACAGGAATTTCAGGGGGAGAAATGATGCCAATCCGGAAACCCGGGCTTTCCTCACATCCCCTTCAATGGCAACGGTTCTTGCTCTTTCCGGAGATGTGGGGTTTGATCCGCAATCCGATTTCCTCAAAGGTGCTGATGGAGTACCGTTCAAACTGAAACCTCCCGAGACTCCTGCCTTGCCGCCTGGGGGCATGGTGATATCCAAAGAGGGGTATGTTTCCCCTCTTGAGGACGGGGACAAGATAGAAATCCTGATCGACCCGGAGTCGGAAAGACTCCAACTGCTTGAGCCGTTTGGGAAATGGGATGGACATGATTTTCTGGACCTCCCGATTCTGGTGAAAACAAAAGGCAAGACCACCACGGACCACATATCTCCCGGGGGAAAATGGCTCAAATACAGGGGGCACCTTGCCAATATCTCACGGAATATGCTTGAAGGAGCTGTAAACGGTTTTACGGGAGAGACCGGCCATGGCACAAATTCCTTTTCAGGCGCCACGCATGTGAAATTTCCTGACCTTGCCGCTTTTTATAAAGAAAATGCCGGGGGTTTTGTGATTATCGGGGATGAGAATTACGGCGAGGGGTCAAGCCGCGAGCATGCAGCTATGAGCCCGAGATTTTTGGGGGCAAAGGCAGTGTGTGCCAGGTCGTTTGCACGAATCCACGAAGCAAATTTGAAAAAACAGGGGATTCTTCCCCTGACCTTTGAAGATAAAACCGATTATGATGCCATCGAAATGGACGACAGAATGAGTTTCGTCGGGCTTTCGGATTTAAAACCAGACAGCATCGTCAAGTGTACCCTCACACGGAAAAATGGAAAGATAATTCCTATGAATTTCCGGCATACCCTGAATGACGAACAGATCGGATGGTTCAGGGCTGGTTCCGCGTTAAACAGCACCCGGGAGCTCGTGTGAAACTACATTTAGAAACTGGAAATTTGAAACTTGAAACTGGGTGCCCCAAACACTGACACCTGAAACCTCATTTTGGAAGTTTTCTTCTCGATCAGCCTGACCATTTTTCCCGGTCAGAGGCTACGCTCGTGTGAAACCTCAGGTGGTTATATGTTTTTGAACCGCAAAGTCGCCAAGGCCGCAAAGCCTTTTTCGAATCGGAACGGACGATTCGAAAAAACAGCCATTATTTTTTCTGTGTGAAACGTACCCATTCTCCGAAACGCCCGAAGGGCCGCTTGTGTGAAAGAATTCCGGTGTACCCACGATGCCTTCCCGGCATCGCAGGCACTTTTGTTACTCGTTTTTCCAGACCGGTTTGCGTTTTTCCATGAAGGCATTCAGCCCTTCCTGGGCATCTGCCGTGGGCATGAGCTCGTCTAAGTAGATATCTTCAATTACCTTGAGTGAAGGCTCGAAATCATCCATCAAACCTACCGTAATGGCCTTTTTTGTTTTTCTCAGGACTTCAGCGCTCAACTTGAGATAGGGCTTAATGAAATCCTGTGTGGCGGAATTCAAATCGTCCTTAGCGACAACTTTGTTTATCAACCCCATCCCTTTGGCTTCTTCAGCCGAGATAATTCTTCCCGATAGAATCAGTTCCATGGCAGCCTTTCGACCGATGATACGGGGCATTATCTGGGCGGCTACAGGTGGAAACACGCCTACCATGACTTCCGGCTGGCCATATTTGGCGTCTTCGGAAGAAATGACCAAGTCACAGAAAACAGCCAGTTCGCATCCTCCCCCCAGACATGAACCATACACCGAAGCTATGGTTGGAATGCCCAGGCTGTCCATAAGCCGGAACATGCGGTGAAATGTCTCAATCATTTTCGGCGCCATATCACCCATGTGTTCTCCCACATCCACGCCTGCGGAGAAGCATTTGCCTTCGGCGTCAAAAAGTACTACCTTCAGATCCTTTTCGCCTTGCAACGATGCCAGTACCTCGTTGATTTCTTCCATCATGGCGATGTTCAGGACATTCACCGGGGGTCTGTTTAAAGTGATGGTTCCCAAACCATTTTCAATCTGGACTTTAATAGTTTTATAATCCATGGTGTACAAGCTCCTTTCATTCTTATAGTGCTTTGTTACGACGCCATCGCGAACCAGCCGTTCAACGCCCGGATAACGCCAAAAAAATGGCAGGCAGGCCAGTTCTGGTCGCCCTACCTGCCATAAGAATGACGTTCGAAAAGCAGTTATTCTTGGGGTTTTCCAAGCACTTCCGCAAACATGTCCAGATCCCAGGTCTTGCATTCCGCGATATTCTGTCGGAACTTAATGAAGTCGACGGTATCCTGGCCGGTGATCCGCTTGGTATTGAAGGCGCCAAACCCTAAAAAGGCCTCGCCGCCCATGTTGGCTGCCAGCCAGTGCCTGTGGGCATTCTTCATGGTATCCCAGAAGAATTTTTTCTTCTGGCGAATACTGTCGATGGATTCGATGAGACATCCGGGGAAGAGGTTTGCAAATGTCCATACGATCTTGTCAACCTCCTTGTCTAGTAACTCAAAATCAGCGTTGGCCTGATGTTCCTTGACAAAGGCCCGTGCCTCTTTTGCTGCTTCACCTTTTTTGTACTCACCGTAGACGATTTCCCCATCATCTACATACTTGTCGGTGATGATCATTGGATTCCTCACCCATTTCCCATCCACCTTCAGGACCTGCACGCATTTGCTAATGAGGTTTTTCGTTTTCATCTTGTAGGCGGACCACATCTCGCAAGAGATGCAGTTCCACATGGCGTCTTCAATGCTGAGATACCAGGGAAGGAAGTCCGAAGCACCGCCCACAGGGGCAGAACCGTGTTTTGGGCCTGCCTGACCGAATATGGCCAGGTCAGATGAAATGGCCAGGTCGCAGGCCATGCCGATTTCCTGGCCGCCGGCAACTCTCATGCCGTTAACTCTGCAGATGACCGGTTTCTTGCAGGCCAGAATGGCATCCACCATGTGATTAAACAGTTCCATATACTGTCCGTATTCATCGCAGCGCAGACTGTAAAACTCACTATATTCCTTAGTGTTTCCACCGGTACAGAAGGCGAAGGGGCCCGTGCCTGTGAACACGACTGCAACCACGCTACGATCCAGGGAGGCGTTTTCAAAACCTGCAATGACCCCTTTGACCATCTCTGTTGTATAGGAGTTGTACTGTTTGGGGTTGTTCAACCGAATCCAGGATACGTAAAGTCCATCCACCACATTTCCCTTGGGATCTGTCAAAGGGCGTTTTTCGTAAACCACGCAGGGAGCTTCCGTTCCCCAGTGACCATCTGTGTGAAGTGCATGATCCTTTATTCCATCTTCTCTTGGCATCCATTCTAAAGCCATTTCTCAAATCTCCTTATCGTTATTCAAAATCAAAATTTTTACGCCCGCAGTGGATTAGAAATCCGGAATAAGAACGATGCGTTTTTCCGGAGACGCGCTGTGCGCTTCTTCAAATGACTCTTTAATGGTGCTCATGGGCCGTGTTTGAACAAAAGGCTCTATGTCGACCCGCTTTGAAAGCACCATGTCCATAACCGCGGGGTAGTATTCCGGTAAACAGGCCCAGGTGCCAATCATTTCGGCGTCAAAAGCCATAAGCCTGCTGATAGAGTAATTTACTTTTGCCATGCCGAAGCCCACCACGATCAGCTTTCCAGTGAAACCCAGAAGTGACAGTGCTGTCTCTTGCCCGGGCTTTGAGCCTGTTACCTCAAAAATCTTCCAACCATAGGCGGGAAGACCATTCTGCTTCCTGATGGCTTTGAACTCACCGGAAACATCCCTTGGGCTCTTGTCTCTGCTGTTGATAAAGAAGTCCGCGCCGTATGAGAGCATTTTTTCCAGCCGGTCTTCAGCAATATCAATGGCAATAACCGTGCCTGCGCCCAGCGCTTTGGCTATTTGTACCATGTACTGGCCGACGCCCCCGACGCCGATAACAATAACATTATCCCCCGGTTCGAGTTGAGCACGTTTTGCGGCCTGGTAGGGCGTTGTGGCTGCATCGGCGACAACAGCAAGGTGTTCCAAAGGGATATCCCCCCGGTTTTTTATTTCACAGAGGTCGATACTGGGCACAGGGATGTGACTGGAAAAACCGCCGTAGATACCCATGCTGTTGCCGGGCATTTTCTGGTTCAAACATCGATTGCCTCTTCGTGTTTTACAGAGATGGCATTTTCGGCAAGGCATGACCGCCGGGATCAGAACTTCCTTTCCGACCCATTCTTCGTCCCCGGCTACTACGGTTCCGGAAATTTCATGCCCCAATGTCATAGGGGGTTTGTTAACGGTTGGGACGCCGTCATAAAAATATCCAAGGTCCGTATGGCATATGCCACAACCGGCTACTTCCACCAATACTTCCCCCGGCTGGAGTTCGGGCACGGGTATTTCGGTTTTTTCGAGTTTTCCTGGTGTGACGTCTCCGGTTTCCTTGTCGCGTATTGTGGGCTGGACCATCTGCCAGGTTTGTATTTTTTCCGGCATTGACATTCTTGTCCTCCTTGTTATTTGATAAGCGTTTGTTTCTATGTGCTAAATCATGCCATAGCCACCGTCGACACAGAGCAACTGGCCTGTGATATAATTGCTTTCATCCGAAGCCAGAAATGCGAAGGCAGGAGAAATGTCTTTGGGCTCGGCAAAACGTTTCAGAAGGATTCGGTTCATATAGATTTCTTTCAGTTTTTCGTCCGATCGAATCTTTTTCGTCATATCGGTGGCCACAATGCCCAGCGATATAACATTACAGCAGACGTTATAGCGGGCAAGCTCACGGGCAATCGACTTGGTCATACTGAGGAGTCCCCCTTTTGCCGCACTGTAATTGATCTGGCCGACAGTGCCAACCAGCCCGGCTACGGACGTGACATTGATGATTTTTCCGCTCTTCTGTTCTTTCATCTGCAGGCCCGCGGCCTGTGCGCAGAGAAATGCCCCCTTTAGATGGATATCCACTACCTGATCCCACTGGTCCTCAGTCATTTTAAGCATCAGCGATGGGCGAGTGAATCCCGCATTGTTCACGAGAATATCCAGTTTTCCAAATGTCTCTACCGCAGCCCCAACCAGCTTTTCGGCCTCTGTTTTTTGGGCCACGTCCGCTTTAACGGCGACGGCTTCGCTTCCCAGGGCTTGAACGGCTTTCACAACCTCATTTGCGGCCTTCTCATTAGAGGTATAGTTAATAAGCAGCTTTGCGCCTTCTTCGGCAAAGCCAAGGGCAACAGCTCTACCTACACCCCGGCTGCTTCCGGTAACCAATGCAACTTTATCTTTTAATCTCATTTGTTAACCTCTCTTTATGAAGTGCAGAAACCCCATTTACCGGCCATTATTCATTTTGAATTATGGCTATAATGTAACTACATTATGAATGTATTCGTGTCAAGTGAAAACAGTCAGTAATTATCATTATAGACTCTGCTTTACAGTAAACCCTGTGTGAGTGGCATCTTGTTGCGACTTTTTAGGGCGGAACCCATCAAACGGACGCTTTGCAAGAGCCTTCCCGCAGGATATCTTTTAACAATGATAATTGCGACTGGAGAACAGCACAGCAACGCTCATTATGGGAGAAATAACCATAATGAGGATTGCGTGTGAACAGATTGGAGAATTTCAAATAGCAGAATCAATAGGAGGAAGTCAGAGGGTGATAAACAGACAGAGGTTTTTCCGAGTGGTCCTAAAATGCTACTGGGATGGTGCACTTCCATTTCACCTGAATGGATTCCTTTAAGATATCAGTGCTACCAGTACATAGAGAAAACCAAACATACAGAGCATATTAATACAGAAATTCCATAATTTTCCCATTGCGCTCCTCCTTCCGAAATAAACAGTGAATGTGAAAAATTTCCCCAACAGCCCATGCGCAGATTCTTGGTGAGCGGTTGATGGTTTTGTATCTTAATCAACCCACTTCTTGTTTGTTCCTGCCTGCAATGAAAGCAAGTTATGTGCCGAAAATAGGCTTTTTAGGGAAAATAAAAAAGATCATTAAATAACAGAAGGTTACAGGGGGGAATATTTTTAGACGGGAGTGGATTTCCCATATTTTGATGAAATACCCTCGGAACTTGGGAATATGGGTTACGAGTTGGTAATATGAATTACGAAGTGGTAATCCGGCTTCGTGTTTTTATGGGGTTGTTAGAGAAAAAACGATTTTATTGAATTGGAGATAGGTCGAAAGGTCCGGATTAGAAAGTGC
>CAYOWC010000007.1:12990-50966 GCA_964407525.1 uncultured Desulfobacteraceae bacterium | reverse complement strand
ACCAGTTGGGAAGGTAAAGTGGGATTTACTGGGGAAATAGCCTCGGGTGAGACACCATCCGGCATGACATACTCAGTATACTCCGGCAAAATCAGCCTTTCGACAGCGCTGTTGCCCTCTCCCGCTGATGATAACCAGGCCTTATAGACGCCAGGAAGCCCAGCATCTTCGGCGGCCTGCTGGCATTTAGCGTCCGCTCCCTCCAGCCCACCAAGGTCACCGGTATAACACGAGAAGTCGAGAAAAACAATTGTCTGCGAAGTACACGACAAGGTTTCCGGGGGCGTAAGGCCAGCCTGTTCAAATAAGGTGCAGAAAGCTCTCCGCTCCTCTTCGTCCAACGTAATCGACCAATCGGCGCCATCAACTCCAGGCGGCCCCTGATCTCCGGTGTCGCCCTTGTCGCCCTGAGGTCCTTGCTCACCTTGAGGACCTTGCGGGCCTACCGCCCCGACAGTCAAATTGTATTCATCATATTTGTTTTTTTTGCCGGTCGATACAACGAGAAGATAATCACCATCAGGTACGTTTGGAAGGGTTGCCTCTATCTGCGTATCCGTGTAACTGTTGATGATAAGCGGGGTCGAATCATCGCCGAGTGTTACGGTGGGTGTATCGCCTTTGCCTTCATCGAAATTTACTCCGGTAATCGATAGGGTTCCCGCGTCAAAATCTACCAGTACTTTGTTAATAAGAGAATCTTTTTTTCCTGCTAACGCCGGTTGTACGGCCAGTGCAACTGTGAGCAGAATTGCACCCAATATAAAAAAGTTTTCAATTCTCTTCCAAACATTATGAACTCCTTTCATGTTCTAATTGTTTCGATTAAAGGACAAATAGAGAATGGCACCTTCTTTCAAAATATTAGTTTCAAAACCAGTTTATGTACTTGAATGCTATTCTCTCTTCACCGGTAGTATCTAGGTGAGGAGATAAACAGAAGACCCGTGGCTTTTCGTCTCCATCTCGCGATTGGTTTGGCTTTACATAAGATGTGAGCTCCCAACAGGCAAAAAGCATCTGTTAGGAGCAGGGTAAATATAATTTGAGATCTTTCTTCATGGGGCTAACCTCTTGTATAGAGGTCGAATAGTTGGGTGGGAATGCCTACAACTGATAAAAAAAACAAAGATATTTTGGTTCCTTACAGTAATTGATCGGGAATGCAAAGGTTTTTTTTCAGCCCTGAAGCACGAATACAATGGTCTTTGTTAATTGGGCGGATTCGACTTCATCCGAGTCACCTTTTCTTGTGATTGGGCTCACATTATCACGGAAACGTGGTTCTGCCCATGGTTTCCGGTATGTTTTTTCAAAAGGACAACATGGCGAGACATCGTTGTCCACTGATCGGTGAATTTCCGATGATGCTTCGGATTTATTGCGCTATTTGCGAACATAGCATTCCAATCATAGGAAAAACAGTGTTCATATCCTTACCACCATGAAAAGACTTTGTTGTGGTCATGTTCAAATATCAGATCCATAAGTTTGCCATAGTCAGGCTTTCCTTCGTAAAGAGGAAAGCGGGTCGCATCTTCTCCATTCGAGAGAATATTTATGAGGGATTCTGTGGTATTGTCGGGTTCGGATTTGAGGATGTGTAATGTTGGCATAATAGTCACTCCTAAAGCGGCATAGCCGCAACCAAAATGTCTCGCGCAAAGACGCAAAGGCGCAAAGATTTTCTTGTTATTTGCGACCGAAAAATAGATGATAAGGAACTAAAAAGGGATAACGAGATCCATGGTTTTGAGTTTTTCTCCGATTTCTTCCACTGACATGAATTGAAAACCGTGTTTTTCGACATTTTCTCTATTATTGGAGTAATATTCACATTCCATGTCTTCCAGCCATTCAAGGTTCTCTTTATATTTTTCCGTCATATCCACTTCAATGTCGAGAACAAACATGGTCGCATAAAGATTCTCTACCGCCAACCCGAGGGTGGAACGGGAACCTTCCCAGAGATCTTCTTTTCGCTTGATCAGAAGGGCGACATTTTTTACGTTTTCCATTTTTCCATGCTCCTTTTAAAATACGATATAGCGGTCGCAGTCTTCAATCATTTCTCCGTTTCTGGCCTGTGTTCCATAATCTTTGTCGGCAATACCCGGTACGGGTGCAGTGAGGCCATTGCTTTCAAATCCCACGTTACACAGGGACATCCGGGCCATGCCATGCAGTTCGGCAAAGCGTGGGTCCTGGGTGAGCAGGGTGCCAAGGTGACTGAAAAAAATGGTGACTTCAACATCGCCTTTTTCCTTTGCTGTCCGGCACAGGCCTATGATCTTATCCAAATGCTTGTTAGAACTTACAAAAATTCCCAAACTCCGGGCCATAACTTTCTCCTTTTTTCTGTGGTTTTCGCTTTGATGTATCTTTCGCGTAGAAATACATTCTCAACCACGAATTACACCAGGTATCGTATTATATCCGTTTACAGGCTTATAAAGCAAAATGCATGCCATGGTCTTATGGTGTTACACCTAAAAACTGCAATTAGCGGTTAGTGGTTACTTAGCCACACAATGTCAGCTATTTACGAAGCGATAGGTAAGCATCAAAAAATGAAATCCCAAATAAAGAGAAAAGTCATGCAAATGATTGGGATCTTTAAGCTAACGGCTAAAAGCTAATTGCAGCTTTTAGGTTACACACAAAAACTTCATTTTGCTTCGGTTCCGCCTTTACACGGGGATTGTTCGCGAAATTGAAATGGGTGTTCTTTATTTTTGGGCCTGAAGCAAGGTGAAAACTGTAAACATGCTAATCTATCCTTGTTGACATGTGTTAACCTTAACAGATTGTGGGGAAGGGGTGAACAATACTTCTTTGTAACCACAATCTTCGGTTTTCCGTGTTTTGCGTGGAAAAATTGGATTGATTGTGTTTTCTGAATTCGCCTTGATTTAGGAACATGGCTGATGGTACAGTTCGTAACCGTATGGTCCTGTTCAGGGCGGGTTAGGTCAGTTTTTTTTTAGAGATTTAGAAGAATAAGTTCGAGATTTCCAGCAAATTGGAGGTGCCATCGTGAATTCTTTGCCCCATCTTTCAGATGATAAACTTTTTATGGCCAGGGCTATGGAGGTGACTATTCGCATCGGTGTTATCCTGCTTCTCTTTTTCTGGTGTTTCCGGATTGCCCATCCTTTTATCGGAATTGTTCTCTGGGGTATCATTATCGCTGTTGCCGTTTTTCCAGCGTATAGTTGGTTTAACTCCGTTCTGGGAGAACGAAACAAACTGGCGGCCACGCTGATCACTCTTCTTCTTCTGGTCATTTTGATCATCCCAAGCCTGATGTTTGCGGGATCCCTCGTTGAGACAGCTGAGAAGCTGTCTTCTGGGTTTTTGAAAGGAAACTTTCGTATTCCTTCTGCACCGGAAGGCATCAAATCCTGGCCGGGTATAGGCCCGATTATTTACGATTTCTGGAAACTGTCCTCGGAAAATATTTTTGCCGCCTTAAGCAAAATTGCACCGCAACTTAAGGCAGTTGGTATGTGGTTGTTGAACTCGGCGGCCGGAGCTGGATTTGGAATCGTAAGTTTCTTTGTTGCCATCGTCATCGCCGGTGTGCTGCTGGCGAGTGCGGAACGTGGGGTTCGGGTAGCCCAGGCGATAGCCGTTCGTCTTGCGGGTGAAAAAGGGACGGATCTTGTGAATCTTTCAGGGGCTACAGTGAGAAGTGTTGCCCGAGGAATCCTGGGGGTGGCAGTCATTCAAGCCATCCTTTCGGGAATCGGTTGTCTCGTGGCAGGTGTTCCCGCAGCTGGGCTTTGGGCATTGATTGTTCTTATCCTTGCTGTAATTCAGCTTCCAACCATTTTGATTTTGGGGCCGGTCATCATTTATGTCTTTTACACGGCCAATACGGTTCCCGCGGTGCTATTTGCCATATGGAGCCTTCTCGTTGGTGGATGTGACTCTTTTCTGAAGCCTCTCTTAATGGGACGTGGCGTTGATGTTCCCATGCTCGTAGTCTTTATCGGCGCCATAGGAGGATTTATTCTCAGCGGAATTATAGGCCTTTTTATCGGGGCGATTATTCTCTCCTTAGGGTATACGTTGTTCGAGGCGTGGTTGAAGGAAGATGGGGATCCGGAAGTTGCACGGGATTCACTATCTTGAAGAAACTATCATGAGCATGGAGAAAATTTGCCACAGACCCACGCAGACAGACACAGACAATGGCAACATACGAAAGATTGTAAACCCCTCTGGTATTTCCCCAAGGATATGTAATGGACGATTCAGGTTAAACAGGGAAACAAAAGCTTTTTTTCAATTAACGACTTAGGAACGTGAACGTAACAACTTCCCCAACTATGCATCATAACTTCAGGCCATTTTCGCCCGATATGGACTCACGAAAAAATTGAAATAGCTAGCTATTCCTTCATCTTTTGTGAGTCCATATCGAACAGGTAAGCGAAGACAGTTTCATTAATAAAAATTTCAACCACACCCTCGCCATGACAGACCCCATTCCTAAGCAGACAGAGGTGTTGTCATATCACCCGCTGAGTGCACTCCCGAATCATGCGTGTAAAGAGGCACTTTCTGCGGAGGAATTGGCAGAAATTACCAAAAAATATCCAGAAGTAAACAGGAAATCCATAAAGAAATTCAAGTCTCATACAAGGCGTTGATCCTGCCCATCTACAAGCCCTCTTGATCCTTTGAAACCTTTGCGGTTATAAAAAAATAGCCACAGAGACACAGAGAACACAGAGGGAAATAATTTAGAGAAAAATGAAAACCTTCATCTAATCAATCAATGAGCTGGAAGCTGTTGTTACGGAACAAACTGGTATTGGAAGTATAACTAGCCGTCATTTCTGTGGGAATCAATAGGTTTTCCAAATATGGATTCTTTGTCAAGCCCACCAAAAAGCCGGTGGACAGCCTGGAATGACGCCAAGCCTTTTTATTATTCTCCCTCTTTTTCCTCTGGGTCTCTGTGGCAAAAGAGCGGTTCTTCCACCCATTTTTGTGTACGTTGAATGAGATCTTCGTCATTTTCAGAGAAGGTTTTGAAAAACAGAAGCAGTTCTTTGATGGAGCCGCCTTTTTTTTTGAGGGCTTTCTCAAACAGGTCGAAATGGCTGTGGTAGAGCCCTACTGCCAGGATGTAAGCGTTATTCAGTGGAACGGTGCCAAAGCCTGAAAAGGCGTCAGTTTTAAAATCTTTTTTGAGTGTGGCAAACTTCTTTAAGGAACGTGCAAACACCTGTTCTCGTTGAATTATTTTGCCCTTGTAGGTCAATTTGGAGCGATAAAGTATATTGAGCTCTTCCATCAGGGAAGCCATGAATCTGGAAAATATCCGCTCATCCATTATAGATGCTTTCATTTCCAGGGTGAAAGGGTGGGATGGGCCAAAGGTTTTTTCAAAGAATTTGAGTGCTCCCATTTTTCCCACCAGCACTGCCAGACTTTCGTTGAATGCCCCCTGACTCGGGACATAAAGAGTTGTATGCGTCATTTCGTGCAGAATGATTTCCACCAATGCAGGTGTCGTTCCTTCAAGGAGGTTTTGTGTTACGGGGTCGGCAAACCACCCCAGTGTGCTGTAGGCGCCAGCCATACTGATGAACACATCGAAGTTTTTTTCCGAGAGCTGTTTCCCCTCCTTTTTTGTTTTTTCCAGGTCAAAAAATCCGAGGTAAGGCATTTTACCTACGATGGGGAAATCCCAGGTTTTATGTTGGAGCCTGTCTTTAGGGGAGGCGGAGATTGTGTAAATAGGTTGCCGCCCGGATTTCAAAAAAACCGTTTCATAGCTGTCTGTTTTTTGCAATCCAAGCTCATTTTCCCCGAAATCCTTGATCTTGGCCACAAGCAGAAGTCTGGCCTTCTGATCAGGAGGGAGGATGTCGTCGTCCAATGCTTTTTGCACGGGAATGGATCCGTTGAGCAGTCGATATTGACCCGCAGCTGCGTGAAAGAGGTAGCTCAAACGGCATCCAGAGGAAAACAGAAGCAGGGCAAAAAGAAAAGGCGGAAGAAACTTTGTTAGCATTGATTGTCTTTTTGAGTATTGCGAAGGAGCGGGTTTCTTCTCTGAGGGAGGCCTTTTCATTTTGAATGCGCTATCTATCAAATGCCGGAGAATTTTATCCAAGAAGCAGCGGCTAGTTTATTGGCCAATGTCAAAATCAATGTCAGTGTGTGTTACAGGGGCTCGGATATGGTAAGGAAAAAGGAACCGTCTTTTTCTTTCATGAGTTTCAGCCCAAACATGGAAATGGTCTTTGTGAGGGGACGGCCGAAGACAAAGTCGAGTTCTGTTGGATCTAACCTCAGTTTTTTAAGGACCATACCCCTGAGATCGTGGTCGAATTTCAGGAGAGAAAGAATCTTTTCGACGGCTTTATTTCCATCGATTTCAATCCGTTTTGCCCATTGGTCAAGTTGGGAGTAAGAACATCGCTTTTCGTGCTCCGACACAAGCCTCAAAAGATTTTCATCTCGGATGATATCCTTTCGGGTTGCCTTGGGTGCGGCATACACTCGGAAAAATTCACTTTCATCCCAGCAGGCCTGGGCTGCGCACTGGACGGGCCGGTGTTTGTATATGGCGCATTCCTTTTCTTCATCATCATAAAAAAGGCATGCGGTTTTTCCGGCTTTTTCCCTGACCTTTACAATCTCCTGCTTAGTTTGTTCCAGGTTTCCATCGATATTGTTCTTTACAGGTTCCCCGGTGCGGACGGTATACAGGTGGGACCATTGGAGCAATGGGTTTTTTCCAAAAGGCAGATCCTGCATCTGGAGGGTAGGGCTTGAACGGCGGCAACACTCTCCGCAACGGGTACAGTGCGTTTGGGAGGTGGTATTTGAATCATCCATTTTGAAGTTTCCTATTTCGTGCCCATCCATTTATGCAATTCTGGGCACTGAGGGTTTCCAATTCAGAAATGAGCAATTTTTTGCAAGGTCAAGAAAAACAAGGGTTTGCGCGGAGACGTACGATAGTACGTCGCACAAGGAAACCCGCAGTTTGACGACGAGATTGCGGAAAAGGGCCATTTATGGATGGAAACTATTTCAGGCCGGCCACCGCCTGGGTGACATTGTAGCAGAAGTCCCCGATTTTTTCGAAGGCGGTGAGCATATCTACCAGAATCAGGCCGGGATCCACCGTGCACATCCCACTTTGAAGCCGCATGATATAGTTGCCTCTCATCTCTTCACGCATGTTGTCGATGCTGTCCTCTAATTTCTGGGCCTGTGGCATGATGTCTTTGTCTTCATTTTCAATAGAGCTGACGGAAATTTCCAGGAACCGGCGGACCTCTTCTGCAATTGTTTCGAAATCCTGCATGCCCCCGTCCGAGAGGGTGATACGTTGCTCCAGGAGTTCTTCTATTAATTCCGCAATATTTTCAATACCATCTCCTGCCCTTTCAAGGTTGTTGGCCATTCGCATTAAAGAGGCAACCTCTTTCGATTCCTCCGGGGTGATAGGCCTTTGCACCACCTGAACAAGAAACTGTATGATTTCCTTTTGCAAGTTGTCAATGGTGTCTTCCTTCTTCCTCCATTTGGACAACTCTTTCAAATTTCCGTCTCTGAAAGAGAAAACCACATCGTCATACATCTGTTCCACAGCACGTCCCATTCGTACGATCTCAGCCCTTGCCTGTGCAATGGCTACATCCGGGGTGTCAATATACTTCGAGTCGATGAATTTGATTTGCCTTAATTCATCTAACTGCCCTTCGCCTTCCTTTTCAGGCACCAGCCACATGGTAAGTTTCACGAGATAATTGAGGAAGACCAGAAAGAAAATTGCATTGACGAGGTTAAAGGCCGTATGCGCATTGGCAATATATCTCCCGATATTCGGTCTTTGTCCTTCGACAATGAGATCGGGAGATCCGATATCCATGAGACTTCGGGTAGACCATAGCACGATCTCCAGGAAGAAAGGGAAGATCATGATAATCAAAATGACGCCCAGAACATTGAAGATGGCATGGGCTCTTGCGGTTCGCCGGGCATTAATGCTTGCGCCTATGCAGGCAATCTGTGCTGTAATGGTGGTTCCAATGTTATCGCCGAGAATCAATGCCACACTTGCTTCAAAATTAAGGAGACCTTCGCTGGCAAGGGCCATGGTGATGCCGATCGTGGCGCTTGAACTCTGGAGTATCATCGTTAAAACGGTCCCCACGATGATACACAGCACAATACTGATTATGTCGTCGGCGTTGAAGCGTGTGAAAAAAGCGATGAAGTCGGGATGATCTTTCAGGGGGGCGAAGCCTGCCTTCATGGTAGCCAGCCCGAAGAAAATTAATCCAAACCCCAGAAGGACATCGCCCACATAGACCCATTTCCGCCGGCCCAGAAAAAACTTAAGAATAACCCCTGCAGCAATTGCGGGGAGGGCATAGGCCGTTATGTTGAAGGCGATGAGCTGCGCGGTCATGGTTGTGCCTATATTGGCGCCAAGCACAACGCCTGTTACCTGGACAAACGTCATCAGACCGGCATCCACAAAGCTGACCAGCATGACTGTTGTGGCGCTCGAACTCTGAATAATACTGGTCACGATTGCGCCTACTCCACAGCCTACAATACGGTTGTTGGAGACCAGTCGAAGAATTTGGCGCATCTTTTTTCCGGCAACCTTCTGAAGGCCTTCGGACATGATTTTCATGCCGAAGAGAAAAAGGCCCAGGCCGCCTAGAGATTGAAAAATAATCATTTTCATGGGTTAAATACCCGTTACTATTATGAATGAATCCACTTGAATACAAACCTTGCTGCGTTTCTTCGAAGCAGCAAAGAAAAAAAAAAGCCATCCTGAATGGTTCAGGATGGCCTTTCTTTAACAGGAATGACCCATGGGGTCAACAGTCAATTATCGGGATCAGCCCACTTTAAGGACCATGGCGCCGCCCGTGTCTCCGGCTGCACATCCGGCCCAGAGAAAGTAACCACCTCCCTTTTGAGCCAACTCTTCAATGCCCTCTATAATATTCCGTCCCGCAGTGGGACCCTGGGGGTGACCGTAGATCATGGAGCAGCCATAGTTATTGAAGCCTATGGCATCTGTTCCGGCGGCCTCAATTCCCATCTCCTTGGCAAAAAAGAGGTCGTTTACGACGAATGGATTATGCGTTTTAATGACCTTGATATCCTGAATTGTGAGGCCCGCGTGTTCAAGGGCCATCCTGGCTGCAGGAACGGGGGCCGCCGCCATATAACCCGGTTTTGTCCTGGAGAAACCGTAAGACAGAACCTGGATAGGGATAGACTGGTCTGCACTCAGCTCTTTTGCATTGTCTTTGGTGGTGACCATGAGGGCGCAGTTCCCATCCGCCGGGAATGTCTGAGCGCCAAAAGAGAGGACGCCGCCGGGGACGGCCGTCCTGAGTTTGGTCAGGCCTTCTGCCGTGCAGGGTGTGACCCCTTCGTCTTCCTCTACCAGTATGGTTTTCTTCCTTGAAATTTTGATTTCGGCCGGGAACATGTACCCTTTCTGGAACTTCCTGTCATCCGCAAGGGCTTCTACATACTGCTGGTACCGCCTGAGAGTTAAGGCATCACATTGTTCCCTCGTGATATTGCCTTCCTTTGCGACGTTTTCCGCAGTTTCAACCATTTTCAGACCCACGTTCGGGTCGCCGTTAAAATTGTCCATCAGCCAGTTTTCAGAAAGAACCTCTCCTCCCGGTCCTTTGGGATTGGGCCATATGGTGTGCGGACCATTGGAGCACCTGTCCGTCATCATCGTCCAGCAGTTTTTATAGAGGCCGGTTTCTACGCCCATGGCGGCCTGGTAAAGGCATGTGGTGGAGGTGGTACAGGCCTGACTGATGGATACTCCCGGGATTTCGCCTGCGCCCATTAGGGCGGCTGCCCAGGGGCTTGAATAGAACTGGTGGAGTTGGCTGATAGTGACGCCAAGAATGAGATAATCAAAAATTCCCGGATCCAACTCTTTTTCCGCAAGCCATCTTTTTGCGGTGTTCCCGGCCAGGACGATGGAATTTTCGTTGGCCATGCTTCCCTGCCATCTGCAGAAAGGGGTTGAATAGTATCCTTTGTAAGGGATGAATGCCTTTGTCAACATGTTTATTCTCCTTTTAATATTTTTAGATTGTCAGCAAAATATGCCGCTTCCCTGCTTTGCGTGCTCTGCGCCTTCTTGCGGCCGGATCCTTAATCACTCCATTTGCCGTATTTCTCTCTCAGTATCCTGTGCAGGATCTTTCCCGTGGGGGTCCTGGGCATCTGGTCATCGGACACGAAATCCACCGATTTGGGTCGTTTAAAGCCGGCCATCTTGCCACGCGAAAATTCCATGATTTCTTTCGCCATTTCGTCACTCTCTTCATAGCCATCATTCAGTACCACAATCGCCTTGATGGATTCTCCCCATTTTTCATCGGGAATCCCTATGACGGCGATGTCACGAACGGCTTCATGTGCCCCTACGGCGCTTTCGATCTCCGATGGGTACACGTTTTCTCCTCCGGTGATGATCATATTTGCCTTTCGATCTACCAGAGTATAATAACCGTCTTCATCTCTTTTTACCATATCCCCGGCAGAAGACCATTCCCCGATAAATGCTTCTTCGGTTTTCTCGGGCTCTTTAAGATATTGCTTGAAAAGCATGGGAGTTCGGTAAAAAAGTTCGCCTACTTCCCCGTCGGGAACTTCATTTCTATCTTCATCAAGAATTCTGATCCTGTCTGTTCCAAAAATTTCTTTTCCAATGGACCCTAGTTTTTTGAACTGGTCCTCGGGCCTGAGCAACGTGATCAGCCCGCCTTCGGAAGTCCCATAGGCCTCCCAGAGTTCTGCTTTCTTGAAGTATTCCATGATGGCCAGCTTGAGATCTTTTCTTGCGGGAGCCGAAGAAATGAGCAACTGCCTCATGGAAGAAACGTCTATGTTGTTCTTGATTTCATCCCCCAGGGCGAGCAGCATGATATAGTGCGTTGGAACGAGCGATGTAAAGGTGATTTTATATTCTTCAATGGTTTTGAGCAGATCTTCAGGATCGAAACTCACCATGTTGTACACAAATACCGGTGCGGACACCAGCGTGTAGGCAAAAGAGTAAAAAATGGAATTTATGTGGCACATGGGCATGACCAGCATCACCTTGTCCGTAGGTCTTACGCCCATATTGATATCATTCAGGTAATACTGGGAGACGTTGGACTCATGGGTTCTCATAACGCCTTTCGGTCTGCCCGTGGTTCCTGATGTATACATGATGCACCAGATATCGGCGCTGTCCACCATGGTATCCGGTTCTTCCGGTGAGGCTTTGGCCAGAAAATCTTCATAGCCGACGTACCCTTTAGGGACGGGGCCGTCGCCCATATATATGTAATTCTCTTCCGGGATCGGGAGGTCGCCTCTGATACTGTCTACCATTTCAACAAATGGGGCCTCCACTACGATGGCCTTGCATTCGGAGTGTCCGGCAATATATTGGACATCGGGCGCCGCCAGCCTGAACATGATAGGGACAACCATCTGTCCGCCTTTAGCGCATCCTGCATAGATATCCATCCATTCCCCGCGATTGTAGGCTAAAACCGCAAACGAGTCTTTTTTCTCCACGCCCATGTCCGTGAGTCCGTTGGCAAAACGGCACGATCTATCATTCCATTCTTTAAAGGTGAATTCATTGTCCTTATCCTGCCATCCCAGTTTTTCTGGACAGTTCAGGGCGTTCATCTTTAAAATTGTTCCCGCATGCGTCCATTTACTTACGTTCATTCGTATCCCTCCATCTTTATTTATTTTCATCAAACCCCATCCAAAGATATTTTATGTCATGGGCTCTACAGGTCCATGGCAAAAAGTGCCGCCCCTACCGCCCCGGTCAGTTGGGGATGCTCGGGCGTAACAATCTCGCTGTCTACGATTTTCCTCATCATGGTGATCAGGTAAGGGTTGTGGGCAACCACGCCGCCGGTCATCGCTACCGTATCCGTCAGAGAATCCATCTCCATGACCCTTTTAATAACGGAATAGAAGAGCCCATGTACGATATCGGGGACCTTTTTCCCCTGCCTGATTTTTTCTAAGACTTCGGTCCCGGAAAAAACGGTGCAGTAACTCCCTAACACCACCATTTCTTGCGATTGCCTGGCGAGAGAATCCATGTCCTCAAGAGGGATGTTCAGGCGCATGGACATTTCCTCAAGAAAAGCACCGGTTCCTGCGGCGCATTTTCTGTTCATTTTGAAGTTTATCCGTTTGCCTTTGCTGTCCACCTTGATAATCTTGTTGTCCTGCCCCCCGATGTCGATAATGGTCATGGCTATGGGGAAATAATGAAAGCACCCTTTGGCGTGGCAGCCTATTTCAGTCTTGGTCATGGAACTGAAGGCTACGTTCGTCCTTCCATATCCTGTGGATACGCAGTGGACCACGTCTTCCCTTCGGGCATTGGCCATTTTCAGAGACTCATCCATGCAGATTTCTGCTGTTTCAGAAAAATTGGTCCCTGATCTCCGTACAGAGTAGCCTATGAGCTTTTTTTCCCCGTTGAGGATCGCCACCTTGGTACGCGACGATCCAATGTCTACCCCCGAGAAAATTCCTCTCTGCCCGGTTTGAGGCGACCGGTTGTTCATCTTTCCTCCAACTGTTCTATGAACGCCTCAATATTGGTTTTTGCCTGTTCTTCCGAATAGCATCTCAGATCATTCAGATCCCCGTTTATGGTCAATACCGGTATCCCTAAATTCTTACTAAGCCTTTCCGGCATGCCGTAGCGGTTATTCGAATTATTGGGACAGGTTTTGGCATCATGGAACAGGATGCCGTCAAATTTGAATGTATCAAAGCAGTCTTTAATATACTGTTCTTTGTAAGGTTCGTCGCGCACGATGAAAAGTTCGGTGTAGGCTTGGGCCATGCTTTCGAATGGCTTCGCCGGATCCAACTGGTCAAAGATCCAGCTGTTGCAATAAGTGGAGGCTACCACACAGGTCTTTAGAGAAGAGAACTGTTCAGACAGAGGTCTGAGTTTTCCCCAGATCGGCATTCCCTCCCAGTAGAGCCTGAACTCCTCCCCTTCCACTGCAGCCACCCCTTCATCGATCCGTTCTTCGAGTTCGGCAAGGAGTGTTTCGTAATAGTCGACAGCTTCTTTGGTTCCCCTTGCAACCACCGCGGGGCCCATAAGAATTGTGGTGTCGAAAAATGTCCAGGGGGAGGGGATGGCCGCGGCAGCTTCCAGGCAGGCCTTCCAAAGTTCGGAGGTTCGCCTTGAATATTCCACGGTTTCCTTGAAACGATCCATATCGAATTTCTCGCCGCTAATCTCTTCCAGGGGCGGGATCAATTCCTCTATCTGGCCGGCAATATCCTTGATCTGTAAATCCCCGATATCCCCGATATCCCGGTGTGTGTGAACCCCGAGAAGGGGCGCCTTCAATTCCCGTGAATACCAGGAAAACCAGTCCTGAACGTCACGGCATTGGTTGGTGTTGAACACGAGGACATCCGGTTTGGGGACCGATTCAATTTGGTACGCCATGGTCAGGGGTGTCTTTTTCTGGATGAAGGACCCCACATCTGCGGTTAGGTAGGAGCAGATATCCGGGGAATACCCGAGGGCATTAGCATGGGGAATCAGCTCCGTCGCCATTCTTGTGGCTCCTAACATGGCGCCGTGGTTTTCCGGGAAATACACCAGAAATCCCATACCCCTCAGGATTTCTGCAGGTCCCACGCTGGTGCACCAGGCAATTTTTCGGGACCCGGTCTTGACGGCTTCGTCCATTTCTAAAAAATGGTCGGCCATCAGCTTTTTGCATATTTTGGTGGCTTCAATTTTCTTTCGTGTCATTCTTTCTACTCCATCTGCTTGGCGATCAGCTCAGTGATATCCATGATCTTGATCTTCCCTCTTTCCTGTTTTGGTATGGCCTTGGCGCCCTTTTTGAGGTTGTCTTTACAGGCTGCACAGCCTGAGACAATGATTTGAGCCCCCACGGCCAGGGCATCGCGTACCCTTTCCGCGCCCATGTCAGTAGCCATGTCAGGATTGTTGGCTTGAACGCCTCCGCCGCCCCCACAGCATCGCGCCTGGAGACGATTCCTCGCCATTTCCACGAATTCCAGACCGGGCGTGGCTTTAAGGATGTTTCTCGGTTCTTCAAAAATGCCGAAAGCCCTTCCCAGGTCACAGGGATCATGATAGGTGACTCTCTTGCCAAGGTCGCCTTTTAATTTGATACGGCCCTCTGTAATCAGTTTTTCCAGGTAGTGTACCGAGTGGTAGATTTCCATCCCCAGGTCGCCGATTTCGCTGTAGATCTTTTTAAAGGTCTTGTAGCACCCGGCGCAGGGCGTTACCAGTTCCTTGGCGCCTGTAGCTTTGAGCCTTTCAATGACTTTCTGCGCGTGGGGTTCGAATTCGCTGGATCCCATAAGATAGAGAGGAAATCCGCAACAGCCCTCTTCCGTGGCAAGTGTTGTATAATCTACTCCCGCTGCATCTAAGGGCTTAATTAGGCTGGGCACCATTTTCATGTCGAGATAACTCGGTACGCAACCCATGAAAAGAACCGTCTCGGCCGTTTTTTTCAGCGTGTTCTCTTTGGCTTTTTCACGAAGGGCTTTCGGGTAGATCTCTATCCTGTCTTTCTTGGCGCTCGCAAAAACATTGCCTGTATTCAGGATATTGTCTCTGACTCCCAGCACTGGAGTGGGTGTGAATCCTGCATCGTAGAGCTTTGTGCGGACACCTTCCACGATTTCATCCACCTTGATTCTTGCCGGGCAGAAATAGGTGCATGCCTGGCAGGTGGTGCAGGAGTAGAAAGCCTCGGCAAGCTCCTTGCTCGGTTCAATCGATCCGTTCAAGAGATAAAAGGCGAGGGCGTTCCTTCCTCTGGCATTTCGCCCTTCCCTCTGTGTTACACTGAACGTGGGGCAGCCTAATCGGCAGAATCCACAATGAATACAGGCAAGTACCTCATTGTCGATGTCGGTGCCGAAAGAGTTAACCCCTTCCGGGTGGTCGATCAGGGGTTGAAAGGCGAAATAGTCGTAGATATCTGTCTTTTGTCCTCTCTCTAATCCCATTTTGCCGGGATTGAGAATGTTGTCGGGATCAAGGGCTTCTTTTATTTTCCGCATGATCTCCATGGCCGGCCCCAGTTGCATTTCAATATGGGGGGCGCGAGTCAGTCCGGTGCCGTGCTCCGCACTGAGAGTCCCTTTCATCTCCAGAGCCGTCTTGACCAGTTCTTCTGCGGCCGGTTTGAGACGGTCCCAGTCATCCCGGCTCCTCACATCACAGACAAAGGTTGTGTGGACATTTCCGTCTCCCACGTGACCAAACGTGGCGATCAAAAGGTTGTATTTTTTGGAAATTTCCTGTGCACGACGAATGGTTTCGGGAATCTTGGTTGATGGGACGCCAAAGTCTTCCGCTATGGCCACAAGGCGATTTCCCGGTTTGATCCTCGAAAGGGTGGGGACCAGTCCGCCCCTTGCCCGCATCATTTCTTCACGTTTTTCCGGAGAATCGGTCCATTCAAATTCGAGAACACCATATTTGTTGCAGATTTTATCGATCTGCTCCATATCTCGGACCACCACATCCTTGACGCCGTCGGCTTCCATGATCAGGAGGGCTTCGATCTTTGTTACATCTTTTCCCAGGGCCTTTTCAACTACCTTGATACTGGCCTTATCCATGATTTCGCAACCGGCCAGTTTGATGCCTGATGTGGTTATCTCCGTAACCGCATCGCCTGCTGCATTAATGTCCCCAAAAATGGCGAGGGCCAGGGCAGCGTATTCCGGTTTCGGTTCCAGTTTCGCTATGACTTCGGTAATAATTCCCAATGTCCCTTCCGCGGAAGTGAAAAGCCTGGTGAGATCGTAGCCCAGAGACGTTTTCGGTGCTCGGGTTCCCGTGTCTATGATGGTTCCGTCGGCAAGGACCACCTTAAGGCCTTTAATGTAATCTCGCGTCGTGCCGTACTTTACCGCCCGGTGCCCACTGGCGTTGGTGGATACCATGCCGCCTATGGTGGCGACCACTTCACTGCCCGGGTTTGGCGGAAACATGAGGTTGTCTTTGGCCAGAAGGTTATTGAGCTGCAAGCATACCACGCCCGGTTCCAGCCGTGCATAGAAATCCTCTTTGTTGATCTCGAGGATGTTATTCATGAGATGCAGGTCCATCAGGATACCGCCCTTGACCGGAAGGACTGCTCCGGTGGTGGCTGTTCCCGTTCCCCGTGCGGTCACCGGAATTTTCTCGGCGTGGGCAAGTTTCATGATGGCGGCCACCTGTTCCGTGGTTTTTACAAAGACAACCACATCGGGAATTCCCTGGTGAACGGACATATCTCTTGAGTAACAGAGGCATTCAACTCTGTCGTCGAATACATTGTCTTCCCCAACAATTTCTTTCAGTCTGGGTGTTATATCCACGGCTATCCTCCTGGTTTTTTAGTGAAATTTGCAGCGGTTGCTACTGTCTGCATGGTGGAAAAATCATTTATAATGTGGCTACTTTTTAGCTATAAAGTAACTATAACAGCAGGCGGGAAAATTTGTCAAGACAAAAGAAAAGGTTGTAAAAATTCTGCCTACCGCTTATTACCTACTGAATTTTTCACACGAGGAATCCGTAACTGGGTGCATGGGGCGGTCATTCACTTCAAGACGAAATATGTCCGGCCTGGCGTAGTGGCCGGTCACATCAAAATCATATTTTCCGCGGGGGATTTCTCCCATATCTAATTCGGCAGTGAGGATGGTTTCTTCATTGAATACAGGTTCTGCAATAATCTGCCCCAGTGGTCCGATAATGCAGCTCCCGCCACGCATAAGTACCGTGGCGTTGTCGTTTCCCTGGGGGGCTGCATAATCCTTTGGGCAGTCGCCCCTGGTGAGATACTGACAGCAGGTCAAAACAAAGCATCGTCCTTCCATGGCAATATGTCGCATCGTGGGGAGCCACGTGTCACGGTCGTCTGCGGTTGGTGCACAATAGATCTGGATGCCTTTGGAATACATATAGGTGCGCAAAAGAGGCATGTAATTCTCCCAGCATATTACAGAGCCTATCTTTCCAATATCCGTCTCAAACACTGGAAGGGTGGATCCGTCGCCGAAACCCCATACGAGACGTTCCGAGGCGGTTGGCATGAGTTTCCGGTGTTTTCCCATCAACAAACCGTTCGGATTGAAGAAAAGAACGGTGCAGTAAAGGGTTCCCTGTTCTCTTTCAATGACCCCAATTACAAGGTGTACCCCATTTTCCCTGGCGGCCTCTCCCAGTGCGGTAACAGCAGGGCCGGGCACATCCACGGCGCTGTCCCAATATCTTCTGAAGTCTTCCCGTCCTTCGGGCTGACGCATTCCGATCCGAGCCCCAAAGTCCAGTCCTTTCGGGTAACCCGGAATGAACGCCTCCGGGAAAAGTACCAATTGTGCCTTTTTACCTGCGGCATCGGCAATTAGAGAGCAGGCTTTTTCAATAGATTTTTCACGATCAAATACAACGGAACCGGCTTGTACGATGGCAACATTTACAGAATTCATGTTTACTCCTATCTTACAACGCTACAAGTTCAATGTTTCCCCAGGTTGCCATGCTATCTCCAGCGATGACAACCCCTCCTGTAATTCCCCCTATCTGTTTTGCCCAGTCATCCACATTGTTCAAATGAGTCTTTTTTTTCACCATGTTTCCAAGGGCCGTGGCGGCTGCGTCCGCAAGCGCTGCAGAGGGGGATAGAAGACATACGACATCCGTGAATCCCATGCTGAGGGAATGACCTACCGTGGCTGACGAAGAGCATATCCCTGCGGGCATTTGATCTGGATGGATCAGGATGCCGAGCTTTTCACTTAATGGGGATTCTCCAGCAAAAATGGATACCGTAACCGGTCTGTTCGCCATGAGAAAAATGTCTCCCCCATTTTCTACAATGACTTGTCTGCTGTCGGCAAGAAGTCCTTTCCCAACGTATTGTGCGATGGCGCCCGCGACTGCCGCCATAGGTCCAACCCCGGCTTTTCCTGTGACCCGTTGCATTTCCTTTATCAGAGTTGGAGCATATGGATCCACGGCAAGGGGCTTTAAGGAAGTCAGGAACTCCGGGTGCGACCGAATGTAGGTCTCAATCTGGTGCCTGGCGTGGTGTATAAGATTTTGTGCTTCTGTTTCGAGCCTGGTTTCCGCACAGACCCAGAGGTCTGTTTCCTTGACCGAAACCTGAAAGGAGCAAAGATCTTTCCTGGTGATTCTCTGCCTGTAAGATCGTTCAGAGTGCAAAACCATGCTCATGGGTCTCCGGTTATCCGTTATTTTCAGACAGAAATTTCATGGTCTTTCGGCAGATGTTTTCACAGGTCTCGATTAGGATTAAAAAAGGGAAGGGTGCTTGAAACCGTTGCGTATCAGGTAGGAAAAAATAAAAAAATGGCTTCCCGGAATGCCGTTATTCTCTCCTGTATTAATCTTCCCTCCTAAGGTTTAAGACTGTCAGAAGAAAAGATGCACGAACACCCGAGAAGCCAAAATAATACCACCTAAAAGCTGCAATTAGCGGTTAGCCGTTAGCTATTAGCCCCACGATATCGGTTATTTACGGTTACATTAGCTTGGCATCAAAAAATGAAAGCTTCAATATAGCAAGAAAGCATTCAAATGTTTGAATCCTTTAAGCTAACGGCCAATAGCTAAAATCTAATTGCAGCTTTTAGGTACCAAAATAAGAGAATACTTTTTAGATATCTTATCAGTATCAGACACGTTTGCAAATATCTTGCCAAATGCGAATGGATTTGCTTTAGCTTGCTATGGGATGCTATATTGTGCTTGAATATGGTATTGATACTTTCTCAAGTGTGAAAAAAAACATCGCGTGAAAAAAAAACACAGCTGAAGGTTTCCTAAAGCGGCATAGCCGCACCCAAAATGTCTCGCGCAAAGACGCAAAGGCGCAAAGACTTTCTTGTTATTTGTGACAGAAAAATAGGTGATGAGGTACTAAACAACTCTGAAGTCATATTTGTCTGCAAAAGGTCTGCTGAGCCCCTGTCTGTCATTTTTCATGGCAAGAGGGACGTATTCGAGAATGTCACTGGCTGTAATGCCGTCTTCACCAAGCTCTTCGGCTGCTAAGTCTCCGGCCAATCCGTGAATAAAAACCCCCTTCACAACGGCATCATGCAGATCCAGTCCCAGCCCAACCATGGCGGCTATAACGCCTGTAAGAACATCGCCTGAACCAGCGGTCGCCATCCCGGAGTTTCCTGAAAGGTTGATGAATACCGTTTTATCGGGAAAGCCTATAAGGGAATGGGCGCCTTTGAGCACAATGATCGCATTCAGTCTGGTCGATGTCTCTTGCAGGACTTCAATCCGATTGTCATGAATGTAGCTTTTTTCAAGTCCTGTCAGGCGGCTCATTTCTCCAAGGTGGGGTGTCAAAACCGTTCCGCCTTTTCTTGTTTTCAATATTTCGGGATCCTTGCATATGGCAGTAATTCCATCCCCGTCAATAAGCAGAGGTTGTTCCACTTCCGGCACAATTTCCCTGATCAGTTTCTGGGTTTCTCCATTCAGGGATAGGCCCGGCCCCAGAACAACCATATCCATTTCCTGCGCCATGTTGAGAAGTCTATCCCTGTTTTCGAGGGCAATGCTGTACTCGTCCGTTTCCTTTTGCGGGAGAAAGACGATTTCGCTTCCCCTGCCTGCGATAAAAGGGGTGATGGATGCCGGCGCTGCAAGCCTTGAATAACCGCCTCCGGCTTTCAGAAAGGAAAGCGCGGAAAAATAGGGCGCACCGAAATAGCTGGAAGCGCCGGCTATGAAAAGGGCTTGACCCGTACTTCCTTTGTGCGCACTGCTATCCCTTTTCGGAATAGCGATAGGAGGGGATATGGCGACTTTCAAATTTTCATCGTTATAGAGGAGCGGGGGAAAAGAGATGTGTGTGACGTATTGTTTGCCACAGAAATCATATCCAGGGAAGAGGATATTTCCCCGTTTGGGCAGGCCGAACGTAATGGTGAAATCGGCCTGTATGCACTCCCCCATGGCTTTGCCCGTATCGCCCTGTATTCCGGATGGAATGTCGGCGCTTACCACAGGTTTCCGGCTGCCGTTGATTAGTTGAATCACCTGGCTGTATAACCCCTCCACGGGGCGGGCAAGTCCTGTTCCAAAGATGGCATCTATGATGACATCACTGTGAGAAAGAGCCATTCTTATGGATTCTGCTGAATGGATTTCCTGAACTGGTATGGAAAGCCGATCGATAATATCAAGATTGAGTGCTGCAGCACCCTTGTATTTACTTCTATCACCAAGAATGAAAATCTTCACGTGGGCGCTATTGGAAAAAAGTTTCCTTGCGACGACAAAACCATCGCCTCCGTTATTGCCCAGACCGCAAAAAACAAGAAATTTTTTCCCTTCGATCCCTATTTCATTTCTGATAACGGAGCAGACCGCTTCTCCTGCATTCTCCATGAGAATTGTTTCCGGAATGCCGAAGCGATCGATGGCGACCCTGTCCATGGCCCGCATTTCAAGAACATTACTTACTTTCATTGGCACCGGTCTTTTCCGTGGTTGAAGCTTCCCGCGATTTGCAATCACCCTTCCAGTAAACCTGTATGATCTTGTTGTTCTTTCCAACTTCAAAATAGGTCATGCAATAGTCCATCGATTCCACAGGTTGACCGTACACATTTTTTCCTTGGACTTCGGGGAGGGCTTTCCTGGGATCCAAACGGGGCGGATATTCAATCAGGGCAGAATGGGCCAGGGGATTCAAAGTATACTCATCCCTCGTTTCCACATATATAAACACCTCTTTACCGTCTTTGCTGTCAAAGGTCCTTCCAGGGTATCCCCAGGACTTGATGAGCTTTTGCGAATCGCCGCCCACGTATCTTTCACAGAGTTGCGAGTACCCTTTTGCGGTGGGGAAGGTCAAGTTCCCGGAACAGGCCGTAACAAAGAGCGATGTGGCAAGGAAAATAAAAAGGGATAAGCATTTGAACGCTGTCATTGTAACTCCTTTATCGTAGTGTGGCTGGCTGGACACGGTTGACCATGTTATTGAGATTCATATTAAACTTCTGTGGTGAATAATGTCAATATTGTATTGCAGCAAATCTCACCTAAAAGCAGCAATTAGCTCTTAGCTATCAGCTGTTAGCTTTAAGATCCCAAGCATTTACACGGCCTTTACCTCTATTGGGAGTCTCATTTCTTGATGCTTACCTGTTGAACAGTAAGTAATTGATATCGTGCTGCTAATAGCAAACGGCTAACAGCTAATTGCATCTTTTAAGTTTTCGTTTGTGCTGCAGAGAAAAAAAAAGTAAACTTAAACCTACAACCTGTTCAGTTACATCTGTTTTTCACAGAAGCAGGTCAAAAAAAACTTCTCGAACGAGGTTTCAGTGTAGGGTAGTGCACAGATGCTGTTAACTGACAACCGTGAACCGCTGAAGCTTTGAACCCTTGAACCGAAATGTATGGAGGCTGAAATGGGTACCGACAATCTTGTCTTTCTTGAGGTCATCGAATGGTTTGATGAATCCGGTCAGGAGCTTGTCCACAGAATTCCAGAAAATGGATCAGGGGAAATTAAATACGGTGCGCAGTTTATCTTGCGCGAGAGTCAGGCAGGCGTCCTTTTTTATAAGGGGAAGGCTTGTGATGTATTCGGACCCGGCCGCCATACGTTGAAGACCGGCAACATCCCGATTCTCACGAAAATTCTGTCGATACCGTGGGCGATGACGAGCCCGCTGCGAGCGGAAGCCTACATCGCCAATATGAAGGTTTTTCCGAATTTGAAATGGGGCACACGGGAACCTGTTGCATTTAAGGATTCGGAGTTGGGTCTTATTCGTCTCAGGGCTCACGGAATTTTCAATATCCAGATCATACAACCTGTCTTGTTTATTAATACCATGGTAGGGACTATGGGTCGGTATGTCTCGGAAGATATCGAGAATTATTTGAAGCGGGTGATTGTCTCCCGTTTTAACGATTATCTTGGAGAAAATCTGGATTCTATTTTCAACCTTCCAGGAACCTACGACACCATGTCGCAGGGATTGCAAGAGATCCTTCGTAAAGACCTGAGCCATTTTGGGATAGCCCTCACACACCTATACGTAACCTCCATTACTCCCCCGCCGGAAGTCCAGCAGGCCATTGACGATAAAGGGAGACTCAGTATCCTCAAAGATCTGGACGGGCTCGTCAAAATGAAGGCTGCCATGGCCATGGAAAAGGCGGCGGAAAACCAAGGCGACGCGGGAGCCGGTATGGGGATGGGTATGGGATTTATGATGCCGGCCATGTTCGGTAATATGTTCGCCAGAGATGCGGGTTCCGGCGGGGGAGGGGACAGTAAGCCCCAGGCCTTATGCCCCGACTGCAAGCAGTCTATCTCAGAAAACGCACGGTTCTGTCCCCATTGCGGGCACCAGCAAGTCATTTTCAGCCAGTGCGAAAACTGCGGCAAGAATCTTCCTCCCAATGCCCGCTTCTGTTCTAAATGCGGTGTGGCGGTTGGGGGGAAACCGACGTCCAGAATCTGTGGCAATTGTAAAACGGAAAATCTCTCCGGATCGGCATTTTGTAATCAGTGCGGGGAGAGACTTTGAGCAATGGCAGGTTTCAAGGTTGAGCAGGAATGCCCCCAGTGCGGCGGGCGTATGGATCTTGAAGAAACGGACAGGCTTATGGCCTGTTCCTATTGCGGAGTAAAGAACTTTATCTACAGTCCCGGTCTATTTCGATTTGTAATGGGGAACAACGCTCCCGGGAAAGAGATCGTCTATGTTCCATACCTTCGATTCAAAGGAAGTGTTTTCTCCTGTCGTATTCAAGGGGTGAGTCACCGAATTGTGGATTTTTCCCGCCTGGGAACGCCTTTTAAAAATTTTCCTTTTTCCCTTGGATTACGACCTCAAACCCTCAAGATGAGATATTCAGGACCGGATATACCGGGTCGGTTTCTTAAATGTTTCCTCACATCTTCGGACCTCTTGGAAGAGGTTTCAAAGCAGACTCCCGGAACAGCGGAAGGCTCTGTTTTGCACAGGGCTCTTATAGGGGAGGCCATAAATCTCATTTACCTGCCTCTGTATGTGGAAAAAGGCGTTTTGTTTGATGCCATAACAAATAATCCGATTGTGAAGATTCCGAAAAAAGGCGACCTCTTTTCAACCGTTACGGATCGTCTTTCCAGACGGAGTCTTATTTTCCTTCCCACATTGTGCCCGAAATGCGGTTGGAATCTTGAAGGAGAAAGAGACAGTATTGCCCTCGTCTGTAGAAACTGCCAAACAGTGTGGGAGGCTATCAAGGGAAGGCTGGTTCATGTGGATTTTCAAATGGTGGATGGGAAGGATAGAAATTCCTATTATCTGCCTTTTTGGAAAATGTCCGTTGAGGCGGTAAACAAGGGCCTATCAAGCTACGCGGATTTTGTTCGTATGGCAAACCTTCCCAAGGTGATCATGAAGTCCTGGGAAGACAGGGGGGTAGAGTTCTGGAGTCCTGCGTTTAAGATCCGTCCCAAGCTTTTTTTATACCTTGCCAAGCGGTTAACAGTCTCGCAAATGGATTTTGCTGGAGGCAATGACCTTTCGACCGCAAAAATTCATCCCGTGACGCTTGCGCTGAGTGAGGCCGTTCAGAGTCTAAAGGTTACCTTGGCCGCTTCTGCGGTAAACAGGAGAAAGGTGGTTCCCCTTCTTCCTGATATCAAGTTTTCAATCAAGGGTGCAACGCTTGTTTATCTCCCTTTTCACGAAACAAGCCATGAAATGGTTCAAGAACAAACTGGTTTTGCCATCAATAAAAACGCCTTGCAATTCAGTCGGTTCCTGTGAACAAATCGGATTGTCCTTAAAAAAACGGCTCAACGCGGATTAGCGTGAAGAATCCCTTTTTCCGGAACAGGGGTGTCAGGTTTCGGGTGTCAGGTTTCAGTACCTACTATTCCCATTTTCTGGTTACAATAAGCATACCATTGGTTATTAGGTTGAATATTATGAATGCGGCCCGGTTTTTTCCTGACACCTGACACCTGGAATCTGAGCATGGTCTATTTGACAGCTGACAAAAATATCACGTTAATCCGCGATGAGCAAAAAAAACAAACTTTTTTAAGCATGAGGCTGGAATGTTAAAAATTTCACAAGCCAAAGCTTGACGGCCCGTTTTTTTTGTGATAGGCACGTGAGTTATTGTAAATGCAAACATTATTGGTTGAGCGGCAACCTGGGGAGGAAGTTTTTTCCGAACCAAATATCACCTAATTATTATTTCAAAGGAGGATTTAAAATCATGGCTTATAATGCAGTGGAAATGGCAGACTGGCAGATTTCCGAAGCAGCGGAAAAAAATATGCCTACGCCGGACGAATGGCGAGACAAACTGGGTCTGAAGCAGGAAGAAATGCTGCCCATGGGAAGACTGGCCAAGCTGGACTTCCTGAAAATCATTGACCGCCTCCAGGACGAACCAGATGGCAAATACATCGAAGTGACCGCAATCACGCCGACTCCGCTGGGTGAAGGCAAAAGCACCACTTCCTGTGGTCTGATGGAAGGTTTAGGCATGCGCGGCGTGAGCGTCGGTGGCGCCTTGAGACAGCCTTCAGGTGGTCCTACCATGAACGTTAAGGGAACTGCGGCAGGTGGCGGAAATTCTCTCCTGATCCCCATGACTGAATTCTCCCTGGGTCTCACCGGCGACATCAATGACATCATGAACGCTCACAACCTGGCTATGGTGGCCTTGACCTCCCGCATGCAGCACGAGCGCAACTATAATGATGAGCAGCTGGCTCGTCTTACCGGCATGCGTCGGATGGACATCGATCCCACCCGCGTAGAAATGGGTTGGATTATCGACTTCTGTGCCCAGTCGTTAAGAAACATTGTCATCGGTATGGGCGGTCGCTATGACGGCTTCACCATGCAGAGTAAATTTGGAATTGCCGTGGGTTCCGAGTGTATGGCGATCCTGGCGGTTATCCGGGACCTGGCCGACCTCAAAGAACGCCTCAACAACATCACCGTGGCTTTCGACAAGAGCGGCAAACCGGTCACCACCGGGGACCTTGAAGTGGGCAACGCCATGACCGCTTTCATGCGCAACACCATCAACCCGACCCTTATGTGCACCGCCGAGTACAACCCCTGTATGGTGCACGCCGGCCCCTTTGCCAACATCGCCGTGGGTCAGTCCTCCATCATTGCCGACCGCGTGGGTCTGAAAATGTTTGACTACCACGTAACAGAGTCCGGATTTGCCGCCGACATCGGCTTTGAGAAATTCTGGAATGTTAAATCTCGCTTCAGCGGTCTGAAACCGAACGTATCGGTGCTTACCTCTACCATTAGGGCTCTCAAAATGCACGGTGGCGGCCCCAAAGTCACCCCCGGTATTGCCATGGACGATGTCTACACCAGAGAGAACCTGGAACTGGTCGAGAAGGGCTGCGAGAACATGATTCATATGATCGGTGTTATCCGCAAAGCGGGTATCAACCCGGTGGTCTGCATCAACCGTTTCTACACCGATACCGACGCTGAATGCGCCATCGTACGCAAGGCAGCTGAGGCAGCCGGAGCCCGCTGTGCTGAGTCCAAGCACTGGGAAAAGGGCGGCGAAGGCGCCCTGGAGTTCGCCGATGCCGTTATCGATGCGTGTAACGAGGAGAACGATTTCAAATTCCTCTATCCGCTGGAGATGAAGCTGCGTGACCGTGTTGAAACCATCGCCAAGGAAGTCTACGGAGCCGATGGTGTGGCCTGGACTCCTGAAGCCGAAGCCAAAGCCAAGATGCTGGAAAACGATCCTAAGTATGATGACTTCGCCACCATGATGGTCAAGTCCCACCTGAGCCTGTCCCACGACCCAACAGTCAAAGGCGTGCCCAAGGGATGGACCCTGCCCATTCGCGACGTTTTGATCTACTCCGGCGCCAAGTTTCTCTGCCCCTGCGCAGGCGCTATCAGTCTGATGCCTGGTACGGGTTCCAACCCAGCCTTCAGGCGGATTGATGTGGATACGGACACCGGAAAGGTCAGCGGACTTTTCTAAATCGTAACTATTTTTAAAAAAGAAGGGCAGCCTTTTGGGCTGCCCTTCTTTGTTTCTGGTTCTTAATGAAAAAAGGCTCTTCGGGGATTGAGAACAATAATTTGCCTACCCCTGCGCATAGATTTGGATCAGGTTCGGAGTCTTCGCTTACCTGTTCGATATGGAATCACAAGAGCTGAAGTAATAGCGGGCTATTTCAATGTTCTTTTGGTTTCATATCGGGCGAAAATGGCCTAAAGTTATAAGGGTTTTCATGTTGGACTAAAAATACTTGACAATTCCACATAATCACCTTATCGTCTATCCACGATAAACGATAATAGGTGCTCTGATCCTTGTGAAAAAATAGAAGCGCAGGTGTTTTGTGAAAGAACTTTTCCCGGCGAGATACCTGAATTCAGAGGAGGATTCTTTGTCTAATAAGAAAAAAAGACTTGCTGAACTGTCCAAAGGTCTTGCGCATCCTGTTCGGGTGGAAGTAGTTCGAATGCTTGAAAACAAACCTGTCGGCCAGCGTTGTGTTTGCGGTGATATTGTAGATGCTCTTCCCCTGGCCCAATCCAGTGTATCCCAGCACCTGAAGATTTTGAAGGAAACAGGCTGGATTCAAGGGGAGATCGATGGACCAAGAGTCTGCTACTGCACGGTTGATGGGGTTTTTGAGGAATATAGAAACCTTCTTGAAAGTACCATCCATGGGGTAACCGGAATTATAGAATATAAAGAGGTGAAGCGATGAATCTGGAGACTGAAAACCATGTGGATGCCAGGGCAGACAAAGTAAGTGCCGGTCTTTTTCCCATGGGACCTCCTGATGTTGGAAAGAATTCAGACCCTTGTTGACCCTCTGAAGAAAAGGCTCAGTTGAGCCTCCCATCAGAGAACCAGGCATTTGTTGTGGGAACTGTGGACACTGCTGCAGGGGCCGTTCCCCGCGTATCCTCAAAATTGACAGAAGCTGATCGTTGGGGAACGTTCAAGGCAAGGTGGGGCATCAAGCGAATGGAATTCACGGTTGCCCCCGGCTTGTACGCTCTTGGATACCCTGGAAAATCCGATCCCGTTCTGATTACGGCGAATTACAAAATGAGTTTTGATCGATTGAGAGAATCACTTCCGGGACGGAACGCCTGGATCATGGCTTTAGATACCGACGGAATAAACGTGTGGTGTGCGGCGGGGAAAGGGACCTTTAGCACAGAAGAGATCGTTCGACGTATGGAGTTTTGTCAACTGGATCGGATTGTGGATCACAGAGTAGTGATTCTACCCCAACTGTCCGCTCCGGGAGTTACCGCCTATCAGATGAAAAAGCTCTCCGGTTTCAAGGCGATCTATGGTCCCATCAAAGCGTCCGATCTTCCGGCATTTCTGAACGCCGGTATGAAAGCGACTCCGGAAATGCGTCTGAAGACATTCTCTATAAGGGAAAGAACAGTTCTTGTGCCCTTGGAATTGGTGGGGCCCCTCAAGTGGACGCTGATAATACTTCCCGTTTTTTTCTTGCTGGGTGGTCTGGTTGGTGATACGGGGTTCTGTTCGGGTATGCTCCGTTACGGAATGTTTGCGGTCATATCCCTTTTGGGTGCTTTGGTTTCCGGCGCTGTTTTGACACCGATTCTGTTGCCATGGCTTCCGGGCAAGGCCTTTTCCATAAAAGGTCTGAGCATGGGGTTCATTACCGCAATTATTCTTGCGGGCTCACAAACAGGGAATTTAACCAATTGGAAGGATTGGCCTGAAGTTTTGGCATGGTTTCTTGTGATACCCTCTATTTCGGCGTATCTCGCTATGAACTTCACCGGCGCTTCAACGTATACCTCCCTTTCAGGGGTGAGAAAAGAGATGAAATGGGCCGTTCCCTTAGAGATTGGTGGGGTTACTGTGGGTTTGTGCCTTTGGCTGGGTTCTCGGTTCGCAGCTTAAGGCCTGCAGAAAGATGTGCAGTTTTTTTCGCCGAGGCCTTAAGGAGACGATAGAATGGGAAGTCTGATCTACCTGAGAGATGTGGTTACTTTGCGCCTGGACCAGGATAAATGCGTGGGGTGTGGTGTATGCCTCGCAGTTTGCCCTCACCAGGTGTTTGACATGAATAACGGCTGCGCGAGTATTGAAAAAAGAGACCTCTGCATGGAATGTGGGGCCTGTGCAAAAAATTGCCCGGCAGGAGCGGTGTACGTCAAGGTGGGGGTGGGTTGTGCTGCAGCAGTTATCAATTCGGCGCTCGGGAGAAAAACCTCTTCCTGCTGCTGTGTGATAGAACCCGATAACGATATAGAAGTGAAAAGCGGGGGAAGGGAAAGAAAGAAGAGCTGGGGCTGTTGTTGAATATCCGGCGGGGCTCAACTCGCAAAGGTTACCCCTCTGATTTGCGCATCCCTGGCGATTTTGAAAACGGAAATAAACTCCATCACCGCTCGTTCCTCTTGATTGAAAACTGTTGCACTCCCTTGTAAAGTTCTTTCTTCAAACGGTTCCACCCGCGCTCTCGCTGTAACAACCCCTTCCTTTACTGGGTAGAGGAACTTCGATTGCATCGAAATGGTCGCGAAATGGGTTTGCGGGGGGAGGATGCTCTTGATGGCCATGACGACGGCAGTGTCCGCAAGACTGGCCAGCGCGCCTCCATGCATCAACCCGCCGCCCTGGGCAAGCTGGAGAAAAAACGGCATTGTCAATACAGCGTTCCCGTCTTTAGCCTCCAGAATTTCCATCTGGAGGTGTTTTTCAAATGGGGCACAGCTTATCCAGCTTTCCATTTGAACCCGGTGAGGTCCGGTTGTCTCCGCAAATCTCCTGCTACGATCCGTTTCGTCGCTGTGCATGTTTTTTAACTACTCTTTTTCAGAAACCTGGTGAGCAATGATTTTGATCTGAATGTTGATCATGTCAAAAACCAGGTGCATTCCGAGATGCTCAAAAAAGCGGGCGGAGCCGTATATAATGCCCCATCGTGTTCGATCCATATCGAACTGGGCCTGGGCCACGAGACTTCCGTCTTCAGATTTTGTTATCGTTGTGGAAAACGTTTGTTCTGCCTCTATCCCCCGCAAACTCAATATTCCAGTCAGTTCGTAGTTAGGGGAGGTAACGAGCGGCTCCTTTGCTGGTTTTGAGTTTTCGATGGTAAAAGAGGCTTTCGGGAAATTTTTTACGAAAAAGAAGTCGTCTGATTTCAGGTGACTAATCAGCACCGGCTGCAGTTCATCCCCTTTCAGGTTGATGTTTTCAATGGAACCAAGATCGACTTCAAAATGGCCACTCAAAAGGCTGTCTTTTACCGCGAGATCTCCATGCGAAATTTTGACTGTGCCGAAGTGTTTGGCGTTTGGGTTTCTTCCGATCCATTCGATGAGGCTTTGATCCGTGTCAACCTGGTAGATACCGTTTTCCAGAATAAGGGTGGTCCCTGGGTCGTCAGGGTCATGGGGAGCGTTTCCTTCAAGGGAGAATCCCGCTGCGCGCCAGCTTTCAATACCACCATTTAAAATGCTGATCTGTATATATCCTTCGCTGTCCAGTTTTTCGGCGGCTTTTATTGCGTCACTGCTTTTCGTGCTTGAACCGTAGAGAACAATTTCCGCGTTCCTGTTTTGCGTTATTTCCTGGATTTGTTCCATAAACGTGATTTCAAAGACACACACATTTTTGGCGTGGGGCAAATGCACCTTTTCAAAATGATCCCGCGTGAGCGTATCGATCAGGTAGAAATCGCTATCAACGTTTATTCTGCGAAGGAGATCTTCCGGGGAAATAGTGTTGAATTTATGGTCAATTTTCACGAATCGCCTCCATCCGTTCTCAATACGTAACCCTACCATGTTGCCCTGATGAGGCGACCTTCCTTGTAAACAGGAGACCTGTAGCCTATGCTCGCAGCAACCCATCGGTCCAGTGGAATGAGACAAAAATCTTGATGCAGTCTCAACTTTGAGATAATCCTACGAAACCGATGGTTACTTGTCAAGCAGGGACTGTTGTGTTTCTACATCTCGTAGGCTGTTTCATCATGCTGGCTCAGGTCTAATCCTTCAATCTCATCTCTTTTGGAAACGCGCAGACTAAAGAGCTTGTCAATTATCTTGAGAAAAATATAGGTTAAGATGAAGATTGTTTCACACGGGAAAAATAGTGGCTGTAGATTTTTTAGGATAGTGAGGTTTTTGGAAGAAAAAAAACTGTCATTTTTTTTCATTGTCTGGCATCTTGTCTATTCTTTAATCTTTTTGAAATAACGCAAGGACGATGCCCCATGGACCAGACAGAATTCAATATGGTATCTTTTCGCAATGAGATGGGACTGCTTTTGGAAAATGTTTCTGAAAAAGAACGTTTTTTCGAGGCCCTTGATCTGGCTGCGGCGCTTCATCATGGGCAGAAACGCCGCAGCGGTGAACCGTATATCGTTCATCCCTGCAGTGTGGTGAAAATCATTGCAAGCGAATTCCAACTGAAAGATCCGGAAATACTGGCTTCGGCTATGCTGCACGACCTGATCGAAGATGTAGCCGGAATGACGGTGGAAGAACTTCAGGATCGTTTCGGGGAACGGGTTGCCCATATCGTAGATGGGTGTACCAAAATCAAGGCCAACATGCCGGCGACAAAAAATCGTGAGTTGACCTACAACAAACTTTTCACCCTTGCGGGTGAAAATATCGAAGTGTTTGTAGTCAAGTTGGCGGACCGTCTGCACAATATGCGGACGCTGGAACATTTGAACCATGCCCGACGACAACGTATCGCACGGGAAACACTGGACTACTATGCACCCATCGCGGCCAGATTCGGCCTCTTTCCGTTGAAACGCGAGCTGCTTGACCTTGCCATAAAATATTTGTATCCAAGGCAAAGCCAAAAGGTGATCCGGTGCATGGCGAATCTTGAAGCCCTGCCGGACGCGGAGGAAATCCTGGCACAACTCAAGGTCGGCCTTATCGGTTTTCCCGAGCATGTGCAGGTCCGCTCCCGGATAAAGGGACTTAACGGTTACTACGATCCAGAACGTAAACGTCTACTGCAAGATCCAGGGGAAAATGGGACTGATGTCGTGATTGTGCTGAGATGCGATGATTCCTCACAATGCTACCATGCCATGGGGATCAGCAACAGGATCCATCCTCCCATTCCAAGGACTATTCGGGATTTTATCGCCAACTCCAAAGCCAACGGCTATGAATCCCTTCATGTGAGGGTGAATTTCAAAAATCGCAATTACCTGTTTAAAATCAGAACAGAAAACATGGATATGCGTGCCCGTTACGGCATTCTTTTCAAATGGAAACCAAAGGAGCATGACGCAGGGAAGTCCGGTCCCATCCAGGGAATCAGCCGAACATTGAAGCGAATAGCCCATTATGACCACGGCGGATCCAGACGAAAGGAAATTGTGAAAGGATCTGAGGAGATCGTTGCCTACACGCCGAAAGGAACCGCCATCTATCTTCCCAAAGGAAGCATTGTCCTCGATTTTGCCTACCAGATTCATACGGATCTCGGCAGTCGTTGCACCGGAGCAACCATCCAAACCGAGCGAGCCCCGGTCACACCCATCCATCGTTTAAAAGACGGGGACATTGTTCACATTCGCAATAGTAAAAAACCGATAGATCTTCTGGATAAAACCGTCGAAGACAAGTGCCGTTCCGACAGGGCTAGAATTGCCCTAAGGAACCTGGTTGCAGTGCAACGAAGAAATTTTGCCCGTGTACTTGGTAAAGATCTCATCGACAAACTGATGGAAAAAGAAGGTCTTTCCCTATCAAAGATACCGGAAGATATTTCCCTGCAGATTTTGGAGATACTCAATGCCAAAGACTTTGACGATTTGTACGTACAGGTCGGACTAGGTAGATACAGGAGCAAGATCATCCTGTTTTACCTGAGAGATATGCTCCAACAGAAGGAGATGACGGCTACAGAAGGAGAGGAAACCAATGACATTGAAATAAGACGACTCAACCTCACACTCTTCAAATTTTCCAATTGTTGCAACCCCTATCCGGGAGAGAAATCCCTCGTGGGAATTTTGACAGAAAAAGGGTTATCTCTTCATTTGCCGGATTGTGGGGAACTTGATCGCCATAGGGTCGAAAGTGAGGACAAATTCGCTGTCCGTTGGACCGACTCAACCCTCAAGCAGAAAATCAAAGGAAAACTCGTTTTCTCCAAAATTAAAGAGCCGGCAGAGACTCTGACAATCCTTGAAAAATGGGCGCGAGAAACCCGTTACTGGGATTTCACATGCCATACCACCATGCATCCCGAAACCTCTGTCCTGTCCGTTTATCTGGAAAAACCAACCGTTGGCCACCTGGTACAGCTCCTCGACCGTTTTCCCCGAGAACAGCACACCTGGAAGTTCAAATGGACCCCTTTGCAGAAGTATGCGGTCTTTTCCCCGCATCTTGACCCAAGTGAGGAGTTCAGACTATGTTCGTGAACCGTGCATTCTCGACTGTAGATAATCGCGGGCCATTAATATTTCTACTCCCATAACAGTCTTTCCGAAATACTTTCCAAAATGTGCTATGTCGCCAGTAATGAGATAGTCGGCACCAGAGGAAACAGCAGACATTAAAACAGGAATATCCTTCTCCGGCAGATCTATGGGGCAGGGTAGGTGGGGATCTATTTCGTTAACGACCTCAACGCTGGACAAATAAGAATCCAACTTTTCTAATTGCACCCTGCCGGGCAGATTCCGTTTCGCCTCTTCAATGACGTATTGAGACGCCAAGAGTACGCATATCCTTTTCCTGGAGAGCTCCCATAGATTGTTCAAGCTGGTACTTCCATAGGCAACTGAAAACAGAATGTTTGCGTCAAGAAAGACGATTTCTTTTTTCATGGGCTTTCGGGCTTTTTGTGGAGAATGTTTTCCGGTGAAAGTCCCATTTTGAGAACCTCTTTTACGGCTTTGGCATAGTCCTTCGAAGTGACCGCGTTATTTAACAGGAACTCGGCTTTCCGTTCCTCAGTGTAGATCTCGACGGGAAGCGCGACTACGGGGCGAAGAAGCACTCCATCTGGACGAGCTTCTGCAATAATGAGAGACCCTTCTTCAAATCTGTAGCTTCGACGAATATTTGCTGGAATGACGACGGTTCCCCGTGTTCCGACCCTGATTGTCGTGTTTGGCATAACTCCGTACCTCCGTCATTCAGAATGTCGGATATTCGGATTATTGTCAAGGAAAGTTTATCAGGAGGAACGATTGTCAGTATGGGTTTTAGATCTCTATTCCACACGCATCCGGATGCCGGAAGGCAACGATTCCCCGAAAATGAGGTTTTTTTCCGTCTCTTCCATGGGACGTACTTCTCTCAGGGTTTGAATAAGGGGCGGTGCCCAGTCGTGCGGGGTCAGCCAGGCAATCACTTGCTCCACAATCGCCGGGTCCAGCTCTCTTTTCCTATCCCCCGTAAGCCTTGCTATCTGGGCTATGGCCAGTCCCACGGGCTTCGGGTCGGGCCAGTCTTTTTTGAGGATCTTCTCAATCCAGTTTGTTGCCTTTCGTGGGTCAACCACCAGATCGACAGGCCCGTAAAGGGGTTCTCTGGATCCTATCCGTGAAAGGGACCACCAATACTGCGCGCGCACCTTTTTACCCTGGAGGGTCTTCATGAGCAGGTTTCCCCAGGCAGTTTTGTCTGCTACCGAAATACGCTCCAGGTTGGCCACGCACATCCAGGCTTCCAGATGTTCCTGAGGGGCGATTTTTTGACTTTTTCCTTTTTTAGAAGATTTCAAAAGGGATGAGAGATCCTGAGACAACAGGCGCTGTTCGCTTGAGGAGAGCCCTCCTGCAACCCTTCGCCACAATACCCACCATTCGGATCTGACTTGCACATTCTTTGTATGGAGCGGGCCGTTATGGTGGATTTTCCACAGGGTTTTTACCCTGTGTTCATCCAGGGCATCGCCAAAGCCCGGGCGCAGACAGAATCCGCTGAGGTTGAGCCAGCGGCTTTCATGGTCAATCCCACGCTTTCTTTCCGTAGCCAGGGGCTGCAGTTCGTCTCCAAGAACGCGTATGAAGCCAAGCGGCCATTTTTCCTTGGGAAGGGAGACTGTTTTCCCAATTTTTTTTACCAGTCCCGGAGGACTTGTTTCAGCCGATTGTTGCGTGAACGCCTGTTGTACCATATCAATGGCCTGGTCTATCAATTGCTGGTCGAGGACCTCTTCATCGGCTACGGAAATGTTTCGGGCCTTTTCACGCAATTGGAATTGGAACTTCCATCTATGGGGACTTGCCATGGATCGGCAGGAAAGGGCAAGCGTTCCCATTTCCGTGTAATGGGCTTCTATCTGGACTGGAAGCGACCTCTCTTTTGCCTTTTTCCCGAATTTGATGACCGTGTGCAGCGGGGGCAGGGGAGTGATCGAGTCATCGACAGTAATGACGTCTCCCACCGCATCGCCTGATCTGAAACTTGAACTGTACAGATTGAAGGTAACAGGCTGGTTGGCAAGGACGGAAAACTTTCTGTCTGAAAGCTCGTTGGTTGTTCCTTCCGGCATACCGCGTTCCACAAGGCAGATGGCGCGTTCTTCTTTGGTTGCATCGGATAGGTTTTGCTTTTCCCCATTCCCTTCGAGATGCACCTGGAGAAAGAAGGCCCTGGCGCTGCCGCTGTCCACCCTGACCCCTCGTCCTTTCTTGACCAATCCGTAATAGGATGCCCCCAGGGCCACGGCGAGATCCAGCTCGGTATTTGTCAATACCCGTGTAGGGGGGAGTCCTTCTTTTCCTTCGAACCTTTTTTCAATGGCATCGCTGATCCGGCCTTGGACATTCATCGGTTTGAGGGCGGCGCCGTTAAAGAGTATCAGATCGGGCTTTATATCGTGCCCTTCAAGGGCATGGGCAATATCTTCGGTATGCCGTTCCAGGAACCGGATAAGATGCCTGGTGATGGCCGCGTCCTGGGCGTAAGGAAGACCGAATTCCGTGATTCCCTGCCGGGGTATTTCAGTCAAAGTGTCGTCCGGGGACACGGGGGGGAAAAACCCGTCCAGAATGGTTTCTTCAACCTCTTCTTTAGAAACGGTTGTGGTAACCGTATCTGCAATGAGCTTGCGGCCTCCCCCCACCAGAGTGATGGTTTTTGAATCGGTTGTTCCAATGAGGATTTCTTCTTTTGCAGCACGACACTGGTGGCAGAGGGCCTGCCAGCGGTCCATTTTCATCGGTGCTTTCTGCGACCCTTTTAAACGTACTTCTGAACGCCTGGCCAGGGCAAGGTCCATGTTGTCCCCACCCAAAATCAGATGGTCTCCCACGGCGATCCTTTCAAAAACCGGGTTTCCGTCCTTGTTTTTCAGGGTGATCAGTGTGAAGTCTGTTGTTCCTCCACCCACATCGCAGACGAGAATCAGCTCTCCCGGTGTAATGAATTCTTCCCATTCCTTTTCGTGCAAAGAGAGCCAGCTGTAAAAGGCGGCAAGGGGTTCTTCAATCAGGGTGATATTCTTGAGTCCTGCCATGGAAGCGGCTTTTACGGTGAGATCGCGCGCCACTTCATCAAAGGATGCGGGTACGGTAATAATGACCGTCTGGTTCTCCAGAAGGTGTTCTTCGATGCGATCAACGCTGTGGTTCCATGCCTCCCTGATATGCGTCAGATAAGCGGATATGGCCGTAATGGGGGAGACCTTGCGTACGGTTTCGTCCGAACCCCAGGGAAGGATGGGGGCTTCCCTGTCCACCCGGGGATGACACAACCAGCTCTTGGCCGAAGAAACCATCCTTTTGGGGACCTTGGCGCCATGTTCCCTGGCAAATGTTCCTGCAATATTCTCCAACTGAGAATCCCACGGCAGTTTCATAGAACCTTTTGGAAGCTCATGGTCTCCGGGAAGATAGAGGAATGAGGGAAGGATTTCCAGATTGGAGATCTCGCCGGGGGCGGTAAACTGGGGGATTTTCAGGATCTTGATACTGGCCCTTGGTTGACCGCCTTCTTCGATTGCTTCAATATCCACATACGTGATGGCAGAATTGGTAGTCCCCAGGTCTATGCCGACAATATAGCGCCCCATTACCCTCCAGTCCTTTCCCTGACATTAAATTCCAGTCGGAATTTCTGGTCATTCTTCGTAGATACGCACCACAACTCTAAGGTGCCCACCTCGGTGGCTTTAATATCCATGGTGACGGGAAGCAAGGTTCCCGTTTCCCCTTCCAATACCGTTTCCACGGTGGTGATTTTTTCAATGTCTCCCTGCCAGTCGTCCACAACCGTTCCAATACTGTCAGTCTGCCTGGTGGTAGAACCAAGGAAATCAAACCGGACGGGTTCTCCGACGACCAGTCCGAATTCCCTGCCTGAAAGGGAGGTTTCTGTTCCTTCTTCCATACCGAAAGGGGCTACGCACAAGGCCATGACAGGGGTCGGCATCCCGGGAACAGCCGGCATGGAGGCCTCTATCCCGATGTAATAGGTCCTTGAAAGGCCGCCTCTTATCCGGATTCCTTTGCCTCGCCTGGCAAGACCATAGCAGGCTGCTCCCTTTGCTACGGCCAGGTCGAAGTCATCGATTCCTATCTCTCTGGGGGGTTCCCTGCCCGCATCTTCCGCCCAGGTCCCCAATATGGTCAAGACGCGTTTTCTTAAACGTTGCGCTTTCATTACGCCTCCGTTAAAGAGAACCGCCGTAGGACAGATGGCGCCGGTATCGCCTGATTTCTGCTGATTGAGAAAGTAGGCCAGGTGATGGGTGATGGCCGGGTCAGAGGCATAGGAAAGGCCCAGTTCCCTTACACCTGTGCGAAGCTGTTCTTTTGGCTGGACAGTACTGTCGCATTGGGGAAGGAATCCGTTTGCAAGGATTTCTTCCATTTCACTTCGCACCAGTTCGGTTTTGATGGATCCGCCGATCAATTTGCTTCCCCTGCTCAAAATAGTGATGGGAAAGCTCTCCGCACTCGGGTTTTCAAATAGATACTCTTTTGCCGCTCTGCAAGCGTGGCATAAACCACGCATCTGGTGTGCATCCAGTTTCCGACCATTGGCTGCCATGCGGTTTGCGATGGAATAGGCCAGGGTGAGGTCCATATTGTCACCACCAACGAGGAGATGCTGCCCAACGGCAACCCGTTCGAGGACCAGTTCCCCTTCTTCTTCAGACACCTCAATGAGACTAAGATCTGTTGTTCCACCACCGATATCCGTTACCAGGATGCGGTCTCCCACTTTTACCTGATCACGCCAATTTTCACTGGTGGCGTTGATCCAGGCGTAGAATGCAGCCTGGGGTTCCTCCAAAAGGGTACTGCCTGATAGGCCGGCCATCCTGGCTGCTTCAACGGTCAGATCCCTTGCTACTGCATCAAAGGATGCGGGAACCGTCAGAAAAACATCCTGGTGTTCCAGGCGAAGGTTTTCATCTTCCGCTGCCATCGTATAATTCCACGCATCCCTGATGTGCCTGAGAATTGCGGCGGAGGCCTCCACCGGCGAGAGTTTTTCCACGTCATCCGGACCATCCCACGGGAGGATCTGTTTGTTACGATCAATCCCGGTATGGCAAAGCCACGATTTAGCAGAGGCGATGAGGCGATGGGGTATTTCGGCTCCCCGGTCTCTGGCGAAACGTCCGACTGCCATGGTGTTGTCATTGGACCAGGGGAGTTGGAGCCCTCCCTGGGGAACGTCGTGGGGGCCGGGCAACAGGACGAAAGAAGGCAGGGTGCTTCTGCTTTCCATGGAGGCAGGGGCAACGAGTTGAGGAATATTGAAGATGCGTATCCGAGGCTCCCTGTCGGGCTCTATTTGAGCCTCTGTGTAGGCCACCACGCTATTGGTCGTGCCTAGGTCGATTCCTATAATATATGTGGGTTCAGTCA
>CAYOWC010000007.1:0-12890 GCA_964407525.1 uncultured Desulfobacteraceae bacterium | reverse complement strand
ACCACGCTATTGGTCGTGCCTAGGTCGATTCCTATAATATATGTGGGTTCAGTCACTTGGTTTCTCCTTCAAAACCCTGGCGCTGATTTCAGCATCGGCCATCAGTCGTTTCTTGCCCAAAATCTTGATGGTCTCGTAAAAAGTCAGTTGGAACGATTTTTCCGGATATAACCAATTGATTTTGTTAAACGTAGTTCTATTTTTTTTGCGAATTTTGCGCCTTTTTGCGGCTTCTTCAATCTTAACCGTGAACCGTTCAACCTGGTTTTATATTTCCACTTCAGCAGGTGCGATGATCCCGGGGTCCTGCGTTCCGGAGAGGGTCGGCAAGTCGACCTTTGCGGCTCGCCATCCACGATGCTGCAAAATCCCCTTAAAGGGAGGCTCCCCCGATACATTTCCTGTGAGCTTGATTGCCGCAGGGTCAAATCCGGCTTCAACAGTGATTTCTTCTCCCTCGTCCTGGTCGATAACCGCTGTTGGGCTCAAATATTTTTTCAGGCTGTCCTGGCACGATTGTTGGATAGTGCGGACTGCAGCGCCAATCTGTGCATCATCATAGGATTGGAGATCTTCTTCCAGAAAATCGACGAGCCGCCCATCTCTCTGTAATAAGGAGATCATCTGGAGTGTTTTTGCCCGTTCCAGGCGTTCCAGTTTTTCTTTCTCTTCTTTGGTTATTTGTGGAGGTTGGGGCTTTCTGGGTTTCTTTGTTTCCGGTTTGGAGGTCTTTTCATGGAGGCTCTTGGCGACCGTGGATTTCAGAGAGGCACGCAAAGTGACCCAAAGAAACAGTGCAGTCAGGGCAAGACTCCCGGCAACAAGCTGCCATATATAGTTTTTCTCGGCCATTAAAAGGGCTGTTTCCAACGGGGCAATAGCTTTCTTGCTGAATTCCTGCTGATGGTATTGGGAGAGGGTGGCTTTCAGGCTGTCAATTTCCCAGTAACCCGCAAATGCAAGGCCAAATCCCAGAATCAGGAACCAGAAGAATATCCAGAGAATGAGTTTTTGGGAAATTTTTTTCTGCGTCTCCATGTTTGATACAACCTCCTTGAATGGTAGAATAAGTCAATTTTCGGCATTGGTTGTACGTTATTCAGCATCCGTGATCCGGTTGCCAAAAAACATACGATACAAGCTTGAAATCACAAAAATATAGTCCTTTTTGAGGCAAAAACAATCTTTTTTTCTGCTCTACAATTGTTGCCGGGTGATTCTTTGTTCCAGTTACCAGCGGAGCGCACAAGTGATTGTATCATTTTTCAGGAAATCACTGATTAGATATTGCGAGGTTCTGAATCTGAGTATATAATTGATTATTTGAGTATCTTTATTCCTCAAATTTCCTTTCTGCCCCGATCAAAGGAGAAAACATGAAAAAGTCGGATGCCTTGAAAGTAGTAAACACAGTCCTTGCCCTTTCGTTTCTGTTACAGTTGAGCACAGGCCTGCTTCATAAGCCTATCCCCCATAAACTTTTTGAAGTCATTCACCAAGGAGGCGGTCTGTTTCTGGCTGCATGCGTTGTGGCCCATGTTGTACTCAACTGGTCCTGGGTCAAAATTACCTTTTTCAAGAAAAATGTGGGCAAACAATCAAAATAAGGGTATTTGGGTCATTAGAACGAATTCCTGGAGCACTGGATTGCGGTAGAAAGTGGGTTGTGGACGGCAATTCGGGTTTGAAACACCCGGGAAGGCTTGTTCTGCAAACGGCTAATCTCCCCCCTTTATCAGGCCACACATCGGGTGACAAGAGCGGCGCAACTGCCAGTTCCCTCGATCATGTGGGCATCAAATTGCCCCGGTCCACCGTGGTCAGGGGGCGCATGAACGACACGCAGATTTGGGTCCAACTCGAATTCGAAAACATCGAGGCCGAAGGGCAATCCCTCCCCGATGGATTTTAACGCCGCTTCCTTTAGGCTCCAGAATTGGAAGAAAGTCCGTAGGCGCTCCAAGCCTTCTACCCCTTCAACAGCATTCGCCTCGGCTCCCAAAAAAAACCGATGAGCGAGTTCCACAGCCTCCAGATTCCTCGTTTGATCTTCGATGTCAACACCGATTCCATGTGTCGACGACCACGCCCCGAGAAAACCAAACCGGCAGGAAGAAAAACTAAACCAGAAATCCGGCAAATCGTCAAGGGTTGGACGTCCGTTTTCTGTCTCCTCGAAAACGATCTGCGATAAGGGCCGCGACGATTGGAGCACGGTAGCGCCGCAAAAGCGACGAAACGCACGGCGCTGTTTAAACTGGATTTTGTCGTATTCGTTTATAAAGCGGTCCGCTCTTTGCAGCTCGGTATCCGACAGGACTGACGCGCAGAGCTTTGTCACCTCGGGATCGTGTGAAACCGGCAAATACAGCACGGTTGCCGCATCACGCGCGGGTGCCGGTGTCACATCGCGCGAGCCGGCGGCGAAAAGTTCGTTGATTCGGTCGCTATCGTCTCTATTCATCTTACGGGTTCCGTGCAACGGCCACTGAATCAAGTGGTACAAGGGTGAGGCTCGCTGAGTTCTTTCGTTGGATTTTACTGTGCGAGAGTCTTGTCGATGCCGGCTGAAATGTCAACCGAAATGGCTCACATAGGAATGCATGTGTATCCGCCAGCACGCATCTTGCGAAATTCGTTGATTGATGGGAGTGGGACCTGTGTTGGAGAATAATACTTTTCTGCAATACCGTTTACAAAAAGGAAAGAAAACTCAGGCCCAGACCCTAATGCCCATCCGGATTATCTGGTTTGGGTTTTGACATTGACACGTAAACGATGGGTCGATATACTCCGACCCAACTTTTTGTGCGGTCTTCATTGCTTGAGTCGTTAAAGATGACGTGTTCACGGTTGAATTATTTCCAGGAGGGTTTTGTTCGAATGAAAAAAAGAACCATGGCCAGTTTTGTTCATCAGGAAAGAAGTTTTTCAGATACTCTTTTCAACACCAAAGTTGTCAGGATTGTCTTTGCGGTTGCTTTTCTCATCTGTTCTGTTGTGGGGTTCTCACTCGATGAAGCCAAGGCCGGCGAAGTCATTATGAAAAATGGAGATCGACTGCAGGGCAAGATTCTTTCCATGGATTCAGGTAAGCTGGTTTTGGAAACCACCTATGCCGGCAAGATCACCATTGCCTGGGACCAGGTGGAACAACTTACTTCGGATGAAACGCTGGAGATTTCCCTTCCTGATAAAGAAATGATCAAGGGCAGGGCGGTAAAAGCCGAAGCGGGTGAGCTTATTCTGCAACCCGAAACCGGACCTGCTACGGAACCGATTGCCCTGTCAAAGGTATCCAGTATGTCGCCGCTTAAACCTCCCCCAAGCTGGACATGGACAGGCAGCGCAAGCGCAGGGATTGATTATCAAAAGGGGAATACCAATAAACAAAGCTATACGGGAGATCTGACCGTGGGACTTGCTAAATTCCCCCATCGTATGGCCCTTTATGGTGAGGTATATTTCGAGAAGAACAAGGGAGTGGAAACGGAGAATAAGGGGCTTCTTAATTTTGATTACAACCGATTCCTGAACAAGAAATGGTATCTTTTCGGGAATGCGCGGGGCCAGCAGGACAAATTCTCCAATTTGAATTTCCTGGGTGCCCTAGCGGCCGGTGCGGGTTATCAGTTCTGGCATTCCGAGGAGAAAAATCTGACGTTTAAATTAGGTCCCTCCTACGCTGTGGAGTATTATAGCAAACCCCAGAATTTTCTGGATGGCAACGATTCCAGGTCCTATGCGGCAGCCTTCTGGGCTCTTGACTTTGATATGTGGTTCTTCAAAAAACACCTGCAGTTTTTCCACCATGATGATTTGAATATCAGTTTGCAGGACAGCGAGAACTGGCGTGCAATTACGCGGACCGGAATTCGTGTGCCTCTGTTTTATCATCTATTCACCTCTCTTCAGTTCAATTACGATTGGGTCAACCAACCGGCAGTCGGAAAATTGAATTATGACTCGCGGGTTCTCTTCAAACTGGGGTGGAGGTATTAAGCGTTTTTCCTGAAAAACGGAATGATGAATGAAGAGTGAAAAATGAAGATTTAAGAAGGATTGGTCCTCATGGTTTTTTCCTGGTTGCACCTTGCCATACTCATTTTTTTCGCCGTGGGGATTCTCATGGCCGGAGCAGCATTGGGTTCCGCGTTTTTCCTCTCACCCCGGGCACGGAATCGACAGATGGGAATGCCCTATGAATGCGGGATGGTTCCCATGCAGGATGCCTGGATCCGCTTCCATATCAATTACTATATTTACGCGCTGATTTTCCTTGCCTTTGAAGTGGACGTCCTCTACCTCTTTCCCGTGGCAGTGGCTTATGGACAGACCGATGGCTTTTCCGCCTTTTTGAAGGTGTTTGTCTTTCTCTTTGTGCTCGCGTTAGCCGTTATCTTTTTCTGGGCAAAAGGAGTGTTCCGATGGCCGAAAAAGATATAATGGCAAGGGCTGAAGAGCAAGTCCAACCTCCTCTTATCAGGATGGAACTTCCCGAAAAAATTATGAATGTTTGCCGGTCCATGTCCCTCTGGCCATTGACTTTCGGTCTTGCATGCTGTGCCATAGAGATGATGGCCGTGGGGATGGCAAGGTTTGACATTGCCCGTTTTGGAGCAGAGGTCTTCAGGGCGTCACCTCGGCAGTCGGATCTCATGATCGTTGCCGGGACTGTGACCAGAAAGCTGGCCCCCGCCGTTGTCAGGCTTTACGAACAGATGCCTGCTCCTAAATGGGTTATTGCCATGGGCAATTGTGCTGTTTCCGGAGGACCCTTCAAATTTGAAGGCCAGTATTCGATTATTGAGGGGGTGGATCAGCTCATCCCGGTGGATATCTACATCCCCGGCTGCCCTGCCAGGCCCGAAGCACTTCTCGAAGGATTGTTCGAACTCCAGAAGAAGATATCCGGCAGGCGTTGGTGGCCTGAGGCCCGGAGTGAAACCCGGATATAAACGCGGAAACCGCCCATTCATTCAAAAGACGCAGCGAAATGTTAATGTTTTTCAAATAACCTCCAACCGAACGTCTTCTCTGAAACCTGGAGAATCTCCTTATGTGGTATGATCAAGCGGTTACAAGAATGGGAGAATAAATATGGCCAAGATAGAAGGATTTAGGATCAGTAATTACCGTGTTTTGAAAGATATCACACTGGGCAAGCTTTGGAATACGCAGCAGGAGCAACCTTTGACCCCGATGACAGCGGTTATAGGCAAAAACGGCGTGGGAAAGAGTTCTCTTTTTGATGTATTTGGTTTTTTATCTGATTGTCTCAAAAATGGTGTTGAGGAGGCTTGCGACATCCGGGGAAGAGGCGGCTACGGAAAAATTGTCTCTCAGGGAAAAAACGGCCCAATTGAGTTTGTGGTCTATTACAAGGAAAGTGGTAATGCTCGACCTATAACATACGAATTGTCTATCGCACTGGATAACTCAAATCGGCCCTATGTCCAAAAAGAGCGCTTGAGGCAAAGAAGGAAAGGACAAAAGCATGGCTGGCCTTTCTCATTTCTTATCCTGAATGACGGAAGGGGTGTTGCATGGAAAGGTGATATTGAAGGCCGACAGGTTGACGAAGGAAAAGAAGAGGTCGATTTGTTCGGCCTTATCGAAAGTGTAAAAGATGCGTCTTCGGAAGAAAGCAGAGAAACCGAAGTAGTTGAGCTTGAGGACAAGCGAAAGCTGGGTATTGCCACTCTTGGAGCACTCAAACAGCATCCCAGAATTTCTGCTTTTCGCAAATTTATAGAAAACTGGTATTTGATCTACTTTGCGCCGGATGCCGCACGCAGTTTGCCGCTTGCAGGCCCACAGAAACATCTCAATATTCACGGAGATAATGTTGGAAATGTGGTACAATTTATGGAGCGCGAACACCCGAAACGATTCCAGTCTATTCTGAACGGGATAGCAAAAAAAATTCCCGGAATTGATAAAATCGACACGGAAAAGACAAATGATGGCCGATTGCTTCTTCGATTCAACGACAAGGGCTTTGATGATCCGTTTTTTGCCCAACAGATGTCCGATGGAACCCTGAAAGTCTTTGCCTATTTGCTACTGCTTGAAGATCCTACTCCCCCTCCATTCCTTTGTATTGAGGAACCTGAAAACGGTCTGTACCACAAACTTCTTGAATCTTTGGCAAGAGAGTTCCGCGAACATGCCACAGGGCGTAAAGGTGGATCCCAGGTTTTTATCACGACACATCAACCCTATTTTGTCGACGCACTCTCACCGGAAGAGACATGGATTCTTGAAAAAGGTCCAGATGGTTTTTCAAGTGTCCGCAGGGCCAGCGATGATGAAACCGTTAACGCCATGGTGGAGGAGGGTTTGCCACTCGGAAGTCTTTGGTACAGTGATTATCTGGATGCGAGGTGATGTAATGCATTTTGAGGTGCTTGTGGAAGATGCGTCTGGAAAAATTGCTTGGGAACATATTCTGGAGAAAATTCTTGGCCCAAATGGCCAGGATCACACATACAGAACAATTTCCCACAAAGGCATTGGACGTATTCCAAGAAATCTGAAAGGAAAAATAGATCCTCGAAAACGGATACTTCTTGATAGACTCCCAAAGTTACTTAAGGGATACGGGAAGAGTCTTCAACATATACCGGCAGGCGTTATAGTAGTCGTGGATCTCGATGACAAAGATTGTTTATCATTTAAAGAGGAAATGATCGATATCCTCGAAAGTTGCCATCTTAAGCCGACAACATTGTTCAGAATTGCGATAGAGGAAGGCGAAGCTTGGCTTTTGGGGGATCGTAATGCGTTAAAAGCAGTGTACCCGAGGGCAATAGATCAAGTCTTGAACAATTATGTGCAAGATAGTATTTGCGGAACATGGGAAAAACTGGCCGATGCCGTTTACCCTGGAGGATCGCAAAAACTGAAACAGATGGGTTATCCGCATATTGGACAAACGAAGTGTGAGTGGGCAAAGAAAATATCCCCTCATATCGATGTAGATGCCAATGTATCGAAAAGTTTTCAGGTATTTCGTGACGGAACCAGAAAACTTGCGGGAATGATATAGTTTTATGAACACCGGCCAGGGGACTCCAGGACCGGGAGCGCCGGCTCAGGTTTATCCGGAGATGGAGCCCCTTATTGTTATCCGGGTTGAGGGAGGCACCCATGGGCAATCTGCACGACCAGATTCTTCGAGAGGTTACTCCCAATGAGAATTTTCCAAAGCGTGGACTCAAACCTTGACAAAAACCGTCCCTCGTGCAAAATTCACGCATCCAATCACAGGAGGCAGGATGCCTGGTAAGGCGTTGTGGGAACCTTGAAATTGTTCGAACTTCAGGAAAAGATATCGGGGAAACATCTGTAGATTCTGGCCGGGGGTGAAATCAGGATGTGAACAGGGAATGGTTGGAAGGGCTGAAGAGTTTGTGCAGGACAGAGTGCTCGTACGAGGAAACGGGGAAAACCGTCTCTCTGTTTTTGGCGCCCGAGACCCTGCGGGATGCCGTGAAGAGACTTTATGCCCACGATTTTTTTCTCGAAGACATCGCGGGTTTGGACAGCAGCGACGGCCTGACAGCGGTATACCATTTTGATCATTTCATCGAACCGGGAAGGGTGGCGCTCTATGTTGTCGTTCCCCGTGAGGCGGGCATCGTTCCCTCCATCAGCGATATTTTCAAAGGCGCCGAGTGGCACGAGAGGGAAACTTCGGATTTCTTTGGTATACAATTTTCCGGTCATCCCGATCCCACGCCGCTTCTCTTACCGGAGGAGATGGATTTTCACCCTCTGCTCAAGAAGGAAGATGCCGGAATTCCCATGAGAGATTTCATAGATCCGGGACATGTAGAACAAGGTGAGTAGACTATTGGAAAAACAAAAAGATGTACGCAAACTGATCGATACCGCCCTTGGAAACCATCCTGCCGACCTCGTTATCAGGGATGGGAACCTGATGGATGTATATACTGGTCGGATGCTTCCCCATCGATCCGTGGCTATGTTGGGTGAATGGATTGCCTATGTGGGTCCGGATGCGGACGCTGCCATAGGAAAAGACACGCACGTTATTGAAGCCGACGGTCGTACCTTATGCCCTGGCTTTATCGATGCGCACACCCACCTGATTACATACTGGAATATAGCTGATTTCCTCTCGTACGCCATACCATGCGGCGTTACGACACTTTTCACGGAAATGGAAAGCCCGGCCTTTGTATTGGGTGCGAAGGGTGTTGAGGCGTTTCTAGACCAAATCGGAGATCGACCCATCAAGATATTTGGGCTGATCCCTCCAATGGTTTCTCTGAGTTCTTCCTCGGAAACTCTTCACATTACCAGAGACCAACTATCCAGTTTACTGAAGGACCCCCGTGTAATGGGCCTGGGAGAGTCGTTCTGGCAGGGAGCTATTCTGGATGGGAACAACCGCGTCCTGGATTTAATGCAGGATACCCTCGCAGCAGGAAAAGCCGTTGAAGGACACAGTGCAGGAGCATTTGGTACGAAACTGGCTGCCTATGCCGCCGCAGGTGCCGGATCGTGTCACGAAGCCATCTCCACGGAAGATGTAGTTTCCAGGCTTGAGCTTGGACTTTATGCCATGATCCGTGAAGGAGATATCCGCCGGGATCTGGAAATTTTACTGCCGCTTAAGGACAAGATCGATTTCCGCAGGGTCATCCTTGTGACTGATGGGACAAATCCGTCCGATTTGATTGAACGGGGCTACATGAATGACGTAGTCCAGAAAGCCATTGATCTGGGATTAGAGCCCATGGAAGCTGTTCGCATGGCAACTCTCAATCCAGCAGAACATTTCGGGTTGGAAAATCAGATCGGGGGTATCTCACCCGGAAGGTACGGCGATCTCCTCCTGCTTCCAGAACCGGGTATTATGAAGCCAGACCTGGTTGTTTCAAAAGGGCGAATTGTTGCCGAAAATGGAAAACCTACCGTTCCGATTCCGGAAATTCCTTATCCCGATATTTTCAGGAATACGGTCAAGGTGATGCCCATTTCGGCGGCAGACCTGCTTGTCCCTGAATCATCCATTGGAACAGATGGGATCGTCAGGACCATAGATATTCAGCCCGGCGGACTGGTTACCCGGGAGGGCAGGGCAGCGCCTCGAGTAGGGGACGGGCACTTGGCTCCTGATGTAGAGAACGATCTCCTGAAAATTGTCTTTATTGAGCGAGTTACAGGAAAGGGGCGGAAATTCATCGGTTTCGTGAAAGGCTGGGGGCAGAAAAAAGGGGCCGCCGCAACGACGCTCTGCTGGGATGCGGGGGGCATTATGGGAATTGGGGCCAATGACGAGGATCTGGCCCAGGCCATCAATCGCCTCATCGAAATCCAGGGGGGAGCCACCCTGGTTGCCGACGGTCATTTGCTGTCAGAATTACCGCTTCGAGTGGGGGGATACATTTCGGAGCTAAAGGTGCCTGAAATTGCGGAAAGACTGGAGAAGTTTCAGGATTCCGTAGCCGCCCTTGGCGGGGCCATGCATTTTGCCCACCTCACGATGAATGTCATGACGACAGGGGCCATTCCCTTTATCCGCATGACCGAAAAAGGATATTATCGATTCAGGGAAAATGACATCGTGGGATTGTGATCTCGTATGAAACGTTTCGGTTCAAGGTTCAAAGGTTTGGATCAGTAATTTCCACTCCTGTGTGAGTGGCATCCTTGCCACGACCGGATCTGCATGAATCAGGAGTCGATAGTTCGAGCAACCTGAAAAATCGCAGTGGGAAACCGCTCACACAGGCATGCTATGAAACCCGAAAACTGTCGTTCTCTGCGCCTCCGCGCCTCTGCGCGATAATTCTTCCGAGAAGGTTCTGATCTGCCTGGCCTTTTTTCCCCGAAAATCTGCGTCCCGTTTACTTTATTTCCACAACATGGCCCTCATATTCAACGATCTGGCCTTTTCTTATTTTGCACCTCTTCCGGAATTCCCTTTGCTGATCCACCATAACCATTCCCTCGGTCGTGACGATCTTCGCCATCCCGCCTGTACTGCATAAGCCTGTGATTTTCAGGAGTTTTGAAAGCTCAATATAGTCTGTTTCCAACCGGAACTCTTTTTTCATCTCTTAGTCCTATCTTGTCAACTGTCTGTACTTGATACGGGTGGGAACAGCAGCATCTGCCCCGAAACGTTTTTTTCGGTCGGCCTCGTATTCCGTCCAGTTTCCCTGAAAAAAAACCACCTGGCTGTCCCCTTCAAAAGCGAGGATGTGTGTGGCAATACGATCCAGAAACCATCTGTCATGGCTGATTACTACGGCACAGCCGGCGAAGTTCTCAAGGGCTTCTTCCAAAGCGCGCAGGGTGTTTATATCCAGATCGTTGGTAGGTTCATCTAACAGAATTACGTTTGCGCCCTCTTGAAGAATTTTGGCCAGGTGAACCCGGTTGCGCTGTCCCCCGGACAGGGTTGCCACTTTCTTCTGCTGATCTGATCCCGAAAAATTGAATCGGGCCACATAGGCGCGGGAATTTACCAGTTGTTTACCGAGCTCGATTTGCTCGTTACCGCCTGTAATTTCCTCCCATATGGTTTTGTTCAGGTCGAGCTCCCGGTCCTGGTCCACATAGGCTAATTTTACCGTATCTCCGATCCGGATAGTGCCGCTGTCAGGGTCTTCGTGCCCCGTGATCATCTTGAAGAGAGTCGTTTTTCCGGCGCCATTGGGACCAATGACGCCGACGATACCACCCGGAGGAAGATGAAAACTCATCTCTTCCATGAGTAGGCGATTTTCGTAAGCCTTACTCACCTGTTTCGTTTCGATAACCATTTCCCCGAGACGCGGTCCGGGTGGAATAAAGATCTCCAAGTCCTTTTCAGCCTTTTCTCCTTCCCTGGACAAGAGCTTGTCGTAGGCGCTGATGCGGGCCTGGCTCTTGGTGTGTCGGCCCTTGGGAGACATGCGTATCCATTCCAGTTCCCGTTCGAGGGTTTTCTGCCTGGCGCTCTCCGACTTCTCCTGGCGGCGGAGACGTTCCTGCTTTTGCTCAAGCCAGCTTGAATAATTGCCTTTCCAGGGGATGCCGTGCCCACGGTCCAGTTCGAGAATCCAACCGGCCACGTTGTCCAGGAAATAACGGTCGTGGGTCACGGCGATAACGGTCCCTGCGTAGTTCTGCAGATGATGTTCCAGCCATGCCACGCTTTCTGCATCCAGATGATTGGTGGGTTCATCCAGAAGCAGGATATCCGGTTTCTGAAGGAGCAGACGACAAAGGGCTACACGGCGCCTCTCACCGCCTGACAACACCTTTACCTGTGTGTCTCCAGGGGGGCAACGCAGTGCATCCATGGCCATCTCCAACCTTGCATCCAGATCCCAGGCGTCGAGTGCATCAAGTTTCTCCTGAACTTTGCCCTGCCGTTGGATAAGTTTATCCATCTTATCGTCGTCCATGGGTTCGGCAAACTGCAAGTTAATCTCTTCAAATTCCCGGAGTGCGTCCACCGTTTCCTGCACGCCCTCCTCTACTACCTCCCGAACTGTTTTATCTATATCCACCAGCGGTTCCTGTTCCAGGTACCCCACAGTGTACCCTTCTGAAAGGATTGTTTCCCCATTGAATTCCGTGTCTACACCTGCAAGAATCCGAAGAAGAGAGGTCTTCCCCGAACCGTTCAATCCGAGCACACCGATTTTGGCACCGTAGAAATACGATAATGAGATATCTTTCAGTACCGGTTTTCTGTTGTAGTTCTTGCTGACTCTGATCATCGAATAAATAACTTTGTTTATGCTGTCGCTCACGTTTAAAATTCTCCTTTATGACCCGTTGCTTCTAATGAACCCAAGTTTTACTTTTTGTGAATTTTGCGCTTTTTTGCGGCTATATCAATTCTGCTTCCTACAGTAGAAATGGAGGTTGAACGAATCTTCCGGTATTTCTTGAACTTCCACTCCCATGAAACCCGCGCTCTTCAACATCTCAACGGCCTTCTCCTGCCCCCACATCATTCCAAGCCCGGTTCCCCCGTCCGCCAATCCTACAGGCATGCAATGCATGAGACTGACCGTATATAGAAACATGCCCATTGGGTGATCCATGTTTTTTGAAAGATCACTACTTGCGGCAATGTCAACCATAGAAAACGTTCCATGATCCTTGAGTATTGCATGTATTCCTTTAAGCGCTTTCATAGGTTGTGTCTGGTCGTGGATTGCATCAAAGGCGGTAACGTAATCGAAGGTCCCGCATAATTCCCTGTTCTGTTCCAAAGTAGAAGCATCTTGTTTTTGAAAAACGATATTCTGAAGCTTTTTTTCAACAGCCACTAATTCTGCCTTTTCAAGGGCCGTGTCTGAAATATCAATTCCTGAAAAGCGGCTTTTCGGAAAAGCTTCAGCCATCAGCATGAGAGCGACACCTTCAGCGCAACCCACATCGCAAACAGAGATTCCCTCGCGGAGTTTTTTTACCATCCCACCGTTTTCTACCAATGGCAGAAACCCGCTGATCAGGACCTGGCGGTGTTTGGCGTCTGCCAATTCGCCCATAAAGCGTTGAAATCCAGGGTACATCTCATAAGGAACTCCTTCACCTGTCTTAAATCCGTTTTCCACTGCCCCAAAAACCGTGGAGGTAAGCAATGGAATCTCCTGCATATACACTCCCATGTTTGCATTCCCGGCTCGCTTCGTTAACCAGTCGGCATGGGCCTTGGGCAGCTGGAATAAATCGTCCCCATCCCGACCTTTGAAAAGATCTACAACCCCGCCCGTAACCATGATTCCTAACCATTCCAACACATATCGTTCATGCAGACCTGCCTTTTTCGAAATGGTGGAGACCGGTTCCGGGGTGTCAAAAGTGTCCATGGCGTCGAATAGGCCAACCCGGTAGCCAAGACCCATGGCCAG
>CAYOWC010000006.1:46225-51644 GCA_964407525.1 uncultured Desulfobacteraceae bacterium | reverse complement strand
CCGGAGTCTCGCAGGCTCGCTTACCTGGATTCCGGCTTTCGCCGGAATGACGTGGGTGATGCTTCATTTTCTTTCATATCAGACACTTGATATATGACACGACACTAGTCTTTCAGATTTTATCGTTTGAAATTCAAATCAACTGCGATAAAATCAAAACCTGGATCCACTTTCACCATAGAGGGAAATCTGTATGGGTGCTGAAAAGACCTTCTTTATTGCCATCGGGAGCAGGCTGAAAGGGCTTCCTGAAGTCATCACACTTGGGGTGAAACCCAATTTTCAGGACTATACCCAGACGGAAAAAGAGTTGATAATAAATGCGCCTTTTATCCTTTATCCCACTTTAAACTACGCTCAGTTCCTGACTACCATGGGCAAGAAGATTTTTCCCAGTCTGGAAACTTACCTCTATGCAGATGAGAAGATAAAACAGACTACGCTTTTTTACATGGCGGGAATTCCCCATCCGCGTACAAGGTTTTATTATGCGCTCCATCGCAAGGATATCCTGAATGATTTCAGCTTCCCATTTATCGGAAAAATTCCCAGATGCAGCGCACGCGGGAGAGGGGTTTTCAAGATTCAAAACAGCGAGGATCTTGCGGCTTATCTCAAGCTGACAAAAATCGCCTATATTCAGGAATATCTTTCCCATGAACGCGATTTGAGGGTCGTGATCATTAATGATGAGCCTGTCCTGGCCTACTGGCGTATCTCCCTGCCAGGTGATTTTAGAACAAACCTGTCGCAAGGCGGAGTGATAGAATTCGATCAGATTCCCGAAGAAGGGGTGAAAGTGGCTCTGGAAGCGGCTAAAAAATGCAGGTTCAATGATGTGGGGATCGATTTGATTCACAGTGGGAACCGGTGGTTTGTTATTGAAGCCAATATGAAATATGGCCGTAAGGCTTTAAAAATGAAGGGATTAAACTTGAAACATATCCTGATGGAAAGATTGTTGTCAGGAAAGATCTCTGAATCATGTGGGAAAAAATGAAGCGGGCAATTTTATTAATCATTCTTCTTCCGGCAGTGTTCCTTCTGGGGTTCCTGGGATTTTTTTATTACCAGGTTTCAAAAGAAACCGTTTCGTGTATAAAAAAGGGGGCTATTGACCGTGTCATTGCATCGGAGAGCCCCGTCTACTACGAAGATGGTCGCACTCCCATCGGTGTCTTTTTTGAAAAGACCCACAGTAAATACATTGCTTATCAGGATATCCCAAAAGTATTTGTGAAGGCGTTGATTGCTTCAGAAGACAGTAATTTCTTTCACCATTTCGGGTTTGATCCCAAGGCATTGTTGCGGGCCTTTATTGCCAATATCAGGAGAGGACGGATCGTTCAGGGAGGCAGTACCATAACGCAGCAGACGGCAAAAAATGTTTTCATGCGGGAAAAAAGGTCGTACGAAGCCAAATTGAAAGAACTGATTCAGGCGTTTCTTCTTGAGAGAAAATACACCAAGGAAGAAATCATCGAGATGTATGCCAATCAGTTTTTCGTTACTGGGTATGGGAAGGGCCTGAGGATTGCAGCCCAATACTATTTCGACAAGGACCCAAGAGACTTGGATCTGGTGGAAGCGGCCTTTATTGTGGGCTCCGTAAACGGTCCGAATATGCATAATCCTTTTATCAAGAAAAGTGAGGATGCCAGGAATAAAGCGAGAATGTCCGCCCGACTGCGGAAAAATTATGTGCTTTCAAGGATGCTGAACCAGAACTTCATTACAAAAACGGAATATGAAGATGCCCTTGAAAAAGCAGTCCCTTTCAAGGAAGGGGCTATCACATTCAGACTGAATGTGATTATGGATTATGTTCGGGAGCAGCTCGAATCTGCATACTTCAAGGAAATATTGCAGGAACAGGGTGTGGACAATATCGCCACTTCAGGGATCCGCATAACTACTTCGGTAGACAGGCAGATACAGGAGACAGCCCTCGTATCACTGCGGGAAAAACTGCAATCGCTGCATATCATGCTTGAAGGATATGATGCGCTGAAAGAAAAGGATGAGAGGACAGGCTCGCTTGCGAAAAAACCGGACAGCAGTGGCGACAGTCTTCCGTTTCTTGCAAGAATAAAAGAGGTAAGGGCAGACAAAGAGGCCGCCGGTCTTATTGTGTCGTGGGATCAAGGCGAAGGAACAATTGAGTACGAGGGACTCAAGCCGGTGGCGGAAGCGTGGCTTAGAGGGAGGATCGGTCCGGGGGCCGTACTGGGAAGGGAACACCTGCCGTTATTTCTGAACAGGCTCAAGGTGGGCCAATTTGTCCCTGTGAGGTTGAAGGGAGAACAGGAAGCCGAATCCGGGTCTGCGAAACAGACCGTTCTACTCTCCAGTATCCCTCTTTTGGAAGGAGGAATTGTTGTTCTCAAAGAAGGCATGATCAAGACTATGGTTGGTGGGTTCTTTAACCGTTTTTTTAACAGGACCGTTGATGCAAAAAGGCAGTTGGGTTCTATCTTCAAACCCGTGGTATATGCTGCGGCCCTTCAGTTGAAATGGAATATCCTTGATCCTCTTGTGAACAGCAGGGATCTCTTTCGCTTTGAAGATACGTTCTATCTGCCCAATCCTGATCATGAACCTAAAAGCGGTGCGGTCTCAATGGCCTGGGCTGGAGCGAAATCCGAAAATCTGGCCACGGTATGGCTCCTGTATCACCTGACGGACCGTTTGAACATGGGGGAATTTCGCCGTGTTGCAGATCTTGTGGGGCTCGGAAAAAATGAAGGGGAAACTTACGAGGCCTATAAAAACCGAATAAGAGATGGCTATGGCGTTATTATAAATGATCAGGCTATGCGGGAGGCAGCATTTGAGGAGGCTAAAAAACAGGTCAGGTCCGATGCTATTTTCGCGGGATACGAGGAGATTTTAGGGGCTTTGGGGCAGGTTCATTTTGATCTTCCTGAAAATGTATTGGACGATAAAAAACAGGAGTATTCTCAGATAAAGAGGCGGAATTTCCAAAGGCTTGAGGCTTTAAACAATGAAATGAAGCGTAAGGCGGACGAAGTCAAAAGGAGTCTGGGAGAATCTGTATTCACTGAAGATACACGGGAACGAGGCAGGCTGTCAGAATCTATCGAAAACTTTTATCTTGGAACCGTAAAAGGGACAGAGAAAATTCTAATTTACACGGATTCCCCCGAAGATTTGGTTTCCTATGCCCTTTCTCGCCTGACTCCCGCTTTGGCTGCTTCGGAGATGCCACTTTTTTCCGATCCCGGCGCCATCTGGATTGATGGACAATTTCCCTCTGAAATTGTCAGTCTTCTGAGCGACAATACAGAAATGAATTATGGACAAATGGCGGCGCGCAAGCGATACGGTTTCGAGACGCTCTCCAAAATCCGGGATTTCCGAACCCTTGTGAACCTTTCTTTTGTGGTGCACCTTTCGAGAAAACTGGGCATAACCAGCGAATTGGACCCTGTCCTCTCTTTTCCCCTGGGACCAAATTCCATCAGTATCATGGAGGCTGCTCTGGCCTATGAAACCCTCTTGACGGGAAATAGCTTTCCACTTGCCCGCAGTAAAAAAGAAGACTCCGTCCCGATTATTCAGAGGATTTCAGACAGGGAAGGAAACGTCATCTATGAATATAAGAGCGAGCCGGAAAAGGTCATTTCAGACAGGGTTGCTGTACAGGTATCCGAGATACTGAGGAACGTCATGGAAAATGGAACCGGGAGCAGAGCCAGGGAGGCCGTGAAGGTTTTCGATATTCCCATCCCTTCCTTTGGTAAAACAGGTACGGCAAACAACTATACCAACTCCAGTTTTGTAGGTTTTATTCCGGGATACGATGAGAAAAATGGACAGATCAGCATGAAAGATGGGTACGTTTTGGCAAGTTATGTAGGGTACGATGACAATCGCCCCATGAAAGGAAAGTATCTTTCTGTTTACGGTTCAGCGGGGGCACTCCCTCTCTGGGTTGATACGGCAAAGGCTGTTGCCGATTCTCCGGATTACGTAGCCGGTCTTCAGCCGGCCGATCTCATATTTTCTCAGATAGTTCTTCCTGAAGAAATCAAGGGCGAATTCAGAAAAGAGCGGGTATCTCCTTTGACGGGGCTTCCCCTGACCTCTTTTGAACGGGAGCAGAGATCTTCACAAGGTCCCCAGGTGCTTTCAAATATGGAAAACATCGGGGGGGAATTGAAGTTGATGAGGCATTTTGAACCTGCTCAGGCGGTATCGCAATGATCAGAAAAACCATCACTATTTTTTTTGTTCCTTTTATCTTCTTTTTTGCCTGTGCTCCAAATATGAAGAAGCCGGTTGAGCCTATTAGACAGGTCGAATCCGGGACAAGTTTGCCTATTGAAAAAGGACTGATTGACAGGAAAATAGATTTTCTTGACGACATATTGGCAAAAGAACAGCTCTCAGACGAGGACAGGGATATTGCGTTGCAGCTTCTGGATTCGTACAACCTCCTGAAAAAAAGTTCAGCAGGGCGAGTGGTTGAACAGCAGTTGGAGGAGTTGGTTCTCTCTCTTTCGGAAGCCTTGTCAAAAATGGACGAACGTTTTTTTTCCCGTGAAGAGAGCTTGATTCTTTTTAGAAGAGAGATTGCCACAAGGTTGTACACAGAGAGAAACAGGATCATGGGCCTGTACAGAGATGGGAATTATGCGGGTGTCATCAGAGATTGTCTCAGATTGAGATCCGAATTTGGTTCGGATGCCGTTTCCCTGGAACTGGGATTGGTGTTTGCGTTGTCCCTTGGGGAAGAGGGTAAGTTACAGGAGGCGATTCAACTCGGTGAGGGTATAGCGCGGCAACTGAAGAAATCTCCGGATCTGACCTTGTTAAGATCGCGTATTGGAAGGTGGCAAATCATTCTTGGAAAAAGAAATGATGCGGTAGTTACCTATGAAAAACTGGTTGCCGATCTGGAGGAGACCTCCGCCCTTGCTGAAACGCTTAAAACGGAGATAAACAAAGATGTTTTCCCTGAAAATGGCGCCAATGAAATGAAAAATGGGTTTTTGGAAGAACCTGCCTCGGCTATAAAGGATGAAGGGAAAACCGCTGAGCAGATCATAGAGGTGTCGAGATTCCTGATCCGGGAGAACAGGTATGATGAGGCAAGGCAACTCCTTTTGAAAAAAAGAGAGAACGTTGAACCGGGGGCTGAATGGGAAAGAGTCGAATCAGCTCTTGTGGAAGTTGAAGAAGCCCGTGAAAAATTTGAGGAAGAAAAGGCAATTCGGGAAGCCTATTTGAAAAGTACCCTTGCCGCAGTGAGAGACCTTATTGAAGCCGATCAATTTGAAGAGGCCATCCGAAAGCTTGCAACCATCACCCAGGTTCAGGATGAAAACGCCGAGGCGGCACTGCTGAGGGAACGTGCAGTGGCAGGAATTATAAACAGGGACAGGAACAAAGCGGC
>CAYOWC010000006.1:13489-46125 GCA_964407525.1 uncultured Desulfobacteraceae bacterium | reverse complement strand
GACACCTGTCGTTCTCTGAGGCTTTGCGACTCTGCGCGAGAATTTCTTTAAGAAGCTTCTTCCTTATTTGGTTATCGGAGTCTTCGCTTACCTCTGCGGTTCTCCTTTTCCGGTTTGGGATATCTATTCTATGGATGGATTGCGCAACCCTTTCTTGTAAATTTTTCCGGAGCCTGTCTTCGGAAGAGATTCCAGAAACACCACATTCTTGGGGGCTTTGTAACGGGCCAGCTCATTTTTGCAGAAAACAATGATTTCCTGTTCCGTTACTTTTCGACCCTTTTTTAAGACCACACAAGCTTTTACAGTCTCCCCCCAGTGACTATCCGGTACTCCGATCACTGCGGCTTCTAGGACATCCGGGTGCATGTAAAGGACGTTTTCCACTTCGGTAGAATAGACGTTTTCACCACCCGTTAGTATCATATCTTTTTTTCGATCCACAATGGTTACGTAACGCTCATCGTCTATAACGGCGAGATCCCCGGTGTAAAGCCATCCGTCTTTTATGGCTTTTTCGGTTTCGTTTGGCAGGTTCCAGTATCCGGGAGTTACACTGTCGCCTTTTACAATGATTTCGCCAACCTGCCGGTTGTCGGTAGTCACATCGTTGTTTTCATCGTCTACAACTCGTAGGTTCACGTTAACGAATTCCCTGCCGGTCTTTGCCTTGAACATGAGTTGTTCTTCTGGAGGCAGGTCTTTCAGGTGTTCCTTCAGAATGGACATGGTTAGATAGGGGCTGGTTTCCGTCATCCCGTAGGTTTGAATATAGTCACATTTGAATGCTTCAACAATCTTCCTGACTGTTTCCGGGGCAATGGGGGCGCCTCCGCTCAGAATTACCCGGAGAGATGAATAATCAAATCGATTCAGATCCGGATGGTTGACCATCATGTTGAGCATTGTGGGGATCAGGTTCGAAAGGGTTACTTTTTCCTGTTCAATGAGCCTTAGTACACTTGAGGCTTCAAAAGTGGGTTGAATAACATGTTTCCCCCCCACCCAGGTGATGGCAAAAGTAGCCCATGCGTCAGCAAGATGGAAAAGGGGCGCCACATGAAACCAGTTATCCCTATCTGTGAGGTGCAACTCGGCAATAGTCCCCAGAGCATGGCTGCCCACATTTTTGTGAGTCAGGATAACCCCCTTGGGGCGGCCCGTGGTTCCACTGGTGTAATACAGGTGGGCGATGTCGTTGTCTTCAATGGATAGTTCCGGGGGTGGATTGGAAGAGGCGCCGGCTAACAAGGCCTCATAACTTCCCCCGGAAGGGGATGCAGTCTCGCCTGTGGTCTGGGTAGTGATAATTCCTTCCACACACGGAACCCGTTCTTGGATATCTTTGATTTTATTTTCAAAGACTCCCTGTGAGATCAGGATTCTTGATTGACTATCATGAAGGATTATGGCAATTTCTTTTGCAGAGAGTCTGAAATTAAGGGGTACCAGGATTGCCCCAATGTGTGCAGCTGCAAAGTAGGTTTCCAGGAATTCGTTGGAATTTTCATGGATGATCCCTATCCTGTCCTGTTTTTTGATACCCAGATCTATGAGTGCGTGGGATAGCCTCCAGACCCTTTCGGCGAATTCGGAATAGTTCATTCTGGTGTTTTGGCACACGACCGCCTCTTTGGCGGGGTACAGACGCAGCGCTTTGGGAAGAAGCTCGTTGAGTCGCATGGGTATGGCTCCTATTGTTAGTGTCAACTTTGCATCCGGAAAATATAGGGGATCCAGCCTGTTTTGACAAGGAATAATCAAAGGCAAACATGAAATTGCCATGATGGTTTTTGGCGTTTTTTCTTTTATGCTGCCTTATCTGGAGATTACAGGATGGGACAGGTTATAGCCATAGTCAGTCAAAAAGGAGGGGTTGGAAAGACAACCACTGCTGTCAATCTTGCTGCCGCAATGGCTGCTGCGGAGAAACGAGTGCTGCTTGTTGATATGGATCCCCAGGGAAATGCTACTTCAAGCTTGGGCATTAACAAAGCGGAGTTGAAAAAAAGTGTTTATGATGGGGTGGTTGGGGGTATACCATGCCATGAGATTGTTGTTCCTACCTGTCTTGAATTTCTCCAGGCAGCCCCTGCACGGACGGATCTTTTCCGGGCTGAAACGGAACTGAAAGCGAGACGCAACAAAGAAAAATGCCTTTTAAATTTTCTATATCCCATCAATGAAGACTATGATTACATCATTGTTGATTCACCTCCTTCTCTTGGCGTTCTTACTTTCAACGTGCTTACGGCTGCTGATTCCCTCGTTATTCCGCTTCAAGGCGAATATTATGCCCTTGATGCAGTTTCCCAGATGATTGATATGGTTGCCATTGTCAGAAAGAGGCTGAATCCTGACCTTCAAATCGCAGGAATTCTTCTGACGATATTCGATCCTCGGGAAAAAGTTTGCCTACGAATACAGGAATTCGCACAGGAGCAGTTCGGGGAGCTTCTCTTTGAAACCGTTATTCCGAACAGAAGCGAATTTAAGGAGGTTCCTTCAAAAGGTGTCCCCGTGCTGCTCCAGAGCCTTATCTCTCCTGGGGCTGTCAGTTATTTTGACCTGACAAAGGAGGTCCTGCGCCAGGTATCCGGGATGCCGAATCGATTATCCCAGGTTTTTGATTGAAAATTTTTGAGGAGGACGTCCAATGAAAATTGCAGATTCCGAGGTCATAAAGAAGAGGGAGCAAGAGTGGTTTGGGGTTATCGCGGAAAACCTGAACTGGGAGGCCATCAGACAGGTCCTGAAGGATAAGCACGGGTTGAACATCGGAGAGGATGTGACATACAGGCATGCCGCTATTGAGGCCAAAGAAAGCAAAATACTGTATTCAATCGATTTTGATGTGAATATTACGCTTTCTATCCAACTGGACAGGGATGGAGAACTAATCGGTGTGAAAAGTTTCCGTTCGGAGGGTCTTGGGACGGAAAACGTTGGAGAGGAGAAACATCAGGGGTCTCAAAGTGATGCAGTCGGTTCATCAGACATTGGACTGGATGCGCTGGAAAAAGCCGGTGGTGTTGAAAAAGAGCTTCCTGGAAAATTGGAGAATGAATCGGCCCCGGATGAATCCGAAGGCGGATATGAGGATGTTTTAATGGAATTCGGTTCAGATTCATCGGGTAAATCTGATTAGTTTTTAGCTAAGACTGGACAAAAAAGAAACCTGGTACAGAGCCTCCTGTACCAGGTTTTTATCTGTTTTATTGTGTTTTGGTCAAAATGCCATGGATAATGTCACTCCTCCAAAAAGGTGAGAGGCGCTGTCACTCAGGCTGGTGCCTCTGAGCATATTATCTGCTGCGTTACCCAGAGGAAATGAATAGGCTATCATGGGGATTGCGGTGAAGTATTTCCAGAATGGGATGGTCAGGCCTACGGATACCAAGCCGTTCTGCAGATTCCGGAATGGGCTGTTAGTCGCTTCCCCCGCATTGTTGTAGTCTACAATAGAGTCTCCATCGGAATACTGATAGGCTATCGAACCGGCCAGATCCAGGGTAATATTTTTCGGCAGATCAAAAGAGTGCGATATCCCCAGGTTGAGATACCATCCGGGGAATTCATCCACATCCCTGTAAATGGTCAGGGTTGGCGCAAGGATTACGTCGCCGCCGATGCTTAGGTAAAACTCCTGAGTATCCCTGGCTCCGTCAAGGGCGTAATAGATATATCCCACCCCCAAACCCACCGGTCCGAAACTTGTATCATAACCTACGGTAAAATCGGTTTCAGTCCATTTTGATTGCCCTTCATTGTCTCCCGCATAGGCATCCGTATCGAGATTTCCCCACAGGTTCATACTGAAACCTTTGTAGCCTGCCGTTACGGATGGTTGGATTACCAGGCTGTCTTTACTCAGCTCGTATCCCCTCCAGATATATTTGCTCAGAAACGACACATCAGCAGAAACGCTTGGTCGATCCGTATCTTCTTCTACCTCTGCTACTTTGGTTCCTTCTCCCGGGGGAAGGCCGACTTGTTGTTCGGGCAGAATTTCTAACTTTTCTTCAGCAAAAGTGTTTAGAGGTCCGAAGGTCATCGCTACGATTACCAGGGTAAATAGTGCTTTTAACATTGCCGTTTTCATTTTTTTCCTCCAGTTTTTTTGATTAGATAGAAATCGCTTCTTTAATGTTTTCTTTTTGATTGCTTATTTGTTCAAGGGTAATGTTGTGGTGCATTCGGAACCCGTATTTCTTGATCCGGGCTCCGGAACGCAGTCCGTTTTTATCTCTGTGAATAGGTGGAAACCTCAAAGTCGGGATACGCATTTCCGCCATGTTCTCCCAAATCCAGCCCTTCCGCTTCTTCCTGCGGGGTGACTCTCAGACCTATCGTCTTATCGATGACTTTGAACATGATGAAGGCTGCCACAAATGTCCACACGAAGCACACCACGATCCCCAACACCTGGATGCCGATGATCTTCCCCGAGGTCCCTCCGATATTAAAGAGACCTGCTGCAAGGGTTCCCCAGGCGCCGTTTACGCCGTGAACGGATACTGCGCCGACGGGATCATCGATCTTGATTCGATCAAGGAAGACGACTGAGAAAACCACGATGATTCCAGCGATTGCCCCGATGATAACCGCACTCAAAGGCGTTACATTTGCACATCCGGCGGTAATGGCCACAAGGCCTGCAAGCGCTCCGTTAAGGCTCATGCCTGCGTCTGGCTTACCGAACCTGATCCACGATGTGAACATGGCTAAAACGGCGCCGGCCGCGGCCGCCAGGTTGGTGTTCACAAAAATCATGGCGATATCTTTGCTTGCTGCTGTTGTGGAGCCGGGGTTAAAACCGAACCAACCTAACCAGAGGATAAAAACACCGAGGGCTGCGAGAGGAATGTTGTGACCCAGGATCGGTTTGATTTTCCCGTCTTTGGTATATTTTCCTAATCGGGGACCCAGGACAATGGCTCCGGCGAGAGCTGCCCATCCTCCCACGGAATGAACAACGGTGGAACCTGCAAAATCGATAAAACCCAGTTTTTCAAGCCATCCGCCCCCATGAAAAAGGCCTCCCCAGGCCCAGCTTCCGAATATGGGGTAGATCAGTGCACTGACGATAACGCTGTATACCAGGTATCCCGAAAACTTGGTTCTTTCCGCCATGGCGCCGGATACGATGGTGGCGGCCGTGGCAGCAAAAACCACCTGGAACATCCAGAATGCCAGGACCCACGGATCGCCACCCACTGTAAAATCGCTCAAAAAGAATCCTGAAGTTCCTATCCATCCGGATTTAGAAACGCCGAACATCAATCCAAATCCCAACGCCCAGTAGGCGATGGAACCCATGGAAAAATCCATGAGGTTTTTCATCATGATGTTGATGGCATTCTTGGCCCTGGTAAATCCTGATTCTACAAGGGAAAATCCTGCCTGCATAAAAAACACCAGGGCCGCTGCTATGAGGGTCCAGATATAGTCAGCATTGGTTTGAACTAATTGAATGGCTTCTTTATTTGTCAGGGGTGTAGGAGGTTCATCTCCTGCCACTGCAATAGAAACTGTTGTCATGATCATTAAAAAAAACAGAGCGATTATTTTCATTTCTTCCTTCCTCCCGTGTGATTTTCCAACTTTTAAATTACGTCCATCCATTTATGGATGGAAACTAAATAGCGTCTTTTCCTGTCTCACCTGTTCGAATGCGAATGACTTCTTCAATGGGCATGATGAAAATTTTGCCGTCGCCGATTGCCCCGGTTTTTGCCCGGTCTTGTATGATGGCCAATGCTTCGCCGGCCATGGATGCATCAATAACCACTTCAATCTTTACCTTAGGTACAAAATCCACCTGGTATTCAGCGCCCCTGTAAATTTCCTTATGGCCTCTCTGGCGACCAAATCCCTTTACCTCACTGACTGTGATACCTTTTATCCCGATGGAAGTGAGGCCGTCTTTTACTTCATCCAACTTAAAAGGTTTAATGATTGCCTCAATTTTTTTCATGACCGCTCTCCAAATTAAAATGTTTATCTGTTTTCTTGCTTAAAGGATCCATGGATTGCTATAAGAGCAAATGGCATGCCAGAAATTCTTTTTCATTGGATTAACTATTTATGATATTGAATTTAGAAGGGAATTTATCTTTGATGAAATTCACTGGTAGGTGTTAAGTTTGTATATTTTTTTCTTTAGTGATACAATTTTGTAGTAATCATTGATGTAAAATTCAAATATGTATGGTATGGCTTTCGGGTTCGGAAGGGAGTTTTCTGGTTTTATCCCGGAGTTCCACTCCGTCATTCCGGCGAAAGCCGGAATCCAGAGATGAAAGCTTTAATTTTGAAGGAGAAGGAAATATCGGTAGGGCTGAGTCATCCAGGGCCTCGGCAAAGAAAAGGATGACGGCACACGGTATGTTTTAATTGCCGAGGCTCTAAACATGCTGATTTCAAAAGGACGGTCAGTAATTATAATTCCACGGAATCAAGGAGTGTAGAAAATAGGACATTAAGGTTGATGACGCCTACAATTTCCTCTCCTTCATAAATAATCTGCTGCCGAACATCTTCTTTGAACATGACATAAATAGCCTGGGTAAGCTTGTCGTCCAGTTGGAGAACTGATTTACGAATCGGTTTCATGACGTCGCCGATCATTTTGTGGGACTCTTGCTTGACGAGTTCTGCAAACGGATTTTGAAGCCAGCTGAAATGTTCCTGAGAGTCACTGATTTTTTCGAGGACCTCCAACGATCTGGATGACAGCATGGCGTGGTAGGCCTTTGAGAGTTCGGGCGCTTTGGCAGGTTCAGGGACAAGTCCTCTGATGAGATCATACATGGACAGTTTGCCTGCAATATTTCCATCTGCGAATTTGACGAAAAGTGTTTTATGAAAAGTGCCGGAAGTACTGCATGAACGTTCCTGGCTTTCTCTTAGAATATGCAAAACATCTCCGAGTTTTTTATTAATCAGGATTTTGTCGTATTCCTCAAAAGGGATCATAATGTCCTTCACAGTTTTTTCTTTGTCCATTTTCGAACCTCTCTTTTTCGAATGTTCTTGATGTCGGAGAAATCTGATATGAAAACCCCGGATTAACGATGGTTTTTTGAATGATGGTTCACCCATATCCCTTTCTGTTAAGAAAACCGCAAATGGGGTTCTCCAGACTGGGCACTCCACCACTCACATAGTGACTCTCTCATTATAATATTTACTTTGGAATCTCAAGGATTTTATTTGTTTTAAAGACGGTAGCTGTGGTACCATACGCATCAAATAAAATAAGGAATGAAAAACAGAAAAGGAACATATCTCGAGGTTCACCTGTTTTTTGGAGGCTTTTTGGCCGGATTGTGGATTTTTTTGATGGAAGGAAATACCAACAACCGTAATGGGGGGCATCAATGAATTGGAAATCGTTTTGGAACGTGTTGTTTTTGTCTGTGTTGGTGGGTCTGGTTGTTACCGGATGGCAAATGGCGACGGTTGAAGCGGAAACGAACAAGGATGTGGGAGTTTCGTCCGGAAACATTGGATCCGAGGGAAGCTCAAGAAATCTCAATGTTATCCTGCTGAATAACCAGGGGTATAAAAAGAAACGAAAAGGTCCGGTAGAATTTGCCCATAAAAAACATGCCTACGAAGACAGACTTTTCTGCTGGGATTGTCATCACGACTACAAAGATGACCAGAATGTCTGGGTCCCATGGGGTGAGACGAAGAGATGCAGTCAGTGTCACGATCCAAAGAAAAAGGAACCAAATGAGATTATGCTTCAAAAGGCTTTTCACTATCAATGCAAAGGGTGTCACAAGGATTTGGCGAGCAAAGGGAAGAAAACCGGCGCCTATAAAAAATGTGGAGGTTGTCATCTAAAGAAAGGAAAAAAATAGGTTCTTTTCTGGATTGATTCCAAAAGGGACAAGCAAGTTTCGTTTGTACCATGGCCATATATGGGGGGACCCATAATGGCAATGGCTGAACAAAAGGACCTTGACTTTCCGGTGATCCTGAAATACCTTATTTCTGTTAAAAGTACTTCAGGTGTTCACGAATGGAACTCAATAGGGAACACCGTGTAAATCGGTGACAGACCCTCTGCTGTAATCGGGGACAAACGCTGCATGACGCCACTGTTGGGGCTGACGCTCTATGGGAAGGCGCAGTTAGTAGGTTGATCCGAAAGTCAGAAGACCTGCCTGAAGTCAATGCGCAACATTAGCAGGGAGCTATGTCGCGTTTGTGATTTTGGGATGAAAAAGGGAAATCCCCTGATCGAGAAATTTCGGTCCGGGGATTTTTGTTTTGGGCCGATTTCCTAAAGGAGAGGGAGTCTCTCTCAAACACTTAAAACATTTTTTAAGGAGGGAAACCATGGGAACGTGTAAAAGATCGGTTCTTCTAAAAACGAAAAGTGCAGGACTTTTCCTGCCGGTTCTTGCCGCTGTATTTATTCTGTTCTGTGTCGAGCCGGTTTATGCCGCTTCTACGCAAATAGGAGTTGTTGCCAATGTGGCGCCGGACTGGAGCAGCAGTGCTATTTCGACCGTTTCAGTCGATCCGAAAGACGGTTCGAGAATTGCTGTGAACAACCTGTTGCCATCGGCTACTTCAGATATCGGCGTGGACGCCTATGGTGGCTATTTTTACAGGCTCGGCAAATATCAGGCGGACAACATTACCAAGGTTCATGTCAATGCGCCAAACACCCCCATCTGGCAATTTACGACCAATGATTCGGGGGAATCGGACAGCAACCCCTACGATCTGGTATTTGTGAGCTCTACAAAGGCCTATCTTCTTAGATATGGTGCCACCGAGGCGTGGATCGTTAATCCCGCCACCGGGGCCAAGGGACCACTCAAGACCGGAGAACTGGACCTCAGTTCCTACGCAGATGCGGACGGGCTCCCCGAAATGGCAAAAGGGGTGGTTGCCAATGGAAAGCTTTTTATTATCCTGCAACGTCAGGACGATATATTCTGCCCCTCCAATACGGCCTACGTGGCGGTTTTTGACGTGGTCACCGATACGGAAATCGATACGGGTATGGGGGAGGGAAGCAAGAAAGGCATTCCCCTGCCCATAAGAAATCCACTTTCAATCCAGTATATCGCCGAGAATAACCGGATCTATATTCAGGGTGTGGGGAGTTACCCCGGTTTCTGCGATCCGAAATATGAGTACACCGGCGGGATCGTGAGCATCGATCCTCAGACGTACGCTGCTAAAATAGTTGTGGATGATGGGAATGCCGAGACCCACCCCTATGGTGTCATATCCGGAATGCTGGTTGCTTCGCCTGTCAAGGGCTATTTCGTGGGCTACGATGACTGGGGGGACAATACCCTATACCCGTTCAATCCCACTACGGGTGCAGTAGGTGCCGCTCTTGAGGATTTTAAGAACGTGAGTATTGCCGGGATGGAATCGGGAACGTATCTTGACAAGAACGCTATGATGTGGGTGTGCAACCAGACGGATGGCACCGTAGATATTGTCGATACAGCTGATAACACCCTGAATGAAAGTCTGGATACGAACCTCAATCCGCAGGCCGTGGTCTTTTGCACTACTGGTCCGCCGCTGGCGCCGGCTCTCGGTTCAACCATGGTCGAGGATACGGCCTCTTTCCACTGGAATACGGTTTCCGGTGCGGATGGGTACTATCTTTTGGGGGCAACGCCTCAAAATGGAGGAATTTCCGGTATGTATGACTGGGGAACCGGAACAAGTGTCTCGGCCAGTCTGCCTGCTGAAATGGAGCTGTACGTCGCTATTATTCCCTATAATGCTGAGGGCGCTGGAGATTCTTCCATTGTAGTGCGGGCTGATAATGCAGGTCTGCTTCCGGCACCGGTCTTGAGTTCCGCCATGGTGGGAAATATGCTTACTTATGAGTGGGATGCAGTTCCCGGCGCAGATGGATACTATCTTTTGGGTGCAACGCCGCAGTCTGGAGGAATTTCAGGGATATATGATTGGGGAACCGTCAGGAGCGCCTCGGTAAGCCTGCCTGCTGGAATGACGCTGTACGTCTCTATCATCCCCTATAATGCAGAGGGGGCAGGAACTGCCTCCAATGTGATTCGTGCTGAATATAGTGGTGCTGAATAATACTCTAAGATTCTTCATCGTTCCCACGCTGCGCGTGGGAACGGAAAAAGAGAACCGCAGAATATCGAATCACGCTAAAGCCGTGATCTGTAGACAAGAACCGCAGAATATTGAAGTGTGGATGTTCGCTCTGGTTTTTTCGGAATTAAAGAGGTCGATGGAACACCTTCCTTCGAAATCGGAGTCTTCGCTTACCTCGTTATTCCTTGTTCGATATCGGAGTCTTCGCTTACCTGGATATTCGTCTTTCATGAAGAGGTTTCAGTGTCAGGTGTCAGTGTTTGTGGCACCCCGTTTCCCCGATAAAGACGGGATCTTCGACAAGTTTCAAATTTCCAGTTTCTAAATGAAGTTTCACACGAGCGCAGTCTCCGCCCTCCGTCCTCCGCCCTCTATCCCTTCTAATATCGATACCCCACCGTACAATAGAACGCTCTGCCCGGCATGGGATACCCGTTAAAATCTTCATACAGTTCATCTCCGAGATTGGTCCCTTCGACACTGAGCAAGAAGGAATGAAATAGATAGGAAATCCCTCCATTGATCAGGGTTTTGTCCTTGGCCGGCAGCAGGTTGGCGCTGTCGTAATACATGCCGGTTTCAAGAATGCATTCACCGAAGGCCTTGAATCCGGCATAGCTTCCTTCAATCCTGCCCAGGTAGGAAGTCTGCCATCTTCCAGGCAGGATTTTTCCGCTAAAGGCCTTTACATCACTTTCGTTTAGCGGATCTTGCCATGCGGCGTTTCCGACCAGTCGAAAATATTTCAGGAAATCGATGGTGATCCGGCTCTCCACACCGCGAATACTGGCCTTGGAAATATTTTCCGCTTTGCCGATTCCTCTTGAATCATAGACAAAGGTGATGAGATCATCCACATCGCTCCCGAAATAGGCAGTGCTCAGGGAAAGGCGTTTAAACCATGGATTCCCGGAGAGCCAGTTCACTTCAAAACCTGCGTCGAAATTGATCCCTTTTTCCGCTTTGAGATCCGGATTCCCGACGACAAACCCCCGGTCGCCGAACATTTCGAAAAAGGAGGGTTCGCGTGCATACTTAGCCAGATTTCCTTTGAGGCTGAACCAGTGCAATGGGCTGTATTTCATTCCGATTTGCGGGCTCCAGTAACTTTCGTCTTTTTCCTCTCCTTCCACGGGGGCGCCCCAGAGGGTGGTGGCGCTTTTTAATTCATCTTGGATATGGGTGAAACGAAGCGCAGGCGTGATGTTCAGGGTTTCTTCAAAGAAGAGAAGACTGTCTTGAAGGCCAAAGGAAAGGGTGTCTCTTGAGCTCTGGCTGGGATCTTCCCGATCATTTAGGAGATTTTCAGGGTCATAGGTTTCTTGGTGAAAATCCGCCATAAAACTCATGATATTCCAGTCTGCCAACCACTCCACGAAAAACTGGCCGCCGCACCGATCAGTGATGTATCTGGTTTTTTGTTTTCCCAGACCGATCTGACCGTGGCTGTCGTCATACAATTCGTTTTTGTGGGAATAGTCAATACTGGTTCTGGTATTCAGTCCCAGCTGGCCGATGTCGTTCGCAAGAAAGCTCAGAGTGGTGATATTTCTACGGGTATTGAATGATGCATCCGTCTTGGGGCTGTTGTTCCAGCTGGGCAGGCCCTGTTCCTTGGAAAACCATTGATTCACCAGGGCCAGGCGCAGATCATCCGTGAAATCGTAGCCGAATTTGCCCAGAACGTTCCCCTGATCGAACTGCGCGTTATTTCGGGTTTCCCATCTATCGTCGTTTGGATTCCATTCTGTACCGTTGTCGTTATGAACTTTAAAATCGTTATGGCTGGCCATATATCCGGCGGAGACGAGGTAATCCCATTTTCCTGATTTCTGGTTAACAAAGCCTGAGATCTTTTTGGTGTCAAAAGAGCCGTATCCTACGGTAGCGCTTGCGTTGATCCCTTCTTTGGCGCGCAGCGTCTTTATGTTGACTACGCCACCGATAGATGCTTTATCGAAATTGATGGGAGTTACTCCGCGATATATTTCGATGGATTCCACATCCGAGAGAGAGATAGAACTCAAGTCAACGCCGCCCCCGGAAGCATCGTTGAGCAGGACACCATCCATGAAAACCATGACCTGATCACTGGAAGACCCGCGAATAGAAATGGTGGAAAAGCTTCCAAGGCCCCCCGATTGTCTTACCTGGACACCGGCCTCATTCTGAAGAACCTCTGCAAGATTTTCCATTTTCCCTTCAAAATCCTCCCTTTGAATGACCGAAACGAAGCCTGTAGATTCTTCCATTTCCACATCCCCTGTTTCAAAAGGGATTTCTTCCGAAGAGCCTGTAACGACGACGGTTCCCAGGGTTGGGGTGTTGTCGCCTGATTCAGCGGCGGCGGGTTGAATTCCCATAACGCAAATAAGCAGGAATACAAAATGCAAAAGTGGTTGATACCTGTTTTTCATAGCGAAAGGATCTTTCAGCCATCGCCCCAAAGCTGCTCATCCATGGGAATTGGCTTGAAATAAAAGGTGAAAAAAATCGAAGTCCAGGAATAAAAAAACCCGGACCGAACGGATTCGACCCGGGGATTTCCCTTTTTTATCCTCGCAGGACTGTGTAGACAACCCCCCGTTCCGCGAAGGATGTCTCGCATATCTGTTCAGGCAGGTCTTCTGACTTCCCCGCCCTTACAGCCGCCTTCCCAATTCCATATGAAACAGTGGCAATATCTGCTGAAAGGGTTCTTCGTCTTCCAGAATAAAAGACAGACGAAGGATCGAGGTCACAGCGGCGGGCCCGTCCCGTTTTTACGGTGTTCCCTATCAAGCTCAAAATGAGCACCTGAACCTGCCAACTTATACGATAAGGAAGGAAAGCAGTCAATAAAAAACAAGAAATACGAGGTATAAGCATCCGGTTGGTGTTTGTTCGGTTTTCCGGTCATTAAACAGTCTCCCGACTATTTTAGGTACGAATTTTTTTTTGAGAAAATAATTCCATTTCAATAGATATCGGGGGTAAATTATTTTTCAAGCAGGATTGTTGAATCTTTGTTGTTGATATCGTTCGTTTGATATCTTATATTATGAACCGATTGATGGATTTTTTCCATCTTTTCTCAGCACGTGAGTGGATCCAAAAAGACAAGAGTTTTGAATTTCGAAAGGAGCAGGACAAATGCGACATCTCGTTATTATGGCCATGTTGGTTTTTGCCTTGCCGTCTCTTACGGAGGCGGGCTCAAAAAATCCCCAGGTGGAGGTGGAAACCAGCAAGGGAACAATTGTTATTGAAGTCTATCCGGAGAAGGCGCCCAAAACGGTGGATAATTTTCTTCGCTATGTGCGATGGGGTCAATACGATGACACGATTTTCCATAGGGTGATTCCAGACTTTATGATTCAAGGCGGGGGCTTTACCCCTAAAATGAAGAAGAAACTGACGGAGATGCCTGTGGAAAACGAAGCGGATAACGGGCTTAAGAATGATCGTGGTACAATTGCCATGGCCCGAACGCCTGATCCCCACAGCGCAACAGCCCAGTTTTTCATCAACACGAATAACAATGGTTCATTGAATCATAGAAGCAAGACCCCACAGGGGTGGGGATATACGGTCTTTGGGAAAGTGATCAAAGGAATGGATGTAGTGGATGCCATTTCGAAGGTCAAGACGGGATCAAAGGCCGGTATGAAAAATGTCCCGATTGAGGATGTGGTTATCATCGAGGCGGTTATGAAAGAATAGTGGAGGTTAGTGAAGGGCGCGCATAATTATGCTTAATTGAAGATCGATATATTTGTCCAGTGTGAGGCGGTGTTTGAAATGCCAGTGTTTCAGAATCCACATGTGGGCCAGCATCATGATGTTGTACCCCATTAGATCCACGTCCACATTTTTGTAGGTCCCCTGCGCAATTCCTTCGCTGATAATCCCTTTGAAAACTTCTGCAACGTCCACTTCCAATTGCATAATTCGGGCTTTTGCAGCTCTGTCTAAGGAACTTGACTTCTGGTAGATCAGGAGCAGCTTGTCCCGGTGCTTTTCTATGATTCTCAGGTACAGAATGATGGCAATATGCAGCTTCTCTTCCGGATCATGAAGGTCCTGAATCTCTTTGAGAAGATTGTTCTGGAACGTACTTAAAACATCTTCCATGATCATTCGCATGATTTCAGATTTATTTTTCACATAGTGGTAGGTGATCGGGAGATCAACTCCGGCCATTTCAGAGATTTCCTGAATGGAAGTGGCTGCAAAGCCTCTTTTTGCGTAAAGCTCGCTTGCAGCATCTATGATCTTGCTCCTCACCTTGTCTGATGCAGAGATCTGGTCCAGTATCGTCAGTTTTCTCTTGACCGGCTCCATTTCCTCTCCTTAGGGCCCGCCCAAAAATAAATTCACAGAATTCGCCTAAATCTGAGATGGGACAATGTGAAGTTATTTTTGAGCGAGCCCTCACCACAGTGGGATCCCGCAGGGATCCTCTTTTTATTTAACGTATTTAAAAGATAAGTCCAATCTGGCTCTGTAGCCTGTGACTTTTCCGTTCTCAATCGTAACATCCAGTTTGGTTACCTCTGCGATTCTCAAGTCTTTCAGGCTTTCGCTTGCGGTTGCAACAGCAGTGGCTGTTGCTTCTTCCCAGGATACATCGCTTGTTCCCACCAGTTCAACAATTTTGTAAGTGCTTCCAGCCATCTTCAATCTCCTTTCGTGTCTAAGGTTATCTGTAGATGTCCAGTAAATGGGGTAAGCCGATTCACCTCCTTTCATGTTTGGTGTTTTACCACAACATTACTCGTATATAGTTTATCAGAATATTTATTTTCCCGCAATCTTCATTTTTAAGAATTTGTTGGGGATCAATGTAATCCTTTTAAAGCCACCTAACGGGCTTTCATCTACAAGAAGAGGGCATTCATAGATCCGTTCAAGGTTCTTAAACGTGAGGACCTCTTCCGGAGTACCGATTCCTGCTTCTTTTCCTGCTTTCAAAAAAAGTAAGCGGGTGGCGTACATGGCTGCAAGGTTGATATCGTGGGAAACCATGACGATAGTCAACCCTTTTTCCTTCCTTAATTTTTCCATCAGATCCATGATCCTTATCTGATGGGTGAGGTCAAGAGATGCAGTTGGTTCATCAAGAAGCATGATTTCAGGGGCCTGGCAGATGGCCCTGGCAATATATACCCTCTGTTGTTCTCCACCACTCAACTTGTCCATTTTCCGATGGGCTAAACGCAGAACGCCTGTAAATTCCATGGCGTTTTTCGCTAATTCCAGATCGTTTTTCCGTTCCAATGCCAGAAAACCCAGGTGTGGAGAACGACCCATCAGGACAAGTTCCATTGCGGTAAAAGGAAAGTCCACAGGGGCCATCTGGGGAACCAGCGCGAGGGTTCTTGCCAGGGATCGTCTGGAATGGTTTTCGATTGGATTTCCCATGATCCGCAAATCGCCTTTCTTGACTTTCAAAATGTTGGCAATGATTTTCAGAAGTGTTGTTTTTCCTGAACCATTGGGACCGAGAATGATAAAAAAATCTCCCCTAACTACAGAAAAGGAAAGTCTTCGCAGAATAATCTGGTCTCCGTAGAAAAATTCTATATCTTCGGCAATCACAGGGCTCATCGTCCGGACCTCTTCAACAGGATGATGAAAAGGGGCGCTCCTATCATGGCTGTAATGACACCTGCAGGCATTTCACCCTGGTCCGGAACCGTTCTTGCCAGAAGGTCGCAGAAAACCATGTATGTCCCTCCTCCCAAGATGCATGCAGGCGCCAGTACACGATGGTCCGGCCCAAAAATAAGTCTTAGAAGATGGGGCATAACCAACCCCACAAAGCCGATCGGACCGCAAAAAGAGACGGTGGCGCTGACCATCAGAGAAGTTATGAGCAGGAGCATGGGGACCACGATCCGTATATTTACCCCCATAGATTGGGCCATTTCCTTTCCCACAAGGAGGAGATTCATCTGGTTGGAGAAACAAAACAGAAGAAAGAAGCAGGGGGTAAGTATGGCAGCGAGTATGCCAACCTGGCCAAGATTGATCATGGATAAATCACCCATGAGCCAGAAGATAATGTTATGCAACCGAGCATCCTGGGTGATTGAGATCAGGAACATGATGAAGGCCGCGCAAAAGGAGTTTACCATTACTCCTGATAAGAGAAGGGAGTTGCTCTTAAGGATGGCCTTTCCGGAAGACATGAGAAAAAGCAGAAGGAGTGTGACAATGCTTCCCGCAAAGGCTGTAAAGCTTACTCCGGGAAATCGGGATAGTCCAGCAAGGATTCCTATGATGGCGCCAATCCCCGACCCGCTTGAAATTCCGAGGATATAGGGCTCAGCCAGTGGATTTCTGAGCAACGCCTGGAACACCAGTCCCCCCATGGAAAGGGCTGCGCCCACGAGTGCTGCTAAGAGTACGCGGGGAAAACGGATCTGCCATATGATGGTATGCAGCATGGGATCGTTCTCCCGTGAAGAGGTCAAGGAGAGTAGTGCCCTTTTTATTCCAATCCCTGTCGACCCCATCAAAATGCCCAGGAGTATGGATGCCGCCAGAAGGACAGAGAGGAGGATTACTGTCCACAGAATCCTTTTCAGGAGTACCGACCTTTCCATGTTTACTTCAGTGCCTCGAAAAGACCCGGGTGAATCATGGTGGCAAGAAGCTCAAGGGCGTCTACGAGACGCGGCGTGGGCCTGTCAAAAAGATTGGAGTCAACCACATAAACGCGATCATTTTTTACTGCGGGGATATCTTTCCATCTTGCCCATTCATCTCTTACCCGGGCAAACTGTTCTCCCCTGGCCATGGAAGAGATGATGAATATGTCTGGAGCCATGATCAGGATTTGTTCATGGCTGTAACGCGGGTAGGGCACGGGCCCTTCCGATACATTTCTTCCCCCGGCCAGGGTGATAAGTTCATGGATGTGGGTTGGAGTTCCTGCCGATACCAGCGGGGAGATGCCGATCTGGAAAAAAACACGGGGCCTGTGCGGGGCCTTCAAGACCAGAGATTTCACAGTATTCACTCTGAATTGCATGTCTTCAACAATAGCTTTGGCACGGTCGTCGGCATGGAGGATTTTGCCGATACCGATAATGGTTTCCATGATCAATTCCAGATTCTTAGGGTGTACCACATATATGGGTATATGTAAGGCTTCCAGCATTTTGATGACTTTGATCGGATTTCCATCTTTGGTGGCGATGCAAAGATCCGGTTTCAATGCCACGATTCTCTCAAGGTCAAGGTGCACATAGGAGCCTACGCTGGGGAGCTTGGAAGCCTCAGCAGGGAAATCACTGAACTGGGTGACCCCCTTTAAACGGCTTTCTTGATTCAGAGCGAAAATAATTTCTGTAATACTCGGTGCGAGTGAGACGATTCGTCGGGGATCATCGGGTACGGTGACCTTTCGACCAAATTCATCAACCATTTGAGTTGACCATACAAGGCTCGGTGAAATTGCGGAAAAAGAGACGAATGCAATCAAAAAAGTAAAGGTTAGGCGGTGTGAATCTCTGAAGATAAATCGCCTGACGAAAACGAATAAACAGTGAGCAATACTTGATAAATGGAGGATAGTCATTAATTTGATTTTCCTGTGGTCGGTACGCAGTCAGCAAGACCTTTTTCGGCAGACAGATGAATGCTCGATTGCAGGCGCCGAATTCTTTCTTGTTAAATGACTTGTTGCCTAAAAGCTGCAATTAGCGGTTAGCGGTTACATAGCCGCACGATACCGGTTGCTTACGGTTACATTAGGTCGACATCAAAAAATGAAAGTTCCAATATAGCAAGAAAGTATTTTAAATGTTTGAATCCTTTAAGCTAACGGCCATGTAAAAGCTAATTGCAGCTTTTAGGTGTTAGGTGAAATGGTAGTCTTTCAGGAGTTTTTTTTCAATCAGTTTTCTTGTTCTTGCCTTGTTCAGGCGATTCAGAAGAGGAATTTGGAAGACCTCCTCGGGGAATCTGGTAAAATCATTTTTTTTGTTGCAATTCATTTAGTTATTGTGTACCTTTGTGAAAATTTTGTCTTAACTAAATTAACATAAGGTACGATAATCAGGGTAGTACTGTGCTTCTCACCGGGGACAGTTTGAGTACGGGTTGGGGCGCTCACAGTTAAAAGTGTTGTAAGTGCTTGTCATTAGTAGTGTTTGCTGAATTGCACATAAAATTAGTCCATTTCCATGAGGCATCTCGGCAAGTTGTTGGCCACTCCGGATGCCTTGTTTTCTTTGTTCGAGGTACTAATAAATAAAAATTATGGAAAGTATTTCCGTCCATTTAAAAAACAAATCGTCTGAATCGATCCTTATAGAATCGCTGCCTGCTTCTGAAACACTGAAACGGCTTCAGGTTGGCGGTCTTGACAGGGTTGTCGCTGTGAAAATAGACGGAGTAACTTGCGACCTGTCGTGTCAGATAACTTCGAATGCGGAACTTGAACCAGTATATGTGACCACTGAAGAAGGACTTCACATACTCCGTCACAGTGCATCTCATGTGATGGCGATGGCTGTGCAGGAACTCTTTCCGGGAGTCAAGGTCACCATAGGGCCGGCTATCACCGATGGTTTCTATTACGATTTTGATTATGAAAGACCTTTTAAAGAAGAAGATCTGAAAGCCATCGAAGATAAGATGAAAGAAATTGTTAAAAAAAATCTTCCGTTCGTTCGAAAAGAGATGCCAAGTCGGAGCGCTATTGATTTTTTCGAGGATTTGAAGGAAGAATATAAAGTTGAGCTGATCAACGATTTGGGAGATGAACAGGTTTCGCTTTACACTCAAGGAAATTTTACGGATCTGTGTAGAGGACCTCATATCCCTTCCACAAAAATGATTAAAGCCTTTCATCTGACCAAAGTGGCCGGCGCCTACTGGAGGGGGGATGAAAAGCGGACCATGCTGAGCCGCATTTACGGCACTGCTTTTCCTGATAAAAAGAGTTTGAAGAAATATCTTGCCCGACTCGAGGAGGCCAAAAAACGAAATCATGTGAAACTGGGTGGGCAATTGGGCCTTTTCAGTACCCATGAGGACGTGGGGGCCGGAATGATTATCTGGCATCCAAAGGGCGCTATGCTCAGATACCTCCTTGAGGATTTTGAAATCAAGGAACACCTCCAGAGAGGATATGAACTTGTAAGAGGGCCCCAAATTCTCAAAACTGAATTGTGGAAAAGGTCCGGGCATTTCGATAATTACAGAGAAAATATGTATTTCACGGAAATTGATGGGATGTCCTATGGGATTAAGCCTATGAACTGCCTGTCTCATATGCTCATCTACGGTTCCAGCCTCAGAAGTTACAGAGAACTTCCGAAAAGATACTTCGAATTGGGGACCGTCCACCGCCATGAGCGCTCAGGCGTCTTGCACGGACTTTTCAGGGTGAGGGAATTTACGCAGGATGATGCCCATATCCTCTGCACGCCGGAACAATTGGATGGTGAGATCAAAGGTGTGCTGAATTTCGTGAAAGAAGTGATGTCTGTTTTCGGGTTTGAGTATGGTCTTGAAATAAGCACGCGTCCTTCGAAATCCATTGGTACGGACGAAGACTGGGAGCTGGCAACCAACGCCCTTATAAAGGCCATGCAGGATAACGGCCTTCCATATGAAATTAACGAAGGAGACGGGGCGTTTTATGGACCAAAAATCGATGTGAAGCTGAAGGACGCTTTGGAGCGGGAATGGCAATGTGCCACAATCCAGTGTGACTTTACCCTTCCTGAGAAATTTGACCTGACCTATGTCGGAAAGGACGGAGAAAAACATCGACCCGTAATGATCCACAGGGTCATTTTAGGAGCGATCGAAAGATTTATCGGAGTTCTGATCGAGCACTATGCAGGGGCGTTTCCCACATGGCTGGCGCCTGTTCAGGCGACTATCCTGACGGTTACCGATAGAAACATCCCCCATGGCGAAAAGGTTTTAAAAAGTCTGCAGGATGCCAATATCCGGGTAGAAGGTGATTTTAGAAATGAAAAACTCGGGCTTAAAGTGAGAGAGGCCCAGCTTAAAAAAATACCATATATGCTGATTATTGGCGATAAGGAAAGCGAGAGCGGTATGGTGGCCCCCAGAAAGAGGACAGGTCAAAATCTTCCTCTCATGGATGAGAAAGAATTTATAGGCCTTATTAATGAAGACTGTGAACAAAGGAGGTAATAACCATAGGAAAGAAAGCAGATGAAGTGAGGGTTAATGAACGGATCCGCGCAAGGAATGTAAGGTTGATCTCGGCTGAAGGGGAGCAATTGGGCATTGTCTCGGTTCGAGAGGCACTGGATCTGGCTGATAGGGATGGGTTAGACCTCGTTGAGGTGGCTCCCAATTCTGATCCACCGGTTTGCCGGATTATGGACTATGGCAAGTTCAGGTATGAAACAAGCAAGAAGGTGCAGGAGACCCGAAAAAAAAGCCGCGGCGGCCAGATGAAGGAGATCAAGCTCAGACCCCATACTGAGGAACATGATTTGGGTTTCAAAATGCGGAACCTTAAGAAATTTCTCCTAAAAAAGCACAGGGTCAAGGTTACAGTCTTTTTCAGAGGACGCGAAATGGCCTTCATAAGCGCTGGGGAAAAGCTTCTGAAAAGGGTGGCGGAGGAACTTGTTGAGGACGCAACAGTAGAGCAGCCGCCTACAAGGGAGGCCCGGAATAGAATGACTATGGTTGTTATCCCGAAATAGACTGTAACGTTATATTGTCGTAGGGATTTACACTGTGTTTCTTGAAACGGATCCACGGGAGTGGGCCGTTTTTTAATTTTTTTGATGCTTAATGATGTGGATGGAGGGTTGTTATGCCGAAAATGAAAACGAATCGGGGTGCGGCAAAAAGATTCAAAACCACCGGTTCAGGGAAAATTGTCAGAAATAAGGCCTATTCGAGCCACATTCTGACCAAGAAGAGTACGAAGCGCAAGCGCAATCTCAGAAAGTCGGGTCTCGTTGATTCTGCAAATTTGAAGCAGGTGAGCAGACTGATCCCATACGCTTGATGAGCCAGTGGGAGTGGACCGAAATGAGTGCAGGTGGGGCAGTTGCTGCCCCATTGAATTTTTCGGGTGGTCTTGGGAAACGGGATTTTCCAAGTAAACCCAGATAATTATATGGAAAAGAGGGACAAAAATGGCAAGGGTGAAAAGAGGTTTTAAGGCCAGAAAAAGAAGAAATAAGGTATTGAAGGCGGCCAAAGGATACCGCGGGGGGCAGAGTAAACAGTACAGGACTGCCGAGATTGCTGTGAGAAGGGCAGGGGCGTATGCCTATCGTGACCGAAAGGTTCGTAAGAGGGAATTCAGATCTTTATGGATTGTCAGAATAAATGCTGCGGCCAGGGAGAACGGGTCGTCTTACAGCCGGTTGATTGGAGGACTCCAGAAGGCCGGGATTGAATTAGATCGCAAGGTTCTCGCCGATATGGCCATCCACGACCCTGCTGGATTTTCCCGTGTGGCAGGGATGGTGGCTTGAAGTCTCTGAGTAGAAACCCGGTTACTATAGCTGTGAGAATTGGTTTTTTCTGCCCTCTCGTCTAAAGTTTGCTCCTTCCAGAAAAGAGAATTTAATGAAAGACAAACTCCTGGAATTAGAAAAAGTCGCCATAAGTGAGATTGAAGCCATCATGAATCCTCAGAAACTTGAGGAATTCAGGGTCGAATATCTTGGCAAGAAAGGTCTGTTGACGTCCTTGATGAAACAGTTGGGGCGTTTGACGACCGAGGAACGCCCCGAGGCAGGAAAACTTGCAAACCTGATAAAAAACAATCTGACAAAACGGTTTAAGGCTGTTGAAAAGGTTCTGCTTTCAGGGGATATGTCTGGAGAGCCGGTTTTTGATGTGACTTTGCCCGGAAGAAGGCCGGCCCGTGGGCATCTACACCCTGTTACGCTCGTCATCAAGGACGTGTGCAGGATTTTCGCTACAATGGGCTTCAGGGTTGTAAAGGGTCCTAATGTTGAGCTGGATTATTATAATTTCGAGGCATTGAACCTTCCCAAAGATCACCCCGCGAGAGATATGCAGGATACTTTCTACATTTCCGACAATATCGTTCTGAGGACCCATACTTCTCCAATTCAGATCAGAACTATGGAGATGCGGAAGCCCCCTGTGAGTATTATTGCCCCCGGAAAAGTATATAGGCGGGATTCAGATGTTTCTCATACGCCCATGTTTCATCAAATTGAAGGTCTTCTTGTGGATAAGAATGTCAGCTTTGGAGATCTGAAAGGTACTTTGACTGGATTTATACACCAGATGTTCGGGAGTGACACAAGCTTGAGATTCAGGCCGAGTTTTTTCCCTTTTACCGAACCCAGTGCTGAAGTGGATATCCGTTGCGTGATGTGCGGGGGGAAAGGGTGCCGGACGTGTTCAAATACGGGATGGTTGGAGATCCTGGGGTCTGGAATGGTCGATCCTGCGGTCTATCGTTTTGTGGATTATGATCCTGAAGTCTACTCAGGTTTTGCATTTGGAATGGGTATAGAAAGGATCGCCATGCTCAAATACGGGATAGATGACATCCAGCTCTTTTTCAAAAATGAAGCGAGATTTTTGGAACAGTTCTGATTAACAAAAAATCTACAAAACAGACTGGATTTGATAAGAGATCATGAAAGCAAGTTTAAACTGGCTGAAAGAATATGTAACGATTGACGCGGAACCGGAAGAGCTTGGTCATCTTCTTACTATGGCAGGCCTTGAAGTAGAAGGAATGGAAGCTATTGGTGCGGGGTTTGATCAGGTTGTTGTGTCAAGGATCCTGGAGGTGCAGCCCCACCCCAATGCGGATCGCCTCTGCCTTTGCATGGTGGAGACAGGGTCCGACACCATACAGGTAGTTTGTGGAGCCCCCAATGTGGAAGTTGGGGCGTTTTCTCCTCTGGCTCTTCCGGGGGCAAAGCTTCCCGGTGGAGTCATTAAAAAAGGCCGCATTCGTGGAGAAATGTCTGAGGGGATGCTTCTTGCTGAAGATGAGTTGGGCCTGACCAGTGATCACGGTGGAATCATGATCCTTTCCGGCATCCTGTCGTCTGGTGCTCCTTTGTCTACCGTCCTTGCTGTTCCAGATACGGTTTTTGACGTGAGCATCACACCGAACCGGCCGGATTGTGCCTGCATCATAGGGATTGCGAGGGAGATTGCTGCTGTTACCGGGCAGATGCTCAAACTGCCTGAGATTGTTTTCAAAGAAGAAGGACCTCCAGTTGGTGATCTGGCAAAAATAGCCATTCAAGACCCCCAAGGCTGTCCGCGATATGTTGCCGGTGTGATTCAGGGTGTGAAGCAGGGGATTTCACCTTTCTGGCTGCGATACAGGCTTCACCAGGCGGGGATCAGGAGCATCAACAATCTGGTAGATGTCACCAACTATGTGATGCTCGAAATGGGTCAGCCTCTCCATGCCTTTGATTATCACAGGCTGAGGGAGAACAGAGTTGTTGTGAGGAGGGCCGAAGCAGGCGAGGAATTTACTACGCTGGATGGTGAAAATCGAAAAATGAGCCAAGAAACCCTGATGATTTGTGATGGAGAGAGACCGGTTGCTCTTGCTGGGATCATGGGGGGATTTAATTCGGAGGTGGTTGAAGAAACGCGGGATCTCCTTATAGAAAGCGCTTTTTTCGATCCGGTTACCATCAGAAGAGGTTCCAAGTTTCTGGGACTGTCTACTGAGGCTTCTTATCGATTTGAAAGGGGTGCGGATATTGGTGGAACAAAGCAGGCTCTACAAAGGGCCATATCGCTGATTTCGGATCTGGCCGGTGGAAAAATTTCCAGTGGAGTCCTTGACAATTTTCCCGGAAAAATCACGCCCCCGAATATCCAATTCCGTGTAAAAAAAACAAATGCTGCGTTGGGTATTTCCTTATCAAAAGAAAAAATGAAGGAGCTCCTGAAATCTCTTGAGATGGAAGTGAAAGATTTTCGTGAAAACGATTTGACGGTTACGCCCCCGTCATTCAGGGTTGATATCTTGAGAGAGGTGGACCTCGTTGAGGAAGTGGCAAGGCTCTATGGATTTGATAATATTCCTGTAACCTATCCCCGCATTCGACCTTCTGATGAAATAGAAGCACCTGAACTTCGCGTCAGGGACAAGATCAGGCCGATTATGACAGGCCTTGGGTTTTCTGAGATCATTACCTATAGTTTCATTTCCCCCGATAGCGCAGATCATCTCGGTGCGGATATAAACAGCGATTTGCGGTCGTTTACCACAGTCATGAATCCGCTGACCGTTGAGCAGTCCGTACTAAGGACGTCACTTCTTCCCGGTCTTCTGGGCGCCATTGGAACAAATTTCAATTATGGTGAGCGCAATTTGAAGCTTTTTGAGTGGGGAAAACTTTTTTTTCAGAAAGAAAAGAATAAACAACCGATTGAAAAACTCTGTCTGACTGCGGTTATGACTGGGGCTTATCGTGGGAAAAATTGGTATGGTCCGGAAAGGCAGGTGGACTTTTATGATATCAAAGGGGCGGCAGAAGTTCTTTTGAACGAGATAGGACTCTCAAACCTGCATTTTGGAGGTGATGAGAAATCCTGTGAGTTTGATCCCGAATGTTCTTGTGGAATTACCTTTGCCGGCAAAATGGTTGGTCGGTTAGGCAGACTCTCTTCACAAGTGATGATTGCTTATGATCTGAAGGAAGAAAACATTTTTGCTTTTGAGTTAGATATTGAAACGCTGTTATCTGTTCAACCAACAGAAAAACAATTCCGGCCTTTTGCTAAATACCCTGCAGTTTTCAGGGATATTTCCATTCTTCTGGACCGTCGGATCGAAAGCTCACGAATTGTCGATACCATAAACCGACATGGGCGAGACCTGACGGAATCTGTGGACATTTTTGATCTCTATGAGGGGAATAAAATAGCCGCTTCTGAAAAGGCTGTGGCGTTAAGGATATGTTACAGATCAGAAAACCGCACCCTTGACGGAGATGAGATTAATCGTCTGCATGATTCTATTATTGAAGCGGTAAGAGTGGACACAGGAGGCAGGTTAAGGGAGGGGTGATTTTATGGGCCTGATTCCCGATGGCAAACGATATTTTCGTATTGGAGAGGCGAGTCGTATAGTTGGCGTTGAGCCTTACGTCCTTCGATATTGGGAAAGTGAGTTTGCCCAGCTCAAGCCTAGCAGGGCGGATTCCAACCAGAGGACCTATCAGAAGAAAGATCTGGAGGCCCTCCTCTCTATCAAAAAACTCCTTTACGATGAAAAAATGACTATTGAAGGTGCCAGGCAATGTCTCAGACGACAGGCGTCAGAAGGATTGCCCGATCGTGACGGCTTTAATATCAGTGAGATAAAAGACACCCTGTATGATATACTGGAGCTATTGAACTGATTTGAAAAGGGGTGCCTTTTGGGGATGCATACAACTCTGACGACCAAGGGCATCAGAGTCTTTACGTTTCTCATTAATTGGTCTTGTTGATTTTATCTCTGAAAACTCCCGATGTTTTGAAAACGACAACCCTTCTTGCCCTCAGCTGAAGATCTTTTGTTGTTTGTGGGTTTCTTCCCCTTCTTGCTGATTTTTCCTTTACGAGAAATTTCCCAAAGCCGCTGATCAGCAGGTCTTCACCATTTTCCAGGGTCCTCTTTATTATTTCAAGCAATCCTTCTGTGACAATACGAGAGCTGCTTTTGCTGAGACCTACCTGATGATATACTGTGTCTATGATTGCTTCTTTTGTGAGCGCCAATTTCTCTCCTCCTGGTGGCTAAAGGGGCTTAAAATATCATTATTTCGAAACACTGTTTTTCAAAAGGATAAAACAAATCGTATTTTGGAGCAATGAAGATTAATCAGGATCTTATCCAAGATGTTCAGGTTCTTAGAGAAATATCGCTTAAGCTGACCTGAGTGTCAAGCATTTTTTATCTCTTGAAATTTTCTTTTGAGTTCATCGTTTACCACATCAGGCACAAGCCCGCTGACATCTCCTCCAAAACTTGCCGCTTCCTTAATAATAGTGGAGCTTGTATAAAACCATTTGTAGTCGGTCATCAGGAAGATGGACTGCACATCGTGGTTGAGTTTTCTATTCATGAGAGCCATCTGAAATTCGTATTCAAAATCAGATAGAGCTCGAAGACCCCTGAGAATGACATTGGACTCTTTTTCAACCGCATAATCTACTAATAAACCGTCAAATGTATCAATTTTAATGTTAGATTGACCCGAGACGGCCTGCTCAATCATCTGTATCCTCTCCTCTACCGTGAAAAGAGGAACCTTTTTCGGATTGTTCAAAATGGCAATGATCAGATGATCAAAAATTTTCAGTGCACGGGTTACTATGCTGAGGTGTCCATTGGTAATGGGGTCAAAAAAACCTGGGTAAATCGCTGTTTTATGAATCATCGGTTTCCTCATAAATGTAGATACTTATTTTTGTGTCGCCATAGGTTCTTGTTTTATTGAGTCTGAAATAGCCGACCGCAGAGGGCAGTTCGCGATCCTTGGCCGTTTCTGCGACAGCCCTGGCGCCGGGAAGACAACATGTTATGGTAATCTGTTCCAGCAGGACAGGAATCAGGTTATCACGGTAGGGCGGATCTAGGAATACAATCTCAAACTGCCCATCTGAAAACGTATGCGAGCGGGGAAGCCCCTCCGTCAAATCATGTCTCAAAACGATCCCCTGATCTTCAAAACCGGAATGACAGAGGTTTTTTCGAATGAGGTTTACGGATTGTTGCGATTTATCCACGAGAACGGCATGGGAGGCGCCCCTGCTCAATGATTCGATCGCCAGGCTTCCTGTTCCGGAGAAAAGATCAAGGACCCGCTGATGGGAAAGATCTTGCCCCAAAAGATTGAAAACGGCCTCCCTCACACGATCCGAGGTTGGCCGGATTTTAAAGCCCTTTAACGTTTCTATACGTCTGCCTCGTGCTTGCCCTCCTGTGATTCTCATAGGTCTTTTTTTAGCAGCAAATCATTCCTTTTCAGCCGTTAACGGATTTTCAATGACCACTCTTTCTCCATTTCTTTTTGCTCGTATTCTGTACCATGTTACGACAGGACCGGATAGAATGTAGAGGGAAAGAAGAAAAAAGAGCATGATTTTTGGTTTGTAGGCTACCACAACAAGTGCCAGGATTATGGCAACCAGTACATTGAAAGGTTTCTGCCGTTTTAATTCAAATTTCTTGAAACTCATATAACTAATTGTGCTGACCATAAAAAAGGACAGAATGTATACCAGTACGATAATGATAATGTGTCTGGACCCGACAGAAAGCACGCCTACCGCAGAGGAAAAAAGTATGAGTGAAGCTATGAAGCTTGCAGCCGCTGGAATTGGCAATCCATTGAAATACCGAGAGTCTATGCTGGTCTTCTGCACATTGAAGCGTGCCAATCTAAGAGCGCCACATATTACGTACATGAAACAGGCAAGCCAGCCAAGGCGCCCAAAGGGTTCTAATGCCCACTGAAAGGCGAGGATAGCAGGCGCCACCCCAAAGGCTACGAGATCGGCAAGGGAGTCAAATTCAGCCCCAAAAAGGCTTGTGGAATTGGTGATTCTGGCAATTTTTCCATCAAGCGCGTCGAGAACGCAGGAAATTAAGATAGCAACGGCGGCCATTTCAAATTTTCCATGGATTGCTGCTATAATTGCATAAAAACCGCTGAAAAGGCTCGCTGAAGTGAAGAGGTTTGGAAGTATATAAATACCTTTCTTGCTGGTCTTTTTGTGCTTTCTTTTTTGTTTATTGATCACTGGAGATATCCTATGATTGTTTCTCCGGCCTTCACTTTCTGCCCTTTCTCTATGGTAACCCTTGCGTTGATTGGAAGGAACACTTCAAGCCTGGAACCAAACCGAATCAGCCCAAATCTTTGCCCCCTGTCCATGCGATCTCCCTCTTCAACCCAACATACAATCCGCCTTGCAATGAGACCGGCAATTTGGATGGTAACAATCTTTTGGGAATCGGGTGTTCGTAATGTGACCCGATTATTTTCATTTTGTTCGGAGGCCTTATCAAGGTTGGCTGAAAGAAATTTTCCTGCATGGTAATCAATTTTCTCTATGACTGCTCCCACAGGCATTCTATTTACATGCACATTGAATACGGACATGAAGATGCTGATCTTCAAGGCAGGTGAACCCAGGGGGTTGCTGGAATTATCGATCTGTTTTATCTCAAGTATTCTGCCATCGGCGGGCGTGAGTACCGCATTAGGAACGCTTTGATGTTCACGATCAGGATCTCTGAAAAAGAACACAATGAAAAAACTGATGAGGGTCCCTAACACAAAGAAGATATGATATCCTAGAAGTAGAAAGATCAGCGTTAAACCACAACTGATTGCTATGAAGGGAAAGCCTTCTTTTGCTACGGGAAATGAGTTGTTTATGCGGGAGTTATCCAATTCAAATGTTCTCTTAAACCGGTTGAAAAAAACGCTGTATTCAGAATCTGCTTCAAATGGACCGTTGATCTTTGAAATTACGGATGAACCATATATTTTTTGGGCAACATTGTCAATGGTGCGAAAAAGGATTTGGCCTGATATCAGGTGGCCTGAGGTAAATAGGTTTGATGCCGTAGGGATCATCAAGATCATTTCGGGTAAATTTTCTGAGGCCCATAGCGCCCACTGAAGACGCCCTTAAGTTCCAATAATGGGGAAGCGCCAACATTGTAATGGATGTTCCAGTTTTATCTTGGAAGACAGGCGCTTGCTCTTCAAAATTATCCCCTATAATCAAAGCCGGTTCCCGAAGCGTTGAAAATAAGTCAGACAGTTTGATGGAGATATCTTCTTGTTGTCTTTCTATTTGCTGATGGTGATTCTGGATAAACTTTGCCGTAAACACCTCTCCTTTTCTTGAACGAAGAAGAGGAATGACGGGAAACTTGGCGAAAGGGATCTGCGATGCCAGTGCTTCAAGGCTGGATACACCTGCAATAGGAATTTTCAGGGCGTGGCAAAGACCCTTCGCAAGAGATATACCTATTCTCAATCCGGTAAAACTGCCTGGGCCGATGGCCACAGCTATACACGACAAATCACTGGGCCTGGCATCTGAAATGGCAAGGAGATGGTCGACAGCGGGCATTAGACTGCCAAAGTTACCTTTTTTTCTGAACATCATCTGTTCTGCCGCAATGGTGCCATTTTGTTTTAAAAGGGCAAGACTGAACTGAAGGGTAGATGTATTGATAGCAAGAATCATGTAAGAATACCACGGGGCCTATGACAGCCACATCTTTATGGCTTGCCCAGATTTAGGTCATATTCGGAGTCTCACAAGTTCGCTTACCTGCGATTGAGCAGCAGCCGAAGATGGCCCAAATCTGAGCAAGCCTTACTCAAAAAAACGAGTTACATCATTATATATAACAACAACCATAAATAGTAGCAGGAGGCTGATGCCGATTTTCTGGGCCACTTCCCGGCCTTTCAAGTTAAGGGGCCTTCCCATGATGAGTTCAATCAGCAGGAAAAAAATGACGCCCCCATCGAGTACAGGAATCGGCAGTAGATTTAATATCCCTAGATTTATGCTGATAATTGCCAAAAAGGGTATCAAATGGGTCCAGCTTTTCTCAGCCAATTGGCCTGTCATCTGCCCAATGAAGATAGGACCGCCCACAGTTTTGAGTGGAATAATACGCTGGATAAGCTTTACGACGGTCAGGAAGGTGAGTTTGATGATTTCCCAGGTTTTCAAAAAACCTGTTCGAACAGCTTCCAGAGGCGTGTAAGAGATTTTTTTGAAAACTCCGGACGCCACAATGCCTATAAGAGGAGTTTTTATGTCTTCGCCGAAAATGTTTTTAGTGACACTGATTTCAGGGGTTAATTTGATTGTCCTGAGTTCGTCGTTCCGCATTATTGTGATCTCGACGGGTTCGCCAGTGTTCCCCTTTATCATTTTCTTTATTTCCGGCCAGGTTCCTGTTTGTTGTCCGTCAATGGCAACAATGACGTCTCCTTTAAGCAGACCGGCCACGTACGCGGGTGCATTTTCTTTCACCTCCCCGATTTCGGGGGAAAGGACATGGTTGCCCGCGAACATGTAGAACAGGCAGAAAGTGAAAAGGGCTAAACCCAGATTGAATATCGGTCCCGCAGCAACGATAGCGATTCGTTGGCCGACCGGTTTATGACTGAAGGATTTTTTTTCTTCTTCAGAGGTGAGGGGGGCTTCATCGTCTTCATCATTTTCCCCTAACATCTTAACATACCCACCTAAGGGGAGTAGGGAAATGAGATATTCGGTTTCGCCTAACTTCTTCCCGATGAGTTTAGGGCCAAAACCTAAAGAAAACTTGAGAACCTTTACACCAAAATATTTTGCAACAAGAAAATGGCCCAATTCATGGACAAAAATCAATATGCCGAGAACCAGAACAAAGGGGAAAATATAGTAGGACAGGATATGTATGGACTGATCTAAATACACTATAAAACTCCAAATTCAAGCTTTAGGGCCTGCAGGTTCATTTTTTTTCCAGACCCTCAACCTTGTAGAGGCCTAACAAGGTTTTCCAGGTGTTCTCTTGTTTTCTGCCTTGACCATTTATCCGCCTCCATAACTGCTGCAATTCCGTCAGTAGGAGCAACTTCATGGGTTTCCATGGTTTTTTCAATCAGAGCGGGGATGTCCAGGAAACCGATTTGGCCTCCGAGGAATGCTCCCACAGCAATTTCATTGGATCCGTTAAGGACTGTTGGCATGGTTCCTCCAATTTTTGCTGCTTTAAGCGCAAGGGCGAGGCATTTGAAACGCGACATGTCCGGCTTTTGAAATTGAAGGTCTCCTGCAGTCAAAAGGTCTAATGGGGAAAGATCGTTTTTGAAATGGTTAGGGTAAGACAAGGCGTAAGAGATCGGTATTGTCATATCCGGAATGCCAAGTTGGGCTATAATCGATCCATCGATATATTCCGCCATGGAATGGATGATGCTCTGAGGATGTACAACTATACCTATCTTTTCGATCGGTAGATCGAACAACCATTTTGCTTCTATGACTTCAAGTCCCTTATTCATTAATGTGGCCGAGTCTATGGATATTTTCGGGCCCATTTCCCAGTTGGGGTGTTTGAGAGCCTGTTTCGCGGTCATCTCACGCATTTCATTGAGAGATAGATTCCTGAAGGGGCCTCCCGAGGCCGTCAATATAATCCTCTTGAGATCTTCTCTTGGGTGGCCTTGAAGTGATTGCAGTATGGCACTGTGCTCACTGTCAACTGGAAGGATAGTGACCCCACGCTTTTTTGCCTCGTCCATGACGAGACCACCGGCCATGACCATGGTCTCTTTATTGGCAAGGGCTATATTCTTGCCGGCCTTAATTGCTTCAAAGGTAGGTATCAGGCCTGCGGCGCCCGTTATGGCGGATATGACTGTATCTGCAGGCTCCATTGTTGCAAGGCGTTTAAAACCGCTCTGTCCGAAAAAGATGTCTGGAGCAGGTCTTTTGCCCAATTCTTCTTTGAGTTTTTCAGCAGAGGATTCGTCCAGTACCGAAACTGCTACCGGGTTGAATTCCTTGATCTGCCGGAGAAGTAGTTCTATGTTTTTCCCGGCGGAAAGGGCCACCACCCTGTATTTGTCGGAATTAAGCTTGATTACGTTGAGTGCACTGACGCCAATGGACCCGGTTGAGCCTAATATTGTTATATTTTTCATGATAACAGAAGATACCCAAAAAGAACAGGAATGGCAAACAGAAGACCGTCAATTCTGTCAAGGATTCCTCCGTGTCCCGGAAGAATGGAACCGGAATCCTTGATGCCGTGGTTTCTTTTCAAAAGGGACTCAGACAAATCACCGATCTGCCCCATCGCGGAGAGTAAAAGGGTAAGAATGATGATTCCTGCATCCAGCGAATGAAGGTGGAAGACAAAAAGAAACAGGAGAGCAACTACCAGGCTGCTGATAAGCCCTCCGACCGCACCCTCCCAGGATTTCCCGGGGCTTACTACCTTGTGGAGCTTATGTTTTCCAAAACGCCTTCCAAAATAGAAGGCACCCGTATCGCCGGCAAAAATAACCGCCAGAAGGAAAAAGATCCACATGCTTCCTCTGGGGCGGAAATCAATCAAAGCCAGCATGGCCAGGGGCATGGCAACGTATACCGGTCCTAAAACCGCCTTGCCTATCTCCGCCGTGAGTTCTTTTCCCGGGATCGGCTTATGCATCATCAGGAAGGCCATTGGAAGGAAAACCCACAGGACCGTTATGACAGGTAAAAACAGCACCTGCCTACTATATATTACAGCAAAAAGGAGAAAAATCAAAAAGGAATTGCAGCACAGAATAAAGCCTGTTTTTCCCACGCCCGTTATTTTGGAAAATTCAATGAAAGATACGATAGCGGCAGCGCATAGAAGGGAATGGAACAGCCACCTTGGCCCGAAGCCTATCATGTAGATCAAAATAGGGATGGCGATCAGGGCTGTGAGCCACCGTTTTAGATGCATTGTTTGTCCATTAAGCTAGCAGATGCGTTTTTAACCACGAATA
>CAYOWC010000006.1:5308-13389 GCA_964407525.1 uncultured Desulfobacteraceae bacterium | reverse complement strand
GTGAAAGGCTTTGTTTTGCCCACGAATAACACGAAGTTGTCATGTTTGTGAAATTCCTCCGAATCTTCTTTCACGGCTTTGGTAGTTCTCAATAGCGCGGAGGTATTCTTCCTTGCCGAAATCGGGCCAGAGAGTGGAGGTTATATGAAGTTCCGTATAAGAAAGTTGCCACAATAGAAAGTTGCTGATTCGATATTCCCCACTGGTTCGGATAAGAAGATCAGGGTCAGGCATTTCCGCTGTGTAAAGGCAATTTTGAATGAGCTTTTCGTCGATTCCTTCCGGTACCATATCCCCGCCTTTTATCATATGTCCGATCTTTTTGCACGCATCCACTATTTCTTGACGGCTACCATAGCTTAGAGCCAGAGTGAGAGTCATTCCGGTGTTGTTCGCTGTTTTTTCTATGGTCTCAAGAAGGATCTGCCTGGTATCCGACGGTATATTTTCTGTTCGACCTATTGTCTTCAATCGGATGTTGTTTTCAAGCATTTCATGTAACTCGTTTTTTAAAAAACGTTTCAGGAGTTTCATGAGAGCCTGGACCTCAAGTCGGGGTCTTTTCCAGTTCTCTTCCGAGAAGGCGTACAATGTTAGCCACTGAATACCTATTTCCCTGCTTGCTGTTACAATCTGCCTGACTGCTTCTGCACCTTTTTGGTGCCCTCGCACACGCTGGAAACCTTTTTTCTTTGCCCATCTGCCATTTCCATCCATAATAATGGCCACATGCTTCGGTATTCTTTTACTGTCGATTGACATCCTTATCCCATCTCAATGTCCAAGAGTTAGTTCGATAGAAAGGCTGGAGGGTAGTGGTAGAGGAGAACCTGTGGTCTGAAGTTTTTGGATCTCAAGCAACCGGATCAGGAGTCTTGATGGAAGGGCTTCCATGATCCGATTTTTGAGTCAACGAATCAAGCGGATTCTCGTCTGAGGAATATTTTTCTTCCGATAGGCGGAAAGCCCAACTCTGATCAGGTTTCTACCAATCAGAATTCCATAATCTCCTCTTCCTTGCGTGCCGTAATCGCATCAATTTTCTCAATGAATTCGTCGGTTAATTTCTGGACTTCGTCTTGAGATTTAAAAAACTCGTCTTCGGAAATTTCCTTGTCGTTTTTTAAGTCTTTCAACATCTCATTGCCTTCCCGTCTGAACCCACGAATAGAGATCTTACTTTCCTCGGCCATTTTTTTGGCGAGTTTTGCCAGTTCCTTTCGTCTTTCTTCCGTTAAAGGAGGAATGGCAATACGGATGATTTTCCCATCATTTGCAGGGGTCAGACCGAGATCCGATTTCAGGATGCATTTTTCTACATTTCCGATGATGCTCTGATCCCAGGGCTGAATAGTGATAAGACGGCTTTCGGGAACGGAAATTGTCGCAACCTGTTCTATGGGCATCAAGGCGGAGTAACATTCCACTTTCAAACCATCAAGGAGTGCCGTGGATGCCCTGCCTGTCCTGATTCTCTTGAATTCTCTTTCAAGAGCACTGGCCCCCTTTTTCATTTTTTCACGTTGTTCTGAAAGTATTTCATCTTTCATAACCGATCTCCTGAAACCATGATAGTGAGCAGGACCGTGGGTCCCAAATTAAAATATTTCGTGAACCGGAAAATCGAGAGGACTTCCCGGTTCCATGCCTCTTAGCTTTCAGAGTCTCCCAGTTGGAATCTGCTGAATCTTCGAATGATAATGTTTTCTCCCGTCTTGGCTATGAGTTCATTGAGAAGGTCCTGGATTGTGATGTCCGGATTTTTAACGAAAGGCTGTTCCAGAAGACAGACTTCAGAAAAGAACTTTTTCAACTTCCCTTCAACGATCTTTTCGATGACTTTTTCGGGTTTTCCAGAGGCCTTCGCCTGGGATGAATAGATGTCTTTTTCTTTCTCCAGCATTTCCTGGGGTATCGTCTCGCGGTCTATGCATATGGGATTGGAAGCTGCAATCTGAAGTGCGAGGTCTTTGACGAATCCCGTGAAATCATCTGTTTTTCCCGTAAAATCGGTTTCACAGTTTGCTTCGACCAAAACGCCTATTTTTCCTCCAGCATGTATGTAAGACTGAATCTGACCTTCCGAGGCTGCTCTGCCGCCACGTTTTTTGGCGGTAGCGATCCCCTTTTTTCTCAGATGGTCTATCGCTTTGCTGATATCCCCTTCGCACTCTTTCAGTGCGGCTTTGCAGTCCATAATCCCTACACCGGTTTTTTCTCTCAGTTCCTTAATTAATGAAGCGGTAACAGTCATGTGGTTGTCCCTTTCTATCAAATCAATTGGAGATCAGTTCCAACAGGTCCAGGGTATGGTTTCACCCTGTTGGAAAAACGATCCGGGTTCTTGTGTCTTTTTCAATATATGAATGAGAAAAATCGAACTTATCAAGCATTGGCCGGGGAGTCTTCAACCTGCACATCTTTCTCTTCGGCCTGTACCTTGGTCTCTTCGGTTTGCACGGGGGCCTCTTCGGGTGCCTCTTTTCTGGGGAGCACGATAACTTCAGGGCCTCCGGTTTCTCCTTCATCAGGGGAGATAGGCGCTTCTACAGGGGCTTCTTGCTCTTTTTGGAGTTTTGCCTCTTCTCTCAGGCGCTGTTCAGCAATTTCATGCCCTTCAATGCAGGCATCAGCGATTTTGGAACATATAAGTCTTATGGCTCTAATGGCATCGTCGTTCCCCGGAATGACGAAATCGATCTCGTCGGGATCACAGTTTGAGTCCGCTATGGCAACCACGGGAATCCCTAGTTTCCTGGCTTCTTTGACGGCTATTCTTTCCCTCCTGGGATCTACAACAAAGACCGCACCGGGAATTTCATCCATATTTTTGATGCCGCCCAGGTTCCTCTCCAGTTTGGTCAGTTCTTTTTCCATTTTAAGGATTTCTTTTTTCGTATACCGGTTGATGGAACCGTCTTCTTTCATCCTTTCAAGATCTTTCAGACGGGCAATACTCTTTTTTATGGTTTGGAAATTGGTGAGAGTTCCCCCAAGCCAGCGATTGACCACATTGAACATGCCGCATCGTTCGCTTTCTTCCACAACCGAATCATGTCCCTGCTTTTTTGTGCCCACAAAAAGAACCGGATAGCCATCCGCTACGGTCTTGGTGATGAAATTATATGCTGTCTTTACCAGCCTTACCGTTTTTTGAAGGTCAATAATGTGAATTCCATTCCTTGCGCCAAAAATGTACGGTTTCATTTTTGGATTCCAGCGCCTTGTCTGATGTCCGAAATGAACGCCTGCTTCCAGTAGTTGTTTCATAGTGATTACTGCCATCTGTGTCCTCCTTGGGTTGTTGAGACTTGATTCTGATTGTTCAGTCTCATGCCGGTTAAAACCTCGGTTCAGAGATTCTGTCACCCCTTGAGAAACAGGGGCACCTGGCAACCATCTGAACCTGTGTCGTTACGGGAAAATAGGCGCTTGAGCAAATTTCCCCAACCTGATATGATGGTACATACATTGTGTGAATATGTTTCCCGCCAACCCTTTTTCATTTACAAATTAGGGGGTATTGAATGCACGGGACAACGACAGGTTTTTCTTGCTGCCATCGAAATATCACAAACGCACATTTATAGTGCTTTAATGACTTAATTGCAAGTAAAAAGAGACTGCTCATGGACGAAAATATGAAAAACGGTTTGAAGAAGTTTGCCGAAGATGCTGAGATGGGAATTGCAAAATCGATCCTGCGTTGGAAATACAAGAAAAAAGGCCATCCTGTGCCTGCTGAAGAAGTACTTGAAGCAAGATCCAGACTGGTCGCTGATTCAGCCCACGATATTCTGGCGGAAAAGGGGAAAACCGTGTGGAATGAGATAAAGGAAATCTATGTGAAAAAGGGCCGTCGCGGGGAGGATTCCACAAAATGAGATATAACCAGGTGTTACACGGGGTCAAGGGTATTCTTGATGAAAAAGAGAAAGAGAAGTTCTCTCCCTGGGCGTGCCTGAGCACAAGTGCTATCCGGGAAAAAGTAGAAGAAGATCTCGAAAAAGGGCACCGGCAGAATTTTTCCGTCGATTCAGATCGTATACTCCATTCCCTTTCCTACTCAAGATATATTGATAAGACACAGGTGTTTTATCTTATCAAGAACGATCACATTACGCACCGTGTGCTTCATGTGCAGCTTGTTTCAAAAATCGGAAGGACCATTGGGCGGATATTGGGTCTCAATGAGGATCTCATTGAGGCCGTGTCCCTTGGGCACGATATCGGGCATGCACCTTTCGGCCATGATGGGGAGAAATTCCTTTCAAAGCTTTGTGAGGCCTATGACGTCGGACCGTTCCTGCACAATATCCAGAGCGTGCGTTCTCTTCAAGGCATTGAAAGGAAAGGCCGTGGGTGGAATTTGACTCTGCAGGTACTGGACGGGATTCTCTGCCACGATGGGGAACTTCACTCCCAGTCTCTTGAGCCGGCCAAGAACAAAAATTTTGAAAGCCTTTACAATGAGATGAGAAAAAAGAAGGAAGATCCGGCGACTGATCTCTGCCCCATGACCTTAGAGGGGTGTGTGGTCAGGATTGCCGATACCATCAGTTATGTTGGTCGCGATATAGAAGACGCAATCCGACTGGGTTTGATCAACAGAAAAGATCTTCCGCAGGAATGCTGTGAAATTCTGGGCAATACCAATGGTACGATAGTGTATACTCTGGTGGAAGATCTTGTTAGCAATAGTTTTGAAAAACCCTTTTTGAGGTTCAGCGACAGGGTCGGCGAAACTTTGAAGACCTTGAAGCAATTTAACGAAGATCGGATTTACAGGAACAGCATAGTGAAAGAACAGGTTGGCAAGATTCGACTCATGTTTGAATTGCTGTTTGAACGATTTCACAAGGACCTTGAAACCGGCAATGAAGACTCCGATATCTACCGCAGATTTCTGAAGGGCATGCAGCCCGATTACCTGGAACAAATCCCGTTCGCCGGGATTGTGAGGGACTTTATAGCGGGTATGACGGATGAATACTTTCTGGACCAGTGCCACAAAAATCTGATACCGGGCATGAGATACGGCCTTATGGGCAGTTCTCTCCAATGATGGAATTTTGGTGCTATGTTGGCAAAACATGTTGACAAAAAAATCATGACCGGGTAATGGTACTACAATTATAGTTTACCCCCTTCTAAATTTTAAGGAACCTGTTCAATAACTATGATCATTCCTTACCCTATCAATTGTAAGCAAAAAACATTTTCAGCAAAAAGCCCTGATCTGAGCAGACGACGCGGCTCTTCAAGAGTTCCCGTGCAGAGGTGAAATTGTCTTCAGGGCATGTTTGCAATATATTTTAAGCAGCAACCATCATAGAAAAAAATCTGGAGGCCCGCGACTATGAATCAGGTTGGGGAATTTAAAGAAGACGATATCGTCCTGAAGCTTGAAGACGTTCATATGTCCTTTGGTAAGGTGACTGCCCTGGCCGGAGTAAATCTGGAAGTCAGAAAAGGCGAAATTCATTCGATTATCGGGCCTAATGGTGCTGGAAAAACGGTTATGATGAACTGCATTAACGGCCTTTACAAACCGCAGACAGGCAATATCTATTTCAAGGGGAAGAAAGTTAATCACATGCGGCCCTACAGAAGAGCTGAACTGGGGATTTCAAGAACTTTTCAAAAGCTCGAACTTTTCGGTGGGATGACGGTCCTTGATAATATCAGGCTTGGCAGACACGTCCATCTCAAGAGCGGCATAGTGTCCGGATCCATTTATATCGGGAAGACAAAAAAAGAAGAGATTTCTTCACGGAGATTTATTGAGGAAGAGATCATCGATTTGTTAGAGATAGAAAGCATTCGCGACAAACCTGCTCACATGCTTCCTTATGGTCTGCAGAAACGGGTTGAACTGGGTCGGGCCCTTGCTCTGAATCCTGAACTGATCCTGTTGGATGAGCCTCTCGCCGGCCTGAATCTGGAAGAGGTGGAAGATATGGCCCGTTTTATACTGGACATCAATGAGGAAGAGCGTTGGAAAATTACCTGTATCCTGGTGGAACACGATATGGGCGTTGTTATGGATATATCGCACAAGGTGAATGTGCTGAACTTTGGCAACCAGATCATGGATGGAACTCCCGAAGAAGTTCAGGCCAACCCAGACGTGATAAAGGCCTACTTGGGTGAAGATGATCTTTATTCCACGAGGAGGTAAAACAAGACATGAAAGGATCCGGGATTGAGATCACCAAGGAGCTCACGATTCCCAAGCTCTTTCTGAGCCAATGCAGGAAATATGGCGATAAAAAGGTGGCCATGAGGGAAAAGGAGTTCGGTATATGGATCCCTTTTACCTGGCAGGATTATTTGGAAAATGTCAAATATCTCAGCCTCGGGATGGTCAGTCTTGGTTTAAAGCGCGGGGACAAGGTTGCCATGATCGGCGACAATCGTCCGGAAGGTCTCTGGGCTGAAATGGCTGCCATGTGTGCTGGAGCAATAGGGGTGTGGTTGTTTCAGGACTGCATGATGGACGAAGTCAAGTATATCATCGACCATTCAGATTCAAAAATCTTTGTGGGTGAAACCCAGGAAGAAGTGGATAAGGGCCTTTCCATCAAGGATGAGTGTCCCAAACTGGACATCATCATGTGGGATGATCCCAAAGGGATGAGAAATTATCACCAGGACTTTCTGGTCAGTGTGAAAAAGGTTCAGGAATTGGGCAGGCAGCTCGACAAAGAGAAACCTGACCTGTTTGAGAAAATGATCAATAAAGGGCATGGCGACGACATCTGTCTTCTTTTTTACACATCGGGCACAACGGCTCTCCCCAAGGGCGCGCTCCTCTCCCACTGGAATATGCTGACCATGGGGCGCAATCTCATGGCGGTTGATCCCTGCTATGATACGGATGATTTTGTTTCCTACCTTCCCTTTGCTTGGATTGGGGAGCAGATGATGTCCATATCCTGTGGCCTTCAGATGGGGTATACTATTAATTTTCCTGAAGCACCCGATCTTGCCCAGGAAAATATCAGGGAGATCGGCCCCCACGTGATGTTTGCCCCCCCGAGAATGTATGAAGGAATGACGCGTCAGGTGCAGGTAAAATACATCGATTCCACATGGATCAAGCGAAAGGCGTATGAATTCGGCACCAAGGTGGGATACAAGGTCGCCGGTTTGAAATTTGAGAAAAAACCGGTTCCGGTGGGATGGAAATTCCTGAACTGGATCGCCTCCATGACCATGCAGAAAAAACTGAAGGATCACCTCGGCATGTCGAGACTAAGGCACTGCTATACAGGCGGCGCTGCCATGGGGCCGGATCATTTCAAATTCTTTCACGCGCTCGGAGTCAACCTGAAGCAGATATACGGCCAGACGGAAGTGGCAGGCATTTCGATAGTCCATAGAGACGGCGACATCAAATTTGATACGGTTGGAACTCCCATTCCGGATACCGAAATCAAGATCACGGAAGAGGGGGAAATTCTCACCAAGAGCCCCTCTGTTTTTCAAGGGTATTATAAGAATGACGAGGCCACGGAAAAAACCCTGGTGGATGGCTGGCTGTATTCCGGAGACAGGGGATTTATAGATGAAGACGGCCACCTCGTGGTGTTTGACCGTTCCAAAGATGTGATGACCCTGAGTGATGGAAGACCGTTTTCTCCACAATACCTTGAGACCAGGTTGAAATTCAGTCCCTTTGTACAGGAAGTCTGGGCCATTGGAAACAAAAAAGAATTTATTTCTGCCGTCATGTGTATCGATTATGCAGTGGTGGGGAAATGGGCTGATGACAAAAAACTCAACTATACCAGTTATCCGGAACTGTCTCAGAAACCGGAAGTATACAACCTTATTAAAGAGCAGATCCAGGAAGCGAATAAGGACCTTCCGGAACCCGCCAGAATACATAAATTCGTGAACCTTTACAAGGTATTCGATGCGGATGACGAGGAACTTACAAGGACATCAAAACTGAAACGGGCGTTTGTGGAAAACAGGTATAAAGATATCGTTAATGCCCTTTATTCCGATGTGGATGTGGTGCATATGGATACCACCATAACCTATGAGGATGGAAGGGAACAGCGTATCAAGAC
>CAYOWC010000006.1:0-5208 GCA_964407525.1 uncultured Desulfobacteraceae bacterium | reverse complement strand
GGAGGGAAGGAATGGAGCTCTTTTTTATGACCTTGACCACAGGCATCATGGTGGGTGGTATTTATGCACTCGTGGCTCTGGGGTGGGTGTTGATCTATAAATGTTCAGGTGTTCTCAATCTGGCCATGGGAGAGTTGACCCTGATCGGAGCGTACGTAACCTGGTCCTTTTATTCTTGGGGTGTTCCTTTTGTCCTTTCCGTCATTCTGACCCTTGGGGTAGGCATTGTCCTGGGGTTTCTCACGGAGCGTATCTTTCTTGACAAACTCATAGGGGAACCTATTCTGGCCGTCATCATGGTAACGGTAGGGCTCTCCTTTTTCCTTAAAGGTCTCATAGGGTTTATCTGGGGGACGGATACGAGTGTGTATACCCCGCCCGTTTTTGAACTCAAACCGATCACCATCGGTATCCTAAAAATATCTCCGGTATATCTATGGTCGTTTATCCTTTCCATTGTACTTCTTGTGGTTTTTGTGCTGTTTTTCAAATACACCCGTTGGGGGCTTTCCATGCAGGCTACCGCCGATGACGAAACAGCCGCCCTTTCTCTCGGTGTAAGTGCAAGATTCGTGTATGCGGCTGCCTGGGCAATTGCCTTCATGAGCGCCGGTGTAGGAGGAGCGCTTTTAGGGAATATCAATGGGATCAATATTTCCGTGGGGTACCTGGGGCTGCTTGTGTTGCCTGCCGTGGTCCTTGGCGGGCTCAATTCGGTGCCCGGCGCCATTGTGGGGGGGATCGCCATCGGGCTTCTCCAGAACTTTTCCGGGACCTATCTGGATCAGTTCTTTCCCGGAGGGGTGAAGGAAATCGTTCCCTTTGTATTTATGGCGGTTTTCCTTCTTTTCAAACCTTACGGTCTCTGGGGTTGGGAAAGGATCGAGAGAGTGTAGAAACAGTAAGGAGTAAGAAGTAGGCAGTAGACAGAGTAGAAAAAAGGTTCCGTGATTAAACTTTAGCTCACTTGAAAGAGGTATCCTATGTCTAGTGTATGGTTGCCATGTGGTGATTATCATCAGGATTATGCCGAAGATCAGGGCTGGTGGCAGACAACATTTCTTAAATCAAAGATGATTTTGCTGCTTCTTATCACATTTGTGGGTATTCCGTTGTTGCTTCCAGAATACTGGGTCAGTGTCGCAACCATGGTGGGATACACCGCCATGGGAGCTCTGGGAGTACAGCTGCTTATCGGATATACAGGTTTGATTACCTTAGGTCATTCCGCATTTATTGCGGTCGGGGCATACACCAGTACGATGCTGGTGCTTCAGTTCCCCTGGCCTCAGGGAATCGTGGATGCAGGGTTAGCCTATCCCATAAGTATTGTTGCCGCAGGTATTGTTGCGGGACTCTGGAGTGTGCTGTTCGGATTGCCATCTGCAAAGGTGAAAGGCTTTTACCTGATTCTTACCACCATGGCTGCCCAGTTTATTACGGTGGACTTTATTCTGACGCAGTATGTTTCCCAGATTGGTGGAAGGGGGCAGGCATTTTCCCTGCCGCCGGGGACCATCAAGATAGGGCCATGGGTCATCGAAAACGATGTTCAGGTGTATTATGTCATGGCGGTAATGCTGACGCTCATGGTGATTGTTCTGGCCAATCTGCTACGATCAAAACCCGGAAGGGCATGGGTAGCTATCAGGGACAATGATATTGCTGCGGAAGCCCTGGGAATTAATATTGTCTGGTATAAGCTTCTTTCCTTTTTTGTCGCGGGATTCACGGCAGGAATGGCCGGGGCTTTCTGGGTATGCAATACGGCTGCTCTCAGTCCTGAACATTTCACCTGGGGGTGGTCGCTCTGGCTGGTAGGGGTTATCCTGATCGGCGGCGTAGGTTCCATCCATGGTGCTATTTTCGGTTCCATCTTCATGGTGGTTATCATGGAACTTCTCCAGATGGTGGTGATCCCTATGGGAGACTATTATCCGGAACTCCTGATGGGGTTTACCTACATTAAAGACATGGCCTTCGGCCTGGCCATCTGCGGATTTCTTATCTATGAACCCAACGGCCTTGCCTATCGGTGGTGGCAGGCCAAGAACTACTTTAATCTATGGCCATTTTCATATTAATTTTTGATTTTTTTGAAAGGGGGTGACTATTCTTTAGATCCTGCTTCGGCTTACTGTTGACAAGTCAACTTGTGGTTCTTCACAAAACAGCAAAAGGGGGGAAACAGATGAAGAAAAGTATAGCACTAAAGTTTCTGGTTGCGTTTCTGGCAGTTTTTTTTCTCATGGGATTTTCTACGATCGCGGCAGCCAAGACAATTAGAGTTGGCGGTCTGATGGACTGTACCGGGGCGACCTCGGATGTGGGCAAAGATTACGCCATCGGGATGGCAGAGGCGTTCAAGTACATTAATTCCGTTGGTGGTGTGAACGGAAAAAAAATTAAATATACCTGGTTTGACTATGGATATCGTATCCCCGAAGCCATTACCAAATATAAACTTCTCAAAAGGCTGGGAGTCATTGCCATTATGGGTTGGGGTACCGGCGACACCGAGGCCCTTTCTCCCACGGTAAATAAAGATAAGATCCCCTATGTTTCGGCTTCCTATTCAGCTCATTTGACCAACCCTGCAAAAACACCCTACAACCTTTTCTTTTCATCGGACTACTCTACCAATGCAAGGTCTGCACTAACGGCCTGGTTTGATAAAAAATGGCCACAGAAAGCCGACTATAATAAAAGAAAACCGAGAATGGCCTGTGCCTATATGTTCTCGTCGCCTTACTGCAACGCACCCATTAAGGCAATCAAGAACCATGCGGAATTGCTGGGTTTTGAGGTTGGCCCCGACCAGGATGTTTCTCTCTTTGCCCTGGATACCAAGAGCCAGGTCATGGCGCTTAAAAAATTTAAACCCGATGTGGTATGGCATGGAAATACGACCATGTCCACCTCCGCGACCATCCGGGATGCCTATGCCTTGGAGCTTGGCGCCGACTGGATCGTCAACAATTGGGGGTTTGACGAAAACCTGCCTCGGATGGCCGGAAAGGCTGCCGAAGGAGTGATGGGATGCACGCCTCATGCATTTTTTGGCCAGAACTACAAAAACATGGATCTGGTTGTAGATGCTGCGGCAAAATACAACCCGGGCATACCCAAGGTGAAAAGGCTCAATCGGACCGTACAGGCATGGGGAGACGCCCTGGTGCTTTGGGAGGCCATGAAACGCGCCGATAAGGCGGGGGATCTTACCAGTGAGGGGATCATGAAAAAGGGATTTGAGACCATGAAGAATTACGACCTTGGTCTCGGCGCTTCCCCGGTGAGCTATACCCAATACGACCATCGCCCCGCGACAGGCTGTTTGATCCAGGAATGGAAGGGCGGCAAGTTTCAGGAAGTGGAGCGCGTAGATCTGAAGGCACGCTGGCCCCAGCAATGGGAAAAAGACTGGCTGGGCTGGTAATAGAATCAAGAAAAAAGACCTTTGGGAGGGAATCTCTTGGAGACATCCGAGGCTATACTCAGCATCAAAAATATCGAGGTCAAATACCACGAAGTTATTCTGGTCCTCAAGGGGGTTTCCATTAACGTGCCTCCTGGAGGGATCGTAGCTCTTTTAGGCGCTAATGGAGCCGGGAAAAGTACGACACTCAAAGCCATTTCCGGGCTGTTGAAGGTGGAAGACGGAGAAGTGTCCGATGGTTCCATCGAATTTGAGGGCGAGCAGATTCACCATGAAAAAGCTGCAAATATTGCCAGAAAAGGGATCATTCAGGTCATCGAGGGCCGTAGAATTTTTGAACATCTGACTGTTGAAGAGAACCTCAAGGTGGGGGCTCATCTCAGAAAGACAGGCACGGTGAAAGATGGTCTCCAAATGGTGTACCACTATTTTCCCAGGCTCATTCAGAAGCGTGGTGAAACAGCGGGATTTATAAGCGGCGGTGAACAGCAGATGGTCGTAGTGGGACGGGCCTTGATGACTGAACCGAAGCTGGTGTTGCTGGATGAACCTTCCATGGGCCTTGCCCCCATGCTCATCCACGAGATTTTTAATATTCTGACGAAGCTGAATTCCGAGGAGGAGATTTCGATCCTTCTGGTTGAACAGAACGTCAAGCTTGCCCTGACGGTGGCGCCTTATGCCTACGTCATGGAGACGGGAAGGATTGTGATGGATGATCCTTCAGAAAAGCTGATTCAAAATGAGGATATCAAAGATTTCTATCTTGGTATGGGCGGAAAGGGCGAAAAAAAGAGTTTTCGTGACGTAAAGCATTATAAGAGAAGAAAAAGATGGTTGTCCTGATGCACGCGCATTCTGTTTGGGAGGTCTTCTCCATAAAGCCGTGAGAATTCCCTGCGGAAGGTCGATGCTGCAACATGGAACCTGAAAACCAATTCGATAGGGGGTCTATTATGAAGAAAAAACTGGCTTTTTTGACAGTTCTTATTTTTGCCCTGAGCCTGGGCCTTATGTCTTGTGTAACTACTTCTGTGAAGCCTACAACTGCGAATTTGAAGAATCCCGTCATTACGCTTGAATCGATGGACGTTCCGCAGTATGACGGATACTGGTATTATTCAAAAGGAACGAAAACAGTAAAGGGAGATGTGGGGGATCGGGGGGCATTTCTGCCTATGAGTTTTCTTTTTAACGTCCAGAACCCCAATCCCTATCCGATCCTTCTGGAAGGGATTATGTTTACGGTGAGCTTTGACGAAGATTTTGATGTTGTGACAGTAAACAACCAGGATTCATACTGGATTCCGGCAGGGAAAACCACTCATGTGAGGACCACGACGATGATTACGGTTCGATCGGCCCTTCTGAGCTTGTTGGTAACGGGCGGATTCAAGCTGAAAGATAAGGGTTGGACCAGTTGGGATACCCTTGAAAGATGGTGGAAAGGGGTTCCCGAAATGACGGTTCCCGTTAAGGTCAAAGAAGGGGCGTTTAATTTTATAGCCGGTGACATTGAACGGGTTGTCGTATTTGAGGGGAAAGTAAAGTAAACAATAACTACTCTTTGCCCTTTGCCTCATGGGTTACGTCCCCTGTAGGCAAAGGGTTTCTTTTTTTATGAGGGATGATTATGGGATTGTATGATTTTACCTTCTACGATCTGATTAACCGCAATGCCGCTAGCTTTCCGGACAGGGAGGTATGGCTCGAGGTGGATGACGGCCGGACGCTGACCTTTTCCCAGTACAAAAAAAAGGCCGATTGCCTGG
>CAYOWC010000005.1:18012-57913 GCA_964407525.1 uncultured Desulfobacteraceae bacterium | reverse complement strand
TCGCCGAAAGAATTTACCTTTATACATAATCTGCACTTCACTTGTCAATAACTTTCTTTATGCAAATTCACTTTTTTCACCAAGGAAATGAAGTACCGTTTCTACTTTCTTTCGTCGGCGATGTCAACCTGTTTTCCTACAAACTCCGTTCTTCAGGAGCCACTCTTGAGCCCGGAAAATATGTCCCAACTTTTCAGGATGCGAAATGCCTGGCGTACCTGGTTATCCCTTTCCAGAAGTTCCTGTGCTTTTTTCTGCTTTTCCGTCAGTTCATCGCCATCGGTTTCTTTCTTATCTTTATTGTCCTGCAGGGGAATATGCCCCTTGAGGTCTTCCTCCCGAACAAACTCCGGGGTCTTCTTCTTTTCCTTTTTCTCTCCAATCTCAAATAGAACTTCAAGATCGGGCGTAATCCCGCTTGACTGGATCGATGTTCCACTCGGCGTATAATACCGGGCCGTTGTCAATCGCAATCCCGACCCGTCTGACAGGGGAAGAATGGTCTGCACAGACCCTTTTCCAAATGTCCTTGAACCGAGAATCAGCGCACGCTTATTATCCTGCAATGCCCCTGCGACAATCTCCGATGCACTCGCGCTGCCACCATTTACCAGAACAACAATGGGATAATTTCGCTTGGGTCCGTCTTTGTGGGCGGAAGCCTTGATATTGTGGGAATTGCCTCTTCCTTTTGTGGTTACAATGACGCCTGAATCAAGGAAGAGCTCAGAGACTTCGATGGACTGGGAAAGGAGTCCTCCCGGATTATTTCTAAGATCAACAATAAGCCCTTTCAAATCCCCTTTTTTCTCAAGCGCGTCAAGGGCCGCGGTAAGATCTTTGGTAGTATTGCCCTGGAAGTTTGAGACCCTTACATATCCTATCTGTGGAGAGAGGGAGTAATAGCGAACGCTCTTCAGTGGAATAACTCCACGGATAATGGAAAACTCGAGCGGCTTTTCCTCTCCTTTCCGGACAATTGTCAATTCAACCGGTGTCCCCTTAGCGCCCCTGATCTGTTTGACCGCCTCAATGAGCGTCATATCCAAGGTTGACTCGCCTCCGACCTTCACAATTTTATCTCCGGCTTGGAGCCCTGCCTTATCTGCCGGGGTACCTTCAATGGGTGAAACCACCGTAAGGACCCTGTCTTTAACAGTAATTTCAATACCGATCCCCGAAAAACTTCCCTGCGTCTCAACCATCAACTCAGAGTACTCTTCCTTGGTCATGAACGATGAATGAGGATCAAGGCTTTTGACCATCCCCGTAATGGCGCCATATATCAGGTCTTGAGATTTCTGTGGTTCTACATAGTTTTTCTCGATCTGTCTGAGAACTTCCGTAAGAATCTCTATATTCTTGTATATTCCCTTGGTATCGGCCTCCACCTCCCCGCCACTGCCCTGGAAGAAAAGCAACCCACCTGCAAGCACACACATTATTAGAATATTTACGACGAATTTCCTTTTCAGAATCGGCATGTGCATCTCCTCATATGAAACTTCGTTTCGGTTCAGGGTTCAAGGTTCAAGGGTTCCTCGCTTTCGCTTCGCTTTAGACGGGATCTTCAACAAGGTTGGGATCGCAGCCGTCTGCCTTAAAACCCACGATTTTTACTATCAATAGCCTATTTTAACGCAAACCATTCCAGAGGGTCAAGACTCCTTCCTGCCTTTCTGATTTCGAAGTAAAACCTTGCCGCCCCTGAGATTCCATCCGTCCCGACCACACCAACTACATCGCCTTTTTTCACAAGGTCCCCTTCAAGCCTGGTTCTTTTTGAAAGATGTGCGGATACGGTGTAAAATCTTTCTCCATGATTAATTATAATCAGTTCACCATATCCTTTCAACCTTCCTGAAAAATCCACCTTCCCTGGAAAAACAGCTCTTACATGAGCACCCGGAGGCATTGCAACCAGGACACCTTTCTCTTGTTCCTGCCTGTTTCCTTTAAATAATTCCTTTCCGCCCAGAATCCTGCCTTGAGAAGGGAACGGAATTTTGCCTTTCAACTTTCCAAAACTCTCGGGAACACCGACATCCACAACCTCTTTTTCTCCCTTGTGCAAAAAAGTGGAATCTAAATCCTCTGCGGTATTCTGCAGTCGCCTTACGGAAAGTTCGTAAAACTCCTTTTCTTTATGGGTCGTCATGAGCCGAAAGATTTTTTCTTTGACAGCAATTTTCAGACTTTCAAGATTGCTCTGCTCTATGCGATAGACCTCTTCAATCTCCGACAGGCTCTTTTCGATCGCCTTCGCTCTCCGTCGACGTTCCATCGCCAAATCCATCACCCGCACGAGATCGTCTCGACCCTCAGCCATAACCACTTTTAGATATTTCACTCTTCTAAGAAACTGCCAGGGCGCCTCCACATCTCCCAGAGCTTTAACATACCCCTGTTTGGTATATTTGTACATAGCAATCAATCGCCGTATCACCATATCTTCGGCTTCTTTTTCTAAAACCCTGGCTTCAACAAGTTTCATTTTCAATCGACCGGCTTCGGCTTCAGTTTTTCGTATCTGCCCCTGCAACAATGAAATTGCCGCTTTTTTTTCTCTAACTTCCTTTTCCAGGTCTTCAAGTTCTGTCAACAGCCCTTTTTCGCGGGAATCCACCTGATTAAGTTTCAATTTTTCATTAGATAACTGGGATTCAATTTCGCCTATCTGCGACTGCCTGGTGGGGGACGAACTCCACGATATTGGCACAGAGGACAAGCAGGCAAAGGCAGAAAAAAAAACGCCTCCCAGCAAAAAGGCTCTCACTCTTTTTGTTATGAAAAATGTTAACATTTACTCGCTCAGATCAGTTTGACACAAAACGGCTCGTGGCAATAAAGCTGCCCGTAACCCCCAGGGCAATGCTTACTATAAGGAGGAAAAAGATATATTCCATCGGCAGAAAAACAAAATCAAGGGTGACAATGCCAAAAAGATGGATCTTCTTTGCTGCAAAAATGATATAACACAGGAAAAGAACAACGAGAGAGCCTATTCCGCCTGCAGCCCCAATGACGGCACCCTCAAATACGAAGGGCTTTTTCACGAACCAGTCTGTAGCTCCAATCAGCTTCTGTATTTCAATTTCTTCTTTTCGGGCATAAATAATCAGTTTGATGGTGTTCATTATAACGAAAAGAACCCCAGAGCACACAACTCCCCCAATAACAAATCCTGCCAGGGCCATATTCTTCATCAACGGGTCGAGTCGGTTCAACCATTCATGGTTGAACTGGACCTCTTCCACCCCATCCAGCTTCCCAAGATTCGCCTCAATCTCTATTATTTTTTTTCCAAAATCGTGCCCCTCACCTTCACCTTCAAAAATGACTTCATAGGAAGCGGGAAGCGGATTGCGCGATAAACGATCCAAAAGAACGGATTCCTGACCAAGGGCACTTTTGAGATCTGACAGAGCCTGTTTTTTCGAAATATATTCGCTTATTTCTGCTCCGGGAAGTCCTCTTATAAAAGAATCAACCTTGTCTCGTTTAAAATCACTGATACCATCCTGAAGATAGACGGTCATTGAAAAGGTATTTCCCCAACTTTTCATCCAGGCATTGAGATTGCAGAACAAAAGAAAAAACAAACCAAGAATCACGAAAGCACCTATCGTAGCGCCAACTGCGACACCATGAACAAACCGATTTTTTCGGATATGGCTCAATGCCTGTTTTATAACATGGGAATGGGCGCCTGTTGCCATGATGTGATTAGATTCTTTCTTTATTTAAAACGATCGTCCGAAAATCATTATTATCCAGGAGTTCCCGACTGTGGGTTGCAACCACCACAGTCGCCCCTCGTTGGTGAACGTCCCTGAAAAGAACCATAATCCGTCTGGTCAAATCAGAATCCAGATTGCCCGTAGGTTCATCAGCAAGCAGAATTAGCGGTTCCTTAACAATTGCCCTGGCAATGGCAACTCTCTGTTGTTCCCCTCCTGACAGTGCAAGGGGCGATAGGTGGGCTTTTTCTTTCAAACCAACGGAATTGAGAATCTGGCAGGTTTTACTCTTTATTACGCTGAAAGGCAGATTCATAATCTCCAGAACGATGGAAACATTCTCAAATACGGTCCGGTTGGGCAGCAATTTGAAATCCTGGAATACGTAGCCGATCTTTCGCCGGAAGAGATCAAGCCTCACCCCGCCAATCCTGTTTAAATCAATATCGTTGACCAAAATACTTCCGCTTGAGGGTTTTTCAGAGCCGGAAATCAGCTTCAATAATGTTGTCTTCCCTGCACCGCTTGGACCCGTTATAAAAACGAACTCGCCCTTGGCAACATGCATATTCACATCATGCAGAGCGGTATGATCACCAAATTTCTTGAACAAACGGAATAATTGAATCATTTTCTATCAGGTCAAACCGAATGCGTTTTTTTGTCGTCCCCTCAATAGGTTCCCATGGCCCTCAATAATCTGGCCTTTGCCAGGTGATAATCGAAAAGAGCATTGAAGCGATTCACCCGAGCTCTGGTCAGATATCTCTGTGCGTCAAGGACTTCCGTGGATGTGCTCACCTGTGCCTTGTAGCGCTCCTGGCTCACCCTCAGATTTTCCTCCCCCTGTTCTACAGCCTTTTTTGTGATGGGAATATTTTCCTCTGCAGTCTGCAGGTCCAAAACCGCATCTTTCACCTGCAGCTGAATCTGTTGTTCCAGCTCCATTTTGGTCTTCATGACTTCATTTTTTACGCTTTCACTCTGCTTTACGGAGTAGTACGTCTTACCCCATTCCCAGAATGTCCATTCAAGGCCAACAGCCGCCTCCCAGTTACTGGCTTGATGATAATCTCCACCCGACACCGAAGCAGTATCTCCTGCCTTGATATAATCCCAGGTGAACACTACCTCGGGATAATATTTGCTTTTGCTTAACCGGATCTGTTGATCCGTCTGCAGGAGATTCACATCAATAAGTTTCATCTCCGGGCGATTCTTAAGGGCGATTTCCACGTAAGCCTGAAAATCACCTTTTTCAGGGTTATGGACCTCTATTTTTTGCACCTCTACTTCAGCATTCACCGGCCTGGATAACAGTGCATTGAAATTGGAGCGAGCCAGTCTGGCCCCGTTCTTTGTAGACGTCAAATCATGTTTTGCATTGCTGGCATTTACTTCCGACTCTAGCAAATCATTAATGGGGATCATACCTACCTTGTAGAAATTCCGAGCCACTTCCGCATGGGATTCCAGGGCTTCTTCTGCCTTTAATGCGGTTTCCACAGCCATATCCGCCGTAAGGATGTTAAAATAGGCTGCCTTGGCATTCAACGCCAGATCCAGTTCTTCTGTCTTTACCTCCAACTCAGACTGATCGATACCCAATTCCGATAGACGATAAGCGCTGATCAAGGCAAACCCGGTAAAAATAGGCTGGGTTATAGTCCCTCTCCACTGGTAATTATTCAAACTACCTATTTCAATCGGTCCGGGCAATCCTGAAAAAAAGACTTCCTGGTTCTGTCCATACCTCTTATACCCGTAAGAGGTACTTAATTTGGGCAGAAAATCGGCTCTGGCCTGTTTCTTCACATATTCCGCCTGATTAATCCGCTCTTTTTTCGCTTTCAATTTCCAGTTGTTAGCCAGTGCCTCTTTCACACAGTCATCCAAGGTATACACCTTTTTTTCTTCGGCCGTCGCCTCCTGAAAAAGCAAGAAGATGACTAAAAGAAAAAGGATACACCCCGGCATGAAAACGCTTGTGCGCTTCATTTCCCGTCCCTCCGTTAGGATCTTTCACGATAGATTAGTACTTAAGTACGGGTATTCATTAAAACAGGGGCCGGAATATGTCAATGCAAACTTTACAGCAAACCCCGTTAAGCACTTGCGTAGTATAGCCGTTAAGTATTTGTTATGGTATGCCATAATCCTAAAGGCTACCATTAGAATCAAGTCTCTATTCACTCGTCACTCGTTACTCACCACTCCCCCCCTCCCCACTTGACACGCTTGAGGCAGGGTACTATTTTCCATTTAAAGGCAGGTTCAACTTCCTGATTTGCTATAAAGTACCCTGAAAAGATAATTATCTATTTTCCCACGCGGCAACGGTCTATGAAAAGAAACGGAACCAAATATATATGGCTGATTCTTATCCTTGCATTCCTTTTTCTCTGGACAAGAAATGAGAAAATCTCTCTTTTTCCCAGCCGGAACCCGACTGCCGAGACACTTGACTATAACCGCGACACCGCCGAAACCGGTGGCAGGGCAACCATTGTCTCTTCCGATGAAAAAATAAACATGGACGTCTTCGAAAAGAGCCATGGGGCCGTAGTGAACATTGCCACAACAACCCTGGGCATGAATTTCTGGATGGAGGTCATTCCCCAAAGGGGCCAGGGGTCAGGTTTCATCATAGACAGAAGGGGATATATCCTCACAAACAATCACGTGGTGGCCAAGGCCCGGAAGATGACCGTCACCATGGCCGACGGAGAGAAAATTGAAGCCTCCCTGATCGGCAGAGACCCCGGATTTGATCTGGCAGTTATCAAGATTCCCGAGAACAAAGTGAACGTGGTGGCACATCTCGGTGATTCAGACGCCATCAGGCCCGGGCAGAAGGCCATCGCCATAGGCAACCCTTTCGGCCTTTCCCACACCCTGACAACAGGAATCATCAGCGCCACACACCGGAGTATAAGAACGGAAGACGGCAACCAGATAGATGATCTGGTCCAGACTGATGCGGCCATCAATCCCGGCAATTCGGGTGGACCTCTTTTGAACTCCAACGGGGAAGTAATCGGGATCAATACAGCCATATTCAGTCTGTCGGGCGGATATCAAGGCATCGGTTTTGCCATTCCGATCAACCTGGCCAAACGGGTAGGCACACAGCTCATTACATCGGGAAAGGTAGCGCGCCCCTGGCTGGGGATTACCGGCATTTCCGTCACCCCGAATCTCGCCGAAGGCCTTGGGCTGAGTGCCCGGGAAGGAGTCCTGGTGGTAGAAGTAATAAGAGGAGGCCCCGGGCATCAAGGTGGCCTGAAGGGTGGAAACAGGCAGGTGGTCATTGCGGGAGTGAGAATACTCCTGGGCGGCGATATCATTACGGCAATCGATGACAAAAAGATTTACGACATGCGCCAGATGGTCAGGCTTCTGGACAGGATGCGGGTGGGAGAAGCTGTAGTTCTGGGCATTGTAAGAGACGGGTACGAAAAGGAAATTGACATTACACTCGCTGAAAAGCCTTAATCAAGTACCTTGGCTGGATTTGGAAAGGCCTGTCCAATCCAGTGCCTCCCGGTGCTTTACGTATTGAACGGATCCTCCTCCCACACTCGGAATCATTCCAGTCTCAGTTGTTTCCTCCTCGAAACCATTCCTATTTTCTTCTGAGTTTTGCAACATACTAAAAAGAGAGACTTTTTCAGGTTGGGAAGGGTCTTCTTTAAACCGATGGTTTTCCGTAGACATGGTATTGCCTAATCCGGATGCAGGGAGAAGGTAGTTTAAAAGCCTCATTCCGTTTTCCTTTGACGAATGGGAAGGGACTATCACCGGCTCTTTTGGGGCAAGGGTCTCCAGAACCATCTCTATCCTGCCGTCTTGAACCCACAGGCTGAATTCCACAAAATCCGCTCTCATGGAAAGCTCCACTCTTTTCACCGTATATACAACAAAATCAAAAAATTGGCCTATCAACCGGGAATCTATGGGATCCCCTATTTCCTGGGATATTCGCTGGTATGCCTTGAAAAAACCTGTAATCTGGTCAATATCCGCAGCAATGGTTGTCGTATCAAAGCAAATCCGATAGGCCTCTCCTTCAGCAACTCTCTCCTTCTTTTCCTCCTCCTGTTTCGTGCTCCTTTCCAGATCTGCTCCATCCGGGGCAAGGGAAATCTCCTGCCCCCCCGCAAATAGATATCCTTTTCCCTCGCAAAGGGAAACCACCTCCTCTGCAGTCCGGCGAAACCCTTCATCCGCTTCAAGGCAGAAAACCGTCCGGGTAATTTCATCCAGACTGGTAATTCCTTTGATAGCCTTATAAAATCCATCCTCCCTCATGGAAATCAGGTCGGCCTCTTCACGGGCAATCGTTCTGATGGCGCCTGCAGTTTTTCTTTCCAGAATAGCATTGCGAATGGGATCGTTCACGAACAGGAGTTCATGAACGGCGGTACGTCCCCTGAAACCAATATCGCCGCAGTGTCCACATCCGACCGGCCTGTAGAAAGTAAAATCGTCTTTTTCCGACAATGTCACGCCAAAGGAATCGATCAGAGCCGCCTCCGGTTCATAGGGCTCTTTACAGTAAGAGCACAAAACTCGGACCAGACGCTGTGCCACCACGGATACCACCGTGGATGAAATAAGGAACGTATCAATTCCCATATCCATAAGCCTGAGGAGGGCGCCCGTTGAATCATCCGTATGGAAGGTACTCAACACTTTATGCCCGGTCAAGGCCGCCTGAATTACAGCTTCCGCCGCAGTAGGGTCACGGATCTCACCAACCATGATGACATCAGGGTCCTGACGCATCATCGATTTCAGAAAATCCGAATAGGTCTGGGCCAGTTTGGGATCCAGCTGCCCCTGCACAACCCCATCCATAACATACTCAACAGGATCCTCTACGGTAATAATCGATCTGGTACCATCATTCAAATAGATCAAAGAAGAGTAGAGCGTTGTGGTCTTGCCACTTCCGGTGGGACCGGTGACCAGCATGATGCCGGAAGGCTGGTCTAGGATTCTCTCAAAATTTTTCAAGTTCACAGGAGAAAGTCCCAGCGAATCAAGGCCCATGAGTTCGGTTTTCCGGTAGAGGACCCTGATGACGATATTCTCTCCATAGGCCGAGGCATATACGGAAACCCTGAGATCCACTTCCTGATCCATGATCTTGGCCTCGATTCGACCGTCCTGGTGTTTTCTTTTCTCTGAGATATCCAGTTTACAAAGCACCTTGATCCTTGACGCAAGACTCAGTGCAAAGGAAATGGGCAAATCGGTCTTATGCTGGAGGATCCCGTCTATTCGATATCGTATCCTGATCGATTTTTCTTTTGGTTCGATATGGATATCACTGGCCTTTTCAAGGATAGCGTTTGTAATGATATAGTCCAGAATACTGGTAACATTATCCCCCTCGCCCAAAGAAAACTTCTTATCCCCTACCACCAGGTCTTTTTTCTGTTTCTCGAAAACAGACATTCCGGCAGGTGTTGCCTTTCGAAAATGCTGTTTGATAGCGTTATGAATATCTCTTGCAGGTGCAATGGCCGGCTCAATCCTGCACCGGAATACCTGTCTTAACTCGTTGATCGTCTGTTGATCAAGGGGATTGGCCATTATAACCGTAATGGCTTCCTTACCCTTGAATGCGGGTAGAATCTCATTTTTCAGAAGAAATTCTTCATTGAGACCCTTCAACAGAGATCGGTCGATCAGGTGGAAATCGGGGGCAATTTTCGGGATTCCCATCTGTATGGTCAGGGCGTTTATCAGGGCGGTTTCCGTGATGGCACCCATGCTCGTCAGGATGTCGCCCAACTTACCACCGTTTTTTTTCTGATTGACAAGCGCCTTTTTGAGTTTCTCAGGAGCAACCAGGCCAATCTTGACAAGCAGATCCCCCAGTCGGATCCTTTTCCCATGTTTATTCAAAACCTTGTTGAGACGGACACTGCTCAGGAATTTCATATCGACGCAAATTTCTCCGATGGGTCGATATGCCTTCTGTCTCTTCTGGACGGAAAGGGCTCTGGATAGCTGATCAGGGGTGATGATCCCTTCTCGAACGAGCAGATCTCCAACCTTTATTTTTTCCTTACCGCTCACGATCCCTTCTCTCCAATACTTGCATTGTAAATACCTCTGAACTCACCCTGAATAACCTTTTCAACGTTTTTTTCTCGAGAGGACCTGTCCGGTTTGGCCCTTTCAAGAAAAATATCCGGCGACAGATCAGTTTCAGGGTCAAACTGTCGGACACCCTCACTGAACTCCGCTTTCAGAGAAGGGGGAAGGCATCTTTTGCTCTCCTCCTCCATATGCTTCAACATTCTTTTCAGGGGAATTTCCACATGATCAAGGGGAACGTGGGTGAGAAAAAAGGCAAAATGGGCAGGAGCCCATCTGGCCACAATATCAGACTTGCGCATTGTTCGCAGGATGATTTTCTGCATGGCAAACAGTAGGTCATCCACCTGTTCGGATGGTATTTTCCCTGCAATGGCAGGTAAATTAGAAATACCCAGAGTAAAAAGGGTAATCGGGTATTTGTTTCTGGTCGCACTTTCAATCTCTCTTTCCAGAACGCCCATGAAAAAAGCCATGGAATAGCCTTTTGTTTCAGCGTCAATCACAGACAATTCCTGAGATATCTGGGAAAAGATTTTTTTTTCAAGGACTCCATGGGCCAGATCCAGGGCCAGGGAGAAACTCTGCCGGTCATCTTTTCCAAGCTCGTCAACCCCCATATCCTCAAATGCGAGTACCGTCCGTACCGGTCCGCCGCTTTTTGTATGGATATAGATTTCGTCATACCCCTGTTCGCGTTCTCTCAAATTCCCCATCGGAAGAAGGGTTTCGGCAATCTGTCCCTGATCAAAGAGGCTCACATCCTGCCGTTCAAGATGCCTGGAAATGAGTTTTTTGATTTCATGCTGCCTTTCCTGATCAACAGAACCGTTGGCGCAAAAGTAAAGGGAGGAGTGATTCTCGTATATGAGCAAAACCGCAGCCATGGAAAACGTAAAGATGGACCCAATGATAGAGGTAATAGCCACCACCACATCTTTTGGAAACATATGCCATGTGTTGAGCATACTAAGCTCATTCAGGATGTTCACGCGAATAAGGTCATGCTCCAGAAGCCTTGTGGCCAAGGTCATCACAGCCTGATCGTCCAAATCCTTCATGGGGCTCAGAGAAGAAAGCATTGGGGTTTTTCGTCTTTTCCTTCCGGAAAATTGATGCATCATGCCCGTCAGATCAGATTCACTGACCGGGATTTTCAAATAGGCATCCCCCCCGCAGATCCGGCTCCAGTATTGGTCGATCGGATTGTCCGAGTGCCCCATGTGGACGATAACCGAGGAACCCATGGTAGGATCAGCCTTTATCATACGAGCACACTGATATCCGTTCAATCGGGAAAGATCCGTATCTAACAGAATCAGGTCCATGTCTTTTGATAGAGCTTTTCGCAGAGCATCAATCCCATCAGAACATTCAACCGGAACAACATGCATCTGCCTGAGAAACTCCCGCACAGATTCTCCGGATGTGTCTTTGTCAAGGGCCAGAAGTACTGTTTTTTGCCCAACCATTATTTTTCACCCAATTTCATTTGTATCATCCCTCACCGAGGAACTTCTTCAATTGGCCTTCGTAATAGATCCTGTTGCTGGTTGTTTTTGCGATAGCTTCCTTTATCACCCTGACTGCTTCATCCCTGTTCCCGTTGACGAAATAGGCCTCTGCCAGGGTGTCAAGGAACTCTGGATCCGGTTTGAGCGCCACGGCCCTTCGGGCCAGATTCAAAGCCCGACGCAATTCTTGAGGATCGGTATGCACTCCCGTCACCAGAAGCCAGGCCAGGTTATTCATAGCTCCCGCCTGATGGTGGTGCCTCTCAACGATCCTATCATAATACCGAATCGCTCCCCTGTCATCCCCCATTTGCTGGCAGACTATTGCCAGATTATAATAAGTCGACAGGTTATCGGGTTCCTTTTCGATACGCTCCATCAATACCCTTTTCAGAATAGAAAAATTCATCCGTTCTTTCACGGGGCCGAAATTCAGCATATATCCCAAGGCGCACATGCATAAAAAATAGACGGCAAAAGAGACCATCACAAACCGCCCCTGCCTTTTGAGCAACCCTTTTTCCCTCACCGCCCGCCACAGGCAATCAACTCTCTGTTTAATGCTGAAATGGTGCCAGCTTGGAACGTTTCGGCTCTTTCCACTGAATAATGCGATTTTTTCCAACGAACTGATAATTGATGACGCATCTCCCATAACTTCCGCGGAATAAAGATCGGCCTGCCTTTCAAAATTGCGCATGAAAAAGCCCATCACATACCTGAAATAGACAACCAACGTGATGAGCATGGGTAAAGAAAGGACAAGGTACATCAGACTGGCCGATGAGGATTCACCGCCTGTGAGAATCCCGGAAAATCCCGGACACAGGGCAAACAGATAAATGAAAAAATCGGAAAGACCGAAAGAAATGACCATATACCCCACAAGAAAAAGGATATAAAAAAGAAGATGCCGGTATTTGGCATGCCCCATCTCGTGGGCAAGCACCGCTTTGAGTTCTTCTGTGGAAAGAACATCCATAAGGGCATCAGTCACAAGAATATATCGGTATCTCGGGACGATGCCCATGATTCCGGCCGTCATCATCCGTCCCTCAAAGATCGGCCATTTCAGGAGTCGCCGGTACCTGAATCCTTTTTCCTCCAGGAACGATTCTAGTTCCCTCCCCCTTTCTGACGAAGCGAGGGGTTTGCATCCCCACCAGTATTGAATAACCCCGGGCATGACAATCATTAGAAGCAAGAGAAACACTGTGAAGAAAATCATCTGCCCGTACAGGTTTTCAAGGATGCCGTCGAGCCCTCCCCACGGCGTCAGGGCAAGGAGATCATACACAAGTGAAAGGGCCGCCCAGGGAAAAAGGATGGGGATGTTAAACCGAAGATTGGAAAGGATGAACGATCGCCTGGTAATGGCTACCCGAAATACCGACTGGTATGCTGGATAAGCAAAATACCAGATCGTGGTCAGGTAAAGGAAAAAAAGAGAAAGTGCAATGGCTCCCTGGAGGAGCGATGAATTCCTTACCAGGGGTATCAGAATAAGCCACTGTTTGAGATTAAAAACGCATATCGCCAGGGCAAAGAAAAAAATAGCCCCTATGGAAAGTCTGACATTGAGCCGCTGGTATCTTGCCGCCATAAGGCCGCCATGGCCCCCTGCAGCATCGGGATGACGGATAAGACGGACGAAAACGCTATTGCAGTACAAGCTGAATACCATCCAGCTCAGGAAAAGCATCCCGACTGTATAGAAGATCGATTCTTCAGGGGGCGTAATGGGATAATCAATGTTAAAGACAAGAAGGACGACAATGAAATAAATAATATGGTTAAACATGGATTCCCACGTCCCGCTTTCCGTCTGTCATCCTCAACCCTACTCCTCCTTGAGAAATTCTAAAGACCCTCCTCCAAGATGAATGGATGGGTCGCCCTCGAGAGAGATATTGACCTTGTAACGGGATTCCAGCTTGGTCAGTTCCTGTCTCTTTTTATTCTGGAGATAGGTATTTACCTCAACGGGCAAAGCCCCCTTTATTATCGTTATGCCTTTACGGGAAATGCCCATGCGTATCTGTCTCAAGAATGAAAGGGAGGCCGTCTCCACCGACGGGATCAAGCCCCTGCCCTTGCAGCAGTGACAGGTTTCGTAACTGACCGATTCGATAGAAGCTCGCAATCTTTGCCGGGAAAGTTCCAGAAGACCAAATTTCGAAATAGTTGAAGTGCTTATTTTGGCTTTATCATGCTTGGCCTGATCTCTGAACGCCTTTTCCACCTCCCTGATATGCTTTTTTTCTCTCATATCAATAAAATCTATGACCACAAGTCCACCCATATCCCGCAAACGAAGTTGCCGGGCAATTTCGTGTGCAGCCTCCAGGTTGGTTTTAAATGCGGTTGTCTCAATGGTCTTACCGCTTCTTCCCCGACCCGAATTCACATCAATGGCGACAAGTGCTTCCGTTGGATCGATAACGATGGACCCCCCCGACTTGAGGGGAACCTTGCTCTGATAGATAGCATCAATCTGTTTCTCGATCTCATAGTGGGCAAATATGGGCCGTTTTTCCTTGTAAAGTTTAACACCGCCCTTGTGCCGGGGAGAAACAATCTTCATGTACTCTTTGACCTGGGAAAAGGTCTCTTTATTGTCCACCAGCACTTCCGCAATTTCACTGGTAAAATAATCGCGCAGGGTTCTGAAACAGACATCCTGCTCTTTATGGATTGCAGTAAAAGCAGGGGCGTCTTTGACATTTTTCTTGATATTCTTCCAGACCCGCAGAAGCCGGTTCAAATCCAGCGAAAGCTCGTTTTTATTCTGCTTGTACGCAGCGGTACGGACGATGTACCCCACCTCTTTGGGGAGCTTGAAATTCCCCATGATCCCCTTGATTCTTTTCCGCTCTTCTTCATCCTCAATCTTTTTGGAGATCCCTCCCCTGCTTCCGGGCATGAGGATGAGATACCGGCTGGCCAGGGACAGGAATGTGGTAAGCTGCGCCCCCTTGTGCCCTGGCATTTCCTTGGTAATCTGTACGAGGAGTTCCTGGCCTTTTTTCACGGCTTTTTCAATAGGCGGGGTCTGCCCTTCTTTTTCAGGTTCCGATCCGGGAAGGTAATATTCGGGATGAATGTCGTGCATGGAAAGAAACCCGTTCTTGTCGTTGCCGTAATTAACAAAGCAAGCCTGCAGGCTTTGCTCTACACGCTCCACAACCGCTTTATAGATATTTCCTACCTTCTGTTCCGAACCTGTTGTTTCGATATGAAATCCATCCAGGAACCCATCCTTTATAACGGCGATTCTGAGTTCTTCCGGTTCCACCGCATTGATAAGCATTTTTGTCGTCATTTATATCGTCCTGCGTCCCTTTCCGTTCTGTTTGAAGTGTTGTTGGGCTTGATACATGAAGGTCCTGATCGCTGCTTCCCTTCCCGGCGGGGTACTGGAATCGTAAGGGGTATCTATATAGGGAATGCCCTGCTTGTTCATCAGCGGTTTTGCAATAGCAGAGGTAATGGTGCTGGGCATGCACGTAAATGGATATACATTGACTAACCCGTTATACCCATCATCCACATACTGAATCAATCCCGCTATGCTCAGGCATGCCTCGGTACCCACATCAAAATGGAAGAGGTCCTTCTCCTTCAAAATTTTGTCCAAGTGTCCTACTTTATGATCCTGAGCAAGATCCATAATCGGTTTTATACGGTCATAGACCTTCTTTTGCCTGAACTCCTGATAAAGAAGGTCCCCCCCGAAACTGACCATGGTTTTAAGGCATTTCCCCGCAGTGCCCGGCTTGAACTGTCTCAGGCCGCGAACAAAACCTGTCCGCGCCTCCCTGAATCTCTCATAACTCGTATAATTCACCCATTCCGCTATGGAAGCGTTTATCACTTCAGCCCCATATTTTTCCAGGACCCGAATCACGTCCTGGTTGGCCTTCACATGGGTCCTGAGATAGATCTCTCCCACCATTCCTATGAGCGGCTTCCGCCCAATGGTAGGATCTATAATCCTCTTCCCTTCTTTCAGCATCTCTTCCAATTGCTGGAGAATTCCGTCAAAATCCTTTTTTGCCGCGTATGTTTCAAAGGCCTTTTCCATGCGGCCCATGGCCCCCTCGATAAACACGTCAGCCGCTCCCTGCTCTTTTTCGTAGGGACGGATTCTCCAGAGAAATCTGTCAAGGATATCCCCCACTACCACAGCAAGATAGGAACTTTTTCTGAGATCCCTGACACGGCTTTTTTCGATCATACCGCTCAGTGAATACCCGTCCTCCGTACTCAGGGATCCGATCTTCAAACGGCTCAGTTCAGGAAAAGAATCCAACACGATTCGCTGGTATTTATTATACATTCCGAACCGACACGGACCATCCGCCTCGGGCAAGAAATAGATGTAGTTTTCCGCATCGAATGCTTCACCAAGGTGTTTTGCTTCCGTTTGAAGGAAATGCAGGATGTCTCCCATGGTAATCTGGCACGGAAAACATTCCTTTCCCGACGTATATTCGTTACCAAGTGCAAGGCCTTCAAAAGTTGGAAGAACCCTGGCATTGATCCCAAACCCCCTGAAAGCGGCTGCAATCAGATGGGTCCCGATCCTGTTCATTTCGGGGATAAGGACCGTTTTTCGGCTGAGGTTGAACCGCCCTACCTTTTCCGTGAGAGACTGGAAGTTCCTTTTTTCCTTCACTTGCATCCTACTTCCCCATACCCGGATCACCATTGCGCCCCTCAACGGATTTCCAAAGGCTGTTCTCGATAACATTCTGGTAGGCCTCAAGCCGGGTCATGGCCCCAGCCACGGCACTGTGTTCATCCAGCTCCAGAATGAGATAAGGTTTTTCTCCCATAATATGCCGATAAAAATGTTCGAGAAAAGAGTCCGCGCCACATCCAAAATTGGTCAGGTGTAACCCGAAACACCACGACCGTTCCGAAACAAACTTTGCGGTTCTCAGAACCTGTGCCCCAAGTCCCCAGTACATGGACGGGAAATCAGAAAGGTCCACCGGGGCCAGATCCACAAAATCCATGGGAAGGGCTGAGACTCCGATCTTGGACAGATTCTGTCCCAAGCGCAGGTTCAACCGCTCGTCATAAAGGTTGTAAGGCCTTCCCGTGACAACCACCAGTGGTTCATGGGTGTTGTGGTTTTCAAGGATCTCTCTTCCCTTCTGCAACAGTTCTTCCGCAAACTGGTCCTGCCTTTCAAGGGCATATTCAAGGGCATTGCGTATGGCCGCCCTGCGGACACCCAATTTGTCTTTTATCTGATCTGCAATCTCAAGGGTGAGGGAATCCAGATTATATTTAAGGTGGACCACCGGATTAAGAACGGATTCCGAACTGAGATCAACGGCCATCCTGACCATGTAGGAGTTACTTTGCACCAGGGGGCAAAAAAAGCCTGTCTCCTCAGGCCGAGGGGTTTTCATGGTAATCATCGTTGGGATAAAAAGATGGGCCGTTTTCCCAACAAGTTCTGCAACATGACCGTGGGAAACCTTGACAGGATAACAAGTTTCCGATGTCATGGTTTCTATGCCGGCCCTGGATATACGGGCGTTGGTGGCGGGGGTGAGAACGAGTCTGAACCCAAGCCTGTCAAAGAAGTGGGCCCACAAAACGCTTGTCTGAATGCCGTAAAGGGCCCGTTGCATTCCCACGGTCGGCCTGTTGCCCACCTTCAGGATCGGTTCTCCTTGGAGCTCCTCGTAAACCCCTGCTATATGTTTCTGCCATACCTCATGCCGAAAAGCAAAAAGGTCCTCTTTTTTCCCTCCTTTTCTCCTACTCAATTCATATCGGCCACACTCCCCACCCCAGACACTTCGGCGACCATCAAAATCGTAAATCTTCAGTTTACATTGATTATGGCAATTGCGATCGGCACGGCATGTCTTTTCCGTGAATTCCATCCGGTCTTTGACGGCACTCTTGAACCCCCTGAATGTGCTTTCTTTTTTTTCAAACCCCATTTTTTCCTGAACGCTTATGGCGGCGCCATAGGCGCCCAACACTTCCCGGTGCTTCGGAACCGAAAGCCCACGCCCCAGCACATTTTCAAAGGCAGCCACCACACCCTTGTTCAGGGAAGGGCCTCCAAGAAACATCACCCTCTGTCCGATTTTTCGTTTTTCCACCACACGGTTCAGATAGTTGTAGACAATGGCATAACAGAGCCCTGCGATAAGATCGTTTCTGTTCGCCCCTTTCTGGTGGTAGGATACCAAGTCCGATTCCATGAACACGGTACATCGTTCTGCCAGTTTAACGGGGGCATCTGAAGAAAGGGCGATCTCCTGAAATTCTTCCACAATATTAATGCCGTATTTGTTGGCCAGTTCATGCAGAAAACTCCCGGTACCGGCAGCGCACACCTTGTTCATATCAAAATCAAGGGGGTATGTATTGGAGATGGATATATATTTTGAATCCTGGCCGCCAATCTCAAAGATGGTGTCCACACGGGGGTCTATCTCAACAGCACCTTTTGCGTGGGCGGTAATTTCGTCGATAACCAGGTCCACATTCAGAAAATCTCCCACCACATTCCTGCCGGAACCGGTGGCAGCTGCCCCAAGGATCTCTATTTTCTTCCCAATCTGCTGATGTAACGAACCCAATAGTTCCTGTACAACTTCGATCGGTTTGCCCTTGGTAGGCACATAGTTCTTGTGGATAATCTCCCTTTTTTCATTGATAACCGCATATTTCGTAGTAGTTGACCCGATGTCAATCCCGAAATAGACCCCTGTTTTTTTCTTGAGAGACCCGGTTCCTATCTCATTTGTCTCCGGAAAGACAGTTTCCCTGATAAGCAGCTTTTCCGCAGTAGGGACTTTTATACTCCTTTCCGATCCAAATCCCCTGAGCTCTTCCAGGTCGATTTCACATTTTTTCCCCGTCGCCCGCCCTCCGTTACATGCATTTTCAAGGGCTTCAAGTGCCACACCCAGAGCACCGGCAGACCGGTTATAGGGCGGGATCATCATCTCCGGAAAATATTCCCTGAAGGCCTTGACCTGAAGCTCGTTGAGGGAGAGTCCCCCCACAAATACGATGGGTGCTTCGACCTCCCGGTTCGATACAATGGTGCTCATGTAATTCCGGGCATTTCCCACGTGCAGGCCGTAAATAATATCCTGCAGCGTTTCCCCCCGGTTCTGCAAATGAATCATGTCCGATTTGGTGAACACCGTACACCTGCAGGCTACGTTGGCAGGCTTTTCACTTTCCGTTCCAAGGCGGATGAAGTCGGAAAGGATGTTGTCAATCCTATCCTGGGAAACATCGGTCTTTCCCCCGTATATGGAGGTGGCCAATCTCTCTGCCTGTTGATCAATAAAAGAACCTGTCCCTGAGGCACAGGGGCCATTTGTGTTGAAATACTCCAAGGTCCAGGCATCCCGCCCCGATGTCTCCCCAGATGAATCATAAGCAATCTGGAAGAGAGCGGTGTCCTGTCCACCCATGCTGATAATGGTCCTGACTCCCGGAGTTACGAAGGTTGCCCCTAAGACCTGGCTGATTGTGTCAAACTCATAAAAGACATGGAGCCTTTCGCTCAGGCTTTTTCCATGGTTTCCCGTAAACGAAAGGGTGCCGACGTTTTCTTCCCCGAACCGCTGGTAGAGATCCTCAATAAGGGCCAGCACCCGTTCATCTACTTTGCCGAAATGCCTCTCGTAGGGAGCCTCATAAACAATCTCTTTCGATTCATTTACAACAATACAGTTCACGCTTACGGACCCGGCATCGATGCCCACATGATATCTGCCGGACCCCGTGAACAGGATTTTTTCTTTACCCAACATTTCCCTCACCATCCAGGTAGAATATTTCCCCCGAATGTTCTCGTTTTTGAATCATTCCCTTTATCAGAAGACCCTTGATCACGGACTCTGCCTCCTCCACACTCATTTTCGAGAGGCGGGCCATGTCCACAGACGTAAGGGGGCGCCTCCTGACCATATCCAGAAAATCTTCCGTGGCGGAATCCCGTTTCTTCTTCTCTCTCCCCACGGGCGCTCCTACAACAATTTCCGCTTTCGGGCCCAACAGATTCTTTATCTCTTTCAGCCTTTTCATGTCAAGACATTTGGCGCGAAGATCCGCCGGAGGGCGAACAACTGTATTGAGTTGAATTTTATCCGGATTAATGGCGTCAATGGCAATTTTCAGGGCGGCAATCTCTTCGTCCGAATCATTGATGCCGGCAAGGAAAATGGTTTCCAGATAAATTCGACCATAGTACATATCCCTGAGCTTTATGAGCCCATCGATCACCGTTTCCACCGATAGTTCCGCCGGGGGTCTGTGAATTTTCCTGAAAGTATCTTCGAACACGCTGGACAGGGTAGGCAGAATGATATGGGCGTTCAGCACGCGCTGCAAAATCTCCTCCTGCCAGAAAAGTGAGCCGTTCGTAAGAAGGGCCACTTCGATATCAGTGATCTCCCTGATGCCGTCTATCACCTTTTCCAGATCGGCATACAGGGTAGGCTCACCCGAACCGGCAAGGGTAATCACATCCGGCCTGCAGGTCCGGAGCCTGTCTTCCACTTCCCTGACAATCTCCTGGAAGGGCGCATACACCTTAGGATTCAGGGTACGTTCCGTTGTCCTTCCTACCTCACAGTACAAGCAATCAAAAGTACACGTCTTGGGCGGAATAAGATCCACCCCGAGGGACAGGCCCAACCGCCTGGAAGGGACCGGCCCGAATACATATTCCATAGCCATATTTGGCATCCTTCATTTAAGCCAAAAAGTAGTTTACACTTTCGTTATTTCGCGTTTTCGCAGAGAAATTGGAAACTGGAAATTGGAAATTAGAAAAAGACACATTAATTCGGATGTGTTATCCAATTTCCAGTTTCGGATTTCCAGTTTGAGCATCCGATTTTCAACCAGAAAACATACCCCATTTCCAAGAAAAGTGTAAACTTATGGATGAAGGATGCCCCATATTTCATTCATTATTAGGTTAATGGTTGGGATATCATCACTCATCACCGTCTACCAGATCTCTGACCTCTGTCTTCTGACTTCTGTCCTTCAGTGCGCCTCATCCCAATTCTTCCCCTGGTTGATATCCACCTTCAAAGGGACATCCAGAGGGTAAACACTTTCCATCTCTTCCCTGACCATGGGAATCAAACGCTCCAGTTCATTCTTCCGGACCTCAAATACCAGTTCATCGTGGACCTGGAGCAGCATTCTTGATCGGAAATTTTCCGTGTTCATCCGTCCGTGAATGTGGATCATAGCCTGCTTTATCAAGTCGGCCGCCGTTCCTTGGATAGGAGTATTGACAGCCATGCGTTCCGCTTCGGAGCGAATCCTTTTATTTGCGTGGTTAATATCGGGAAGATACCGTCTTCGGTTCAAAAGGGTCGTCACATATCCTTTTTCCCGGGCCATCTCAATCATTTTATCCCGATACCTGGCAACCCCCTGGTAGCGCTCGTAATAAACCGCAATATACTCTTTGGCCACCTTCAAATCAATCCCCAGCTCATCACTGAGTTTTTTCGCTCCCATACCATAAATAATGCCGAAATTGATCGCCTTTGCAATGCTTCTCATCCGTGGAGTCACTTCCTCCCCATCTCCGGCCACGATCTCGGAGGCCGTGCGCAAATGGATGTCCCGGTCTTTCTTGAACGCTTCTATGAAGGCTTCATCGCCGGAATAGTGGGCGAATACACGGAGTTCCACCTGGCTGTAATCGGCCGCAACAAGAACATTCCCCTCATCAGCCACAAACCCTTTCCGGATGGCCCTTCCTTCCTCCCCCCGAATGGGAATATTCTGGAGGTTCGGATTGCTACTGCTCAACCGGCCTGTGGCCGCCACGGTCTGGTTGAAAGAGGTGTGAATCCTCTTAGTAACCGGATCAACAATTTTCACCAGAGCATCCAGGTAGGTGGATCTGAGCTTGGAAAGGGTCCTGTATCGAAGGAGCAGTTCCGGCAGTTTAAAAGCCGATGCCGAAAGTTTCTGGAGTACTTTTACATCCGTGGAATAGCGCCCGGTCTTAGCTGTTTTCTTTTGGACGGGAAGCCCCAATTTCTCAAAAAGCACGTATCCTAACTGCTGGGAGGAATTGATATTGAACTCCATGCCGGCTTCAGCAAAGATATCCGCTTCAATGGCCTTCATATCTTTTCCAAACCGGTCCGACATTCCCCGGAAAAGGTCGGCATCAATCCTGATTCCGGACATTTCCATATCCATGAGGACTGGGACAAGCTTCATTTCAAGGAGATAAAAAAGGTCCTCGTTTTTTTCTTCTTTTAAACGGCTCTCAAGAATCCCCTTCAGACGCAAGGCCATGTCTGCATCCTCGCAGGAATACTCGCATGCCTTCTCAAGACCCACCTGCGAGAAATTGAGCTGCCCTTTTCCTTTTCCCACCACCTCGTGATAGCTGATCATCTTATGCCCCAAATAGTGTTGAGCAAGGGCATCCAGGTTGTGCTGCCTAAGCCCGGGATTAATCACGTAGGAAGCGATCATGGTATCAAACCCGATCCCCTTTAGCTCCACCCCGTGGCGTCTCAGGACTTCTCCGTCATATTTAATGTTCTGCCCCACCTTGGCAATATTCCCATCTTCCAAAAACCCTTTCAAGACCGGCAGGGCCGTTTCGAGGGGAATCTGGTCGGGTACGCCAAGGTAGAGATGGGTAAGGGGGAGATAAAAAGCCTTGCCTTCTTCACAGCATAAAGAGATCCCCACCAGATCGGCCCTCATGGGGTTTGGGCTGGTAGTTTCCGTATCCACGGATACAAATCCTGCATCCCTGATCCGCCCGGCCACGGCTTTGAGCTCATCCATGGAAAGGATCAGACTATAATCGCTGCGCACCTCTTTTCTCAATGCAAACTGATCCCACAGCCCCCTGAACTCAAGTTCCCGGAATATCCCGGCCAGTTTTTCTCCTGAAGGAGTCCCGACTCGAAGCGCCTCCATATCCTCTTCAACGGGAACAAATCGGTCTATGGTCACAAGAGTCCTGCTGAGAAACGCCTTATCGCGGCAGGCCTCCAGGTTTTCCCGAAGCTTTTTTTTCGTAATGCCATCCAGGTGCTCAAACAGGTTTTCCATGGAACCGAATTCTTTAACCAGTCCAAGGGCGGTTTTCTCCCCCACTCCCTTAACCCCCGGAATATTGTCCGAAGTGTCCCCGGAAAGCCCCATCAAATCCAGAAACTTCTCCGGTTCAATACCATACTCGTCCTTGAGGGCTTCGTAGTCGGTCACCCTGTCTTTCATAGTGTCCCACATGGTCACATGAGGTGTAATCAACTGTCTGAAATCCTTATCCCCCGTCACCATGACCACCTGAAAGCCGTTCTCTTCACCTACCCGCGCCATGGTCCCGATAATGTCGTCGGCCTCATAACCCCCCAGTTCCATGATCTTGATTCCCAGTTTCTGCAGGACATCCTTAATCAAGGGAAGCTGCACGATCATCTCTTCCGGCATGGGAGGCCGGTTGGCCTTATATTCTTCGTAGATGGCATGCCTGAAGGTGGGCCCCTTGGAATCGAAAACCGCAGCAAAATACTCCGGCTTTTTGTCCGCCATGAGCTTCATGACCATTTTGGTCACCCCGAGAATGGCGTTTGTAGGGAACCCTTTGGAGTTAGCTAGATTCCTGATGGCATGGTAGGCGCGGTAGATATAGGAACTTCCGTCCAGCAGATATACGGTTTTTTTATTTTCGCTCATCTTTGTATTATATTCCAATAATCTAAAAACCGAAAGAAATAATTGGAAAACTTAAAAATGTTGACGGTTCAGACCGTCCACAAGTCGTCAACACACCTAATAATCTCCCCAAAAGAACATTTTCTTCAAGGGAGATTGTTGACAATGTGGAAGATCATGATAGCAGAGGACAATATTGTTTCATCCATGGCATTAGAGGAACTGTTAGCCGACAAGGGACACCAGGTGGTTGGCGTGGCCGCTTCAGGGAGGGAAGCGGTGCATATGGATAAAAATCTGATGCCGGATCTCATCCTGATGGAAATCAACATGCCCGGAAAAATAAACGGCATTGCCGCCGCTGAAGCGATCAAATCAACCCGGGATGTCCCGATTTTTTTCCTCACGGGAGATGCCAGGCAAGAATTGATGAATAGGGCAAAAAGGATGACCCCCTACGACCTTATCCGGAAACCGTTTGGAGAGGAGCAGGTATCGAAAGCAATCAACCGGCTTAATCATGGTTCAGACCAAACTTTATATTGACACATAACAGTAGATACGACTCGGGACATCTGGAAAAAAGCCGGCGAAATATCTCCGTCTCTGCGAAGAAAAGGAATAACAATCCCGCTCTCTGATTTGACCATAGCTTCCCTGGCTATGTCCCTGCCCTGCGAAGTCTTTACAGTTGATTCCCATTTTGAACATGTGAAGGGACTCAAACTCTACAGTTTTTCTTAACCCACCCCAAAACATGAACAGCTCCCCCACCTGCCTTCATTTGCCGTAAGCGCCTTCTCTGTTCTTTTATTCCCGTTGGAATCCAGCCGCTTCGGGACTTTTCATAATGTCAATTTTGCAATTTGTAATGTTCTGACGATCTCCCCATGGATTGACGGATTACCGGCCACCACGCTTTCCACATACGGGTTGAAGGGTTTCCCTTCGAAGTTACTCAGCGTCCCGCCAGCCTCCTTCACTATAATAGCACCAGCAGCCGTATCCCAGGGTTTCAAATTCTCTTCCCAGAGCCCGTCAAATTTTCCGGCCGCCACATAACAGAGGTCAATGGCCGCAGACCCTGCCCTTCGAACACCTTGACAACTGACCACCATGCGCTGGAACCGCTCAAAAATTCGGTTGGACCTTTTCCGGATATCATATGGGAAACCGGTGACCACCAGAGACTCTCCGAGGCTTGAGGCATTTGAAACATGAATCGGCCCGTCATTGAGAAAAGCACCCTTTCCAAGACGTGCGGTAAAAAGTTCTTCCATAGTCGGGTTGTACACAACACCCAGCACGATCTCTTTTGCCACATCGAGACCTATGGAAACGGCAAAAAAAGGAAACCCGTGAGCGAAATTGGTTGTCCCGTCCAGAGGATCAACAATCCAGGTCCTTTCGGAAACCACATTCTGATCACCGGCCTCCTCCGAGAGGATGTTGTCGTCCGGGAAATGACTCTGCAATAATTTCAATATGGTCTTTTCAGCGGCGAGGTCCGCCTCGGTCACCAGATCGATTTCTCCTTTTTTCACGATCTGATGCGGCTTTCCGAAATGCTCTTTCAATACAGATCCCGCATCCCTTGCTGCCATGCAGGCAATTTCAAATTCTTTTTCAAACATAAAAACCTCAATATTTTTAGAGGATTGACAGGATACAATGAACCACCCCGTGACAAGCCACGGGTATCGGTCGTCATTCCGGCGAAGGCCGGAATCCAGGTAAGCGAGCCTGAGAGACTCCGGTACCAAATTTTTCTGGACCCCGGATCGGTGTCCGGGATGACTCGATGCCGCAAGCGGCGGGGTATTCGGCCCTTGCTTCGCGATAAGATGGAACATCTATTCCACCTTTATTTTCACGGCCTTCTTTCTGCTTGCCGGATCGCTCTTCTTTTCGAGGCTCTCGATTTTTGCATCAAGCAGGCATTTTGCCGCTTTCAGAAACTCCAGGCGGGATTGCCGCAGGTGTTGCATGAACTCGGGCTTCTTTCCACACATCTTTTCCAGCTCCTGGAATAATTCCCCAACCGGGCAGGAAGCTGTCTTATTTTCATCACTTTCTTTTCCCATCTTTGCCCCCCTACGTCTCAAAATGAATCTGCAAATACTCCCCATCCAACTTTGCGCTCGCCACATCAAAAGCAGCCACCTGACGTGGAAGAAGAATATGCTTTTTAAAGCTCCCCACGCGAACAACCAATTCGTCGCCAATCTTATTCAGGTCCACATCCTGCTTGTCAATGAAAGGAAGCTTCAACTTCAAAAGGTATTTCCCGTCGGACTTCTTGAAAGTGTAGGGCTCTCCATCAAAAAAGCGATCCAGCGGATTTCTGTCCCCGTAGATTTTATTGGCCAGATCCGCGAGGCTGTCCTGCCCCAGAACTTCGCCTTGGAACAGATGTACTGGAAAAATAGGAACCGGATTGAAATAAGCTGCGGCCTCTTTGAGATATTCCTCCTGGCTTTTTCGCCAGTTTTCAAAATAGGGCTCCTTGACGGTATCGGGGATAACCCGGTTCATAATGATCGCATCTACGCTCATTCGGTACAAAGAAAAATACATGTACGCCCGCTGCGTTTCTTTTAAAACAATTTTTTCCGGGTTTGCAACCAGGCGGACTGTAGTCGTTTCCGGGTCAATCAGAATTTTATCCACGCCCTTGAGCCGATTGAAAAGTTTCTCAACCCCCTGGAAATAATCTTCCCCGGGAAGGGGGATGTCATACAAACGCTTCACTATCGGGCGCGCAACCCTGGCTATGGCCCTCTCCATTTTGAATATCTTCTTGATATACCATTCCAGCGTGGTTGGGATGCTGATAAACCGGAGAGATTCGCCGGTAGGGGCGCAATCCAGGAGAACCACATCGAATTCCTTCTCTCGAACATACTGATTGATGTAGAGAAGCAGGCTGACTTCCTCCATACCAGGCAGGATGGCCAGTTCTTCAGCCAAAATTTCATCCAGACCCGTGGTGTTCAAGAGGGTGGAAAGGTATTGGTGGATATCTCCCCAATTTTTTTCAATCTCCTCCTGGATGTCCAGTTCTTGAATCCACAGGTTCTCTCTAATTTTGACCGTTTGCCCCCGGCTTTGATCTACCAGGTTTTTTTTCAGATCAAAAATATCTGAAAGACTGTGGGCCATGTCCAAGGACATAATCACGGTCTTGAATCCCTGCTCTGCCGCCCTGATCCCGGTTGCCGCAGCCACGCTGGTCTTGCCGACTCCGCCCTTGCCGGCAAAAAAAATAATTCGCATCTTGCCCCCTCATCCAAGAATAGTTGAATGGTTCCTAAAAGCTGCAATTAGCTTTTACATAGCCGTTAGCTTAAAATTATCAAGCATTTGAATGACTTTTTTCCATGTTGAGGCTCTCACTTTTTGACATAAACCTATTGCACCGTAAGTCACTGATTTTGTGCGGCTAATAGCTAACCGCTAATTGCATCTTTTAAGTGGTTAATTAAAGACATTTTATCACATCGATGGGGCGTTTAAAAGGTAAACCAATTTCTTTCAGGAACCCTTATTCCAATCCACAGAGATTTCTCAAGCGAGAATAACCAAAATGTCGAACAGAAGTAATCGCTTCTCTAAATGGTGTTCATGGGAAGGAAGCGTAGAAATTTCTTGAATTTAACATCACGACTGGATAACATATAGGAAGTTTACCGTTAACAAAGGAGAATACCATGAAAAAAAGACTGCTGCCTATGGTTATTTTGTCCGTTTCGTTCCTGATTTTTTCCCACCTGGCACCCTTAGCCCTGGCGGAAGAACATTATGAATCCATGGGAGATAAGGGGGGGCAGATGGCCTTTGACCTTGTGATCTTACGACCTATGGGAATCATAGCAACAGCTCTGGGCAGCATTACCTATGTCATTTCTCTCCCCTTCTCGATCCCGGGGGGAAACCAGGACGAAGCCTACCAGAAACTGGTATCTGACCCTGCAGACTACACGTTTCAAAGGCCGTTAGGTGAGATGTAGTGTAGTTTCAAGATAATGTTTTTCGAGATCATGATGTTTGATCTCCAAAGAGATTTTTCTCGTACGAAGTCAGGAAACTTGAAATTTGATACCTGGCGCCCACCTAAATAATCGCGTGCCTCCAATTTCAAATTTCAAATTTCAAGCTTGCAATCGACCCCACCACAACATTTTCCTCCACACGCTCCATGCGGACCTGGACGATTTCACCTTTCAAAGCCATATTTCCCGGGAAAAAAACGGGCAGATAATTGTCGCTTGTCCCTTTCATAAAGCCTTCCCGGCTTGAATCAACCCCTTCAATCAGTACAGGGTACCGCTTTTTGAGACAATCACGATAGAAACGGCGCTTTTTTTCCAGGCTTAGCACCCGCAGCTCCGCCGCCCTTTCTTTAAGGGTTGCCGGGTCGATTCTCCCTTCGAAATCCCAGGCTCTCGTCCCCGGCCTTGGGGAGAAAGGGAATACATGCAGATAGGACACCGGCAGGTCTTGGATCAAAGAATAGCTGTTCCTATGAGCAACCGGATCTTCCCCGGGAAACCCTGTCATGACATCAACGCCGATGCCCACATCTGGAATCAATTCATAAAGGGTTTCGACTACTTTTTTAAAAACCGCCGAAGGATAGGTCCGGTTCATTCGCTTCAGCACCCCATCATCGCCACTTTGAAGCGGGATGTGAAAATGCCGGCAGAGCCAATCCCGGGACGCAACCATTTCCATCAGCTCCATCTCGATTTCGTTGGGTTCCAAAGAGCTGAGTCGTATCCGCAACGGGAATCCTTCCTTCCCGATGGCGCGGAGCAGGGCAACGAGATTTTGCTCCCCCGGTAAATCCAACCCGTATTTTCCGAGATGGATTCCAGTGAGAACCACCTCTTTGTGGCCATTTTCCGAAAAAGCGTGAAGGGCGGAAAGGACATTTTCAGGGGAAAGACTTCGATAAGGTCCCCGGGTCATGGGAACAATACAGTAACTGCAAAAAGACCGGCACCCGTCCTGTATTTTGAGGTAAGCCCTGGCCCTTCCCGGGAACCGGTTGATTTGGAGAAAATCAAAAGGAGTATTTTCCTCAAACGCCCTGAGGGCTGAAACCTGTTCTTTCGAATTTCCGGCATTCAAGACCGTATCAATGACTTCTAACTTTGACCGGTTGTCCACCACAAGATTCACCCCGTCTATCGCCTGAATTTCTTCAGGATAGGCTTGGGCATAACAACCGATGGCGGCAACATATGCCCCGGGATTTTCCCTTATGGCTTTTCGAATAGCCTGCCGGGACTGGTGCGCCGCCCTGAGGGTAACGATACATGTATTGACCACAATCAGGTCGCAGGTATCATCACCCTTACCCTGCCTCAGGCCCGCTTCGGAAAAGGCCTCATTAAAACAGGCGGATTCGTATTGGTTCACCTTGCAGCCAAGGGTGATCAACTTGAAAGATCGCGACTCATCGTTTCTTGGTTTGTTCAAATGGTTCCTATGTAAACAGCAGCCCTTTACTCCGTAATCTTCAGGACATGATTTTCATGGATTTTCCAATAGTCTTCTGCATTTCCAGGCGTCACAATCCAGTCTTTCATGATCCTGCGGTATTCAGGTGTCGGACGAATCGTCCTGAGAACGTCGTTGATCTCTCTAATCAAACGGCGTCCCCACAGCGTATCGGGACAGCGTACGGCTCCTCTTATGGGAAGGGCCTTGGAATTTTCCTGAATGGGAATAATGGCCAGCCGATCCCATATCCCGGCTTTTTCCGCGGCATACCGAATAGAGACAGGGTATTCAATAATATAATGGACCCTTTTTTTATCTAACATCCCTAACAACCCCTCCAGCGTATCTTTTCCGCTCCTGGCGTACACGTTCTTCGACCCGGAATATTGCCTTAGAACAGTGTCCAGCTCAGGACCGTACAGGCGGTTTTCGGCCGTGCCAAAGATCAAGTCCTGGTTCTGCAAAAGGTTCTCTAAAGAAACCTTTTTGCCGCTTCCGAAAAGATGGGCATTCTCCTTAAGAACAATCAGGTTGTGGGAAGGAAGAGCAATGGTGGGTATGGAGGTGAGAAAAGCCGGATTTCCGTAGAATTCACCGGCGAAGCACACCTTCCTGTCCTGGTTGAGTTCCTTCGCGATACGCGATGCGTTGGCAACCCGGGTCTCGGAACGGCGCCCCTTCAACCCCTTGATGATCATTTTCTGAATCTGATCTGCAATCCCGTCTCCCGCATCGGGACCTGTTGTAATAAAAAGGGGCGGCAGATCAAGAATCAGCCAGGTAATGGTTTCCGGTTCTTCAGCGGTTGCAGACAGATGAAAAGGCCCTGAAAAAAGGACAAAAGAAAATAGAAACAGCATCCAGCCCAGCATTTTCAACCGTGCATCCATTCGTGAAATACTCAAGGCATCCAGAGCTTTTTCAAATCCGATCGCTCTTTCCGTGAGTCCATTTTGGAAACAGTCTCGGCCTTTTCCTTTTCTTCTTTGGTAATCCATCCGCCGCCCAGGGCCTTGTACAAGCCCACATAACTGTTCAGGTACTGCTGTCTCAACTCCGAAAGCTCCAGCTCAGCGGAAAAAAGGGCCCGCTCCGTTTCCAGGACTTCAAGATAGCTACTGACGCCTTTGTCATACCGCAATTTTGACAGCCTGTTCGCATTTTTTGCGGCCTTCACCTTATTGCCTACGGAAACGATCTGATTTTTGTAGGTACTGATGTCCACCAGGGCATCTTCCACTTCTCTGAATGCGATCAGAGCGGTGTTCTCGTAAAAGGCCAAGGCCTGTTTGGTCTTTGCCTCTTCAATCTCCACACGCCTGATGTTTTTATAGAACTCGAAAATCGGCCCGAAAAGGCCACCCTGGACAGACCATATGCCTCCCGACGACGTGAGGGAGGACAACTGGGTACTGGCAAGACCGAAAAGGCCCGTCAGGGTAATGGAGGGGAGCCTATAGGCTTCCGCTACGCCAATATTTGCCGTTTGCGCTTTGAGGATGTTCATGGCCTGGTTGACATCAGGCCTTCGCTCCAGGAGGTTGGAAGGCAGATCTACCGGAATAACGGGAGGTACGGTCTGGCTTGTAAGGCCTTTTCCAATCTTTATGGATCCGGGAAGTTTACCGAGAAGGATACTCATCGCGTTTTCCGTTCTGGCAGCGGAGCGTTCATACAACGGGATAGCGGAAGCGGCGATCTCTTTCTGGATCTGCGCCTGGTTTACATCCAGTTCGGGAATAATTCCCCGATCGAACCTCTTTTGAATAATGTCCAGACTGTTTTCCCTTGACTTCAGGGTCGACTTGGAAATCTGGAGCCGCAGGTGGTAATCCAGCAGCAGGTAATAGACCCCGACCACCTCCGATATCAAACTGATCTGGACGGTCCTGAGGGCGTATTCGGAAGCCATGAACTGGGCCCTTGCGGCTTCCGTGGCCCTGCTGAATTTTCCCCAGAAGTCAATTTCCCAATTCACCATGGGAGAGATATAATAGCTGCTGTTCCTGTCATCCGATCTCGAGCCACCCCCGAAATTTCCTGTTCCGGCCCCTCCTTGAATATTGAGATGGGGAAACTGGTCCGCACGCGTGAAGCCCACTGAAGCGCGTGCCTCTTCCACACGACCGGCGGCAACTTGCAGGTCCCTGTTGTTTTCAAGGGCCATTGTCACAAACGCATAGAGAACCGGATCATTGAACAGTTTCCACCATTCCAGGTTCACCTCCGGTTCCACCGGCATATTGTCGGACCGGTAGTTTTCAGGTGTTTCAACCACCGGCTTCTTGAAATCCGGGCCAACCGTACAACCCGAAACAAGAATGAAGACCAACACAGCAACGGCCTTCAAGCAATTTTTTAAAGAATACCGGTTCATGGTTTTCTCAACTCGGCTCCTTTTGAAGGTCACGCTTTTTTTCATATCGGCCGATTTTGCCAACCAGGACAAACAACATGGGATAGAAGAACACACCTAACAGGGTAGCCAGGGTCATTCCTCCCAGCAGGGCCATCCCCATGACCACTCTTGCTTCGGCACCGGCCCCCGTAGCGACTACCAGAGGCAAGACTCCCAGAATAAATGAAAAGGCCGTCATCAATATGGGTCTGAATCGCAACTTTGCAGCCTTTATCGCCGCATCAAAAAGGCTAAGGCCTTTATCAAATTCCAGTTTGGCAAATTCCACAATGAGAATAGCGTTTTTGGCCGCCATGGCAATCAGCATCACCAGGGCAATCTGAGCAAAAATATTGAGTTCAAAACTCGCGCTGAACATTCGCGCCACATAGAGAGCCAGGAATGCACCGAAGATGGCAAAGGGTGTTCCCAACAGGATACTGAAAGGCAACGACCAGCTTTCATACTGTGCGGCGAGAATCAAAAAGACAAACAGAAGTGAAAAGACGAAAACGATCGATCCCGTCCCGGCGGATTTCTTCTCCTGGAAACTCATATTGCTCCACGCGTACCCCATGCCCTCGTCCAATACTTCAGCCGCCGTTTCCTCGAGGGCCGCCATGGCCTGGGTCGACGTATATCCGGCGGCCGGGCTGCCGGTGATCTCTACGGACCTGTATAGATTGAAGCGATTGGTGAAATCGGGCCCCACAATATCTTTGACGGTCACAAAAGTCGACAGGGGGACGCTATCCCCATTGCTGTTATTCACGTAGAAAAAATTGATCTGGCTTTCCTTGAGCCGATACTGGGGTTCGGCCTGGATAAACACCTTATACAGTCTCCCGAACCGGTTGAAATCATTCACATAGGCACCCCCTAAAAAAGCGCCTAAGGTGGTATACATATCGTTCAGGGAAACGCCCGCTTTCAGGGCCTTGTCCTTGTTGATTTCCAGGTACCGCTGGGGCACGCTGGCACGAAAGGTGGTGAAAACAGATGCAATTTCAGGTCGCTTCTTGGCCGCCTGAATAAATTTTCCGGCCTGTTCCGCCAGAAACGCCGGGGTATTTCCGCCTTTATCCTGTAGCATCAGTGTAAATCCTGAACCACTCCCAAGGCCGGGAATGGCGGGGGGACCGAATGCAAATACCTGGGCCTCATTGACGTTGAGAAAAAAGTCTATATTTAACATATCCACCAATTGGTTGGCGGTGTTTTTTCGAAGACCCCAATCCTTGAGGGAGACAAAAATAAATCCCGAATTAGAAGACATACTGTTTGAAAGAAGGCTGAACCCCGCAGCCGCGGTGATGAATTCCACTTCAGGATACTTCTTGATGATTGCTTCCACTTTTTTGGAAAGCGCGTCACTTCGTTGCAGAGAAGCCGCATCGGGTAACTGAATGTTGACCATAAGGTATCCCATATCTTCTTCAGGCATAAACCCACCGGGAACCAATTTCCCTAAAAAACCCATAGCTACGGTGAGAATCAGCATAAACACCACACCGATGGATATCCTTCTTGCAACCACCTTTGTAAAGCCCACATAGGCATCCGTGGATTTGTCAAAGACCTTGTTGAACAATCTGAAGAACGCCCCAAGGGGACCACGCATCGGTTTTCGTTTCCTCAGCAGCAGAGCGCAGAGAGCAGGACTCAGGGTTAATGCATTCACTGATGAAAAAAGGACCGAAACGGCAACCGTGATAGCAAACTGCTGATACAGGCTTCCAGTAATGCCTCCCATGACAGCCACCGGGATAAACACCGCCACAAGCACAAGCGTAGTTGCTATGACGGGCGCCGTCACCTCCTCCATCGCTTTCATGGTGGCTGTTTTGGGATCCATGCCGTTTTCAATATTGACCTGGACCGCTTCCACCACCACAATGGCATCATCCACCACAATTCCGATAGCAAGAACCAGTCCCAGAAGCGACAGCACGTTGATGGTAAAACCGATCAAGGGAAACACCATGAAGGCGCCCACAAGAGACACGGGTATGGCGATGGTGGGGATCAGGGCCGCCCGCCAGTCCTGAATAAAGATGAAAACCACCAGGATCACCAGGGCAAGGGCGATAAACAGGGTTTCGATGATTTCATCAATACCGGCCGAAATAGCCAGCGTGGTATCCAGGGAAATATCGTAGCGAAGACTCTCCGGAAATGAACCGGAAAGCTCTTCCATAGATTTCCTTACCGCTGCTGCTAATTCCACCGCATTGGAGCCCGGAGCCTGGTACACGCCGATCATGGCGCATGCGCTGCCGTCAAGCCTGGTAAAGGCATCGTATGTCTCCACTCCAAGTTCCACGCGGGCCACATGTTTAATCTTTACCTGGGCCCCATCATCCGTCGTTCGGATAACCACTTCGCCAAATTCTTTTTCCGACTGCAGGCGCTCGGGCAAACGGACCGTATAGGTGAATTCGGTTCCCGGCGGCGCCGGCTCCGCACCGAATTTTCCTCCGGGCACAATGACGCTCTGGGCACGAAGGGCCTCCGTGATCTCGGGCACAGTAATACCCAATTGCGACAATCGGTCGGGTTTAATCCAGATACGCATGGAATAATCGCTGGCTCCGATCACGTTGACACGCCCGATCCCCTTGATCCGCGCCAGGATGTCCTTGATATTGATGAGTGCGTAATTGCCGAGAAAATTCTGATTATACCGTCCATCTGTTGACGTAACGGCAATCAGCATCAGGATATTGGGAAGAGATTTCTCCGTAGTCACCCCGAAGCGCTTCACTTCTTCCGGAAGCTTGGCCGTGGCGGCTGCCACCCGGTTCTGGGTGAACACGGTATTCATATCCGGGTCCGTTCCGATATCGAAGGATGTCTGGATCGTCATGGTCCCATCGTTGGCGTTGATGGACTTCATATAAATCATATTGTCCACACCGTTGATCTGCTGCTCCAGGGGCGTTGCCACGGACTGTTCCACACTGATGGAATCGGCACCGGTATAGGTAGCACGCACTTCAACAATGGGTGGGGTGATATTGGGATATTGTTCTATGGGAAGAGCAGCGAGAAAAACGACCCCTACGATCACTGTAACAATAGCGATAACCATGGCCACAATGGGGCGCCTTACGAAAAAATTCCCTTTTTCTGAAGTATTCGACATCAGCTCTTCTTCATCTCCGGCAATGGAATTCCTTTCACGGCGGGTTCTACAACCATCCCGTCCTGCACCTTCTGCAGTCCTTCGTATACCACCTTCTCTCCTGGTTTCAGACCTTCCTTAATCAACCAGAATTCCCCGATCTTCGGGCCTGCCTTGATCTCTTTTGCCTGAATCTTGTTTTCCTGCCCCACCACATAGACGCTGAAAGTCCCCTGCATTTCTATCACGCATCGCTGGGGAATCAGGATGCCATCTTTTACCACCTCAACCTCCCCCACCAGCCTGGCAAACTGGCCGGGGCGCAGCAGTTCATCAGGGTTGGGAAACGATGCCTGAACCAGCATGGCGCCGGTAGTGGGATCGACCTCCCGATTCACAAAATCCCCACTGCCCTTGTGCTTGTAAACGGAACCGTCCGAAAGGATCAGTTCAAGATTGGCCTTCTCTATTTTATCGTCGGGTTCGTCGATTCTCTTTCCGTAGCGTCGCATTAGTATGAGATACTGCGTTTCCGTGATAAAAAACTGAACCAAGACCGTGTCAATGCGTGAGACCGTATTCAAAATAATGGGGTTGGGGCTCCGTCCCACAAAATCTCCCACTTTTGCCTTTGTTCTTCCTATAATCCCCGATATGGGGGAGTAAATTTTCGTGTAGCCCAATTGAATCTTTGCGGCCCGAAGATTGGCTTCCGCCGCTTTTATCTGGGAGAGTCCCACATCATACTGAGCCTGGGCGGAATCCAGGTCGCTCTGGCTGACCGCTTTTTCCGCTGCCAGGGGTTTTATTCGGTCCAAATAGGTTTTCGCTTCCGTCGTGAACGTTTTTGCAGCCGCAACACCGCTCATCTTGGCCGCAACATCCGCTTCAAATTGCTGGCTTTCCAGCGTATAGAGCAAAGACCCCTTCGTGACCTGGGTCCCTTCCTCGAAGTGAATGCCCTCCAGGAAGCCTTCTACCCTGGCGGCAATGGCAATATCCTTGAAACCGTATACCTGCCCCACAAATTCCTGAAAAATAGGCACATCACTGGCTACCGTCTGATAAACGGTCACTTTCTGGGGCGGCAGTTCCTGTTGCGTCTCTTCTTCTTGGATGCAACCGGCAAACAACAGCAACAAAAGACACAGCCAACATAGGGTGATATTCTTCATGAGATCATCTTCCCGAATAAAGCAAAAAGTTATGGGATTTCTTTACAAGAAAAACCGATAATTTGAGAACGTACGCGATTTTAGACTGGTCGTCAATTCAAATTAAGAGAAACAAAAACCCAATCAGGTCTCCAAACCTTTTCCACTGCGGCTCAGAAATGCCCGTACCAATGGGTTGTTTGATTCTTTTGCAAGTTTTTTAGGGTTCCCGCCGGCAATCATAGTGTGGGTCTTTGCATCCAGGAACACTGAATTGTCCGCAACCGAAAAGATGCTGGGCAGCTCGTGGGTAACCAGGACCATAGTTGTGCCCAGGCTGTCTCGCAACTCGATAATCAGATCGTCCAGCAGGGCAGACGTAATGGGATCGAGGCCTGCTGACGGCTCGTCAAAAAACAACAGGCCCGGATCCAGCGCCAGCGCCCGAGCCACCCCTGCACGTTTCCTCATTCCTCCGCTGATTTCCGAAGGAAAATAATCCTCGAATCCTGCAAGACCCACAAGCGCAAGCTTCAGGGAGGCTATCTCCCTGATCTCTTTTGGGTTCAGGTCGGTGTACTCACCAAGAGGAAGGCTGATGTTTTCAGCAAGCGTCATGGAACTCCACAAGGCGCCGCTCTGGTATACGATCCCCAAGTCCCGGGACAACATATCCCTTTCCTTCTGCCCCGCCTCCCAGAAACTGACGCCCTCCAGGAATACCTGCCCCTTTGACGGTTCTTTTAAACCAGTGAGACAGCGCATAACCGTGGTTTTGCCACAGCCGCTTCCCCCCATGATAACGAAGATCTCACCGCTTCCAACGGAAAAGTTCAAATCGCCCTGAATCACAAAGTCGCCATAGGCAATTTCAAGATTTTTCGCTATGATGGGAGCGTCTTTATCGTTCATACCTGCCTTAGTTTTTTAAAAACCGGCTTATATGCGCAGCAATTTCCCGACTCAAAGTTTCCACAGCCTTGCTTTGGGCGGCAACCAATGATCTATAATCCGGAGATCCCGTCGGCTCCCTGATCTCTGCCTTTCCTGTAAAGGGCATTTCACTGCTGTTCTTTTTAAAAAAAGCCCATCGGGCTACAAGCAAAACATCTCCTCCAAGCTTGCCATCCAATCGAACAACCTCCATTTCCAATTGAATATCAACAGAGGCAGGACCTCTCATGGGATAGACCACAAACAACCCCCTGGTGTCCAGAGCGGAGAGATTTTCCACAAAGACACGAATAAAATTGTCTTTGAGAGGTTCCGCCCATTCATGAAACATGGCCAGATTCACCTGGTTTTCATCAACCCTGGTAACAATCTGCTGCCGATCCAGGTAGGCCGGAAATTCTACCGGCCCCACACCGATATAAACCTGTCTCTCAGGTTCAGTCTGAGAGGATTTTTTAACAGGGTTCGTAACGGCATTCAACATGTAGAATTTCGACGGGGTACTGGTTCCACACCCTGTCAGCGCCAGAAACAGAAAAGCAAGTGCGGTCGCCAGGTATTTTACAGTTCTTGCGTACATGGACTTTATCTCCTTTGTGGGCTTCCTTTTCCACGGAGCAGGGTCTCCGGATGACGTTCCAGGAAATTGGCCAGGGACCTGAACGCACGGGCCATGCCGGAAATTTCTTTGAGGGTATTGTCTAACTGATACATAACAGGAGAATCTTTTGCAACTGTCCCCTTTATGGCGATAAGTGCTTCCTCTCCCTGCTTCATGGCCAACTTTGCCCCTTTCAGGCTTTCCGCGAGAGTAACACCCAGGTTTTCTAAAGTACCATCCGCTTTCATGACCAGCTTTTGCGCACCTTTTAGCGTGGCATTCATATTGGTTGCCAGCGGCTCAACCTTTTGATCCACATGGCGGGCAAGGTCGCCGTATTCTTTGACAGCGTCATCAATCCCGTTGAACATGGGGTCCACCCGACTGTCCAACTTTCTGACAAGCTTGTCCGCATCCGCTACCGTCGTTTTCAGGGCATTCAGAATTTCCGGTATATCAGGGGAAGCCATGACTTTTTCCAACGCGTCCACCGCGGACAGGAATTTTCCAACAATACTGCCTAAATCGAGATCCTTAAACTTATCGAAAATCATTTCAAACGTGGAAGGAAGGGTAGGGATCTCCGGATACCTCTTTTCCAGGCCTACAAATTTCAAGGGAGCGTCCGGATGAAACTCCAACTCTATGAGCAATTGACCGGTGAGCAGACTGCTCATGATCAACTGGGCCCGCAGCCCTTTTTCAAAGAGCACCGCAAGATTCCGTTTGGGATCGATTTGACCACTCCCACGGATTACGTGGATCCGGTCTATCTCAATATTTATGATAACCGGGATATAAATGATCATATCCTTGGTATCCGCTTCCAGTGAAATACTTTTCACGGAACCGATTTTCACTCCACGAAAAAGGACGGAGGCACCCTCGTTCAGACCTTTGACGGAACCCTGGAAAAAAAGAACAAACGTTTGCGTTTTTTTCATGAATCGGCCGCCGCCGAACATGAGAACACCCGCTACAGCCAGGACTACCGCCCCCACCACGAAGCTGCCGATAAGCATTTTACTTGCCTGTCTGTCCATAGTCACCCTGTCTCCGATGCTTGCTATATTCCCAATGCGTTACAAATTACCGTGATGATGGCGGTCGCAACGATGATGCTGACGATCCCGGTAACCACCGCCGATGTGGCCGCATCCCCCACAGCGGAGGCGCTTCGACCACACTGCATTCCCCTGAGGCATCCGGCTACGGCAACCAGGACTCCAAACACCATCCCTTGAAAAACTCCAATAAAAAGATCGAAAAGGCTGAGAGAAGCCTTGGTCTGCAGGTAGTATTCCATCACATTCAGATCCAGCATACCCACCCCCACAATCATCCCTCCCAAAATCCCCATCAGGTCCGCATATAATACCAGCAGAGGCATCATTAAAGAAAGCCCCAGTATGCGAGGCAGCACTAAAAAATCCATGGGGGATATGCCCATGGTCTTGAAGGCATCGATTTCTTCATTCACCTGCATGGTACCCAGTTGGGCGGCAAAGGCAGCGCCTGTCCGGCCGGCCATGATGATCCCGGCCATGATGGCGCCCATGACACGAACCATAGAAATCCCCACAAGACTCGCCACGTAAATCTGGGCGCCGAACATGACCAATTGTACAGCAGCCACGAAACCTAAAATAAGGCCAACCAACAGGCAGATCAAAGAAACAATGGGAAGGGCCTGGATACCACACTCCTGCATGATCATGGCTAAATCGGAACCGCGAAACCGCGCCTTTCCCCTTAGAAACCTCAAGAAAGAAACGAATACTTCCCCGATAAAGACCAGAATTTCTCCCGAGGATCGGAAAAAATCCAGGGCTTCCGCACCAATCTTTGAAAGAAAAAATTCCTTCCTTTTTTCTTTCCGAACCCCCTTTTTTTCAGGAACGGCTTCCATGAGGTTCAGGAGTCTTTTTACTCCTTTAGGCAGTCCTTCCCGGTCTATTTCAAGGCCGGATTTTGTCCCAAGGGTAATTATTTTGTTCATGAATGCCAGGAAGATACTGTCCCAATCGGTGAGACCACTGGTTTCAAAGACAACTCGGCCAATGCCGGAGTCGGAAGATATCGCCGTAGCTATATCTGAAAATGGAGGCCTTTTATTTCCGGTTGTCCACATCCCGGCGAACGTCAAAAGCAGAGTGCCGTCGGAAGGTCGACTGCATTCGAAGGTACATGGCGCCGGTGCTTTATTTTTTTTGTTCCCCATAAGAGCGACGTCTCATCAATTCGGATCCCGCACAGGCAATGCCCTGGGATGCAGGGACAGGGACTGGTCCCGCCAGCCGCCGGGCCCCGTATCAAAATGAAAAAACCCACCAACTTCATCGACACCATTCCAATACCAGATACAACAGCAGGTAATATGGATCAGGTCGGTGATGTGGTAACCACCCTTGCAACCTCCGGTGGGCGTTCGCGTGTTCGTAATTTTGGGATGGTACAATGCCGTCAGCTCTTCCTGCGTCGGCATACGCCAGTCGTCATGACCGCCGCCCCGATAATCGCGGCAAAACGTCATCGCCTCTTCCCAGGTTACAGGGGTATCATTATCTCCGGATGCCCACAAAAGACCGGTTGAGGTATCTTTTACCGTTGCGTTATTATAGGCAATAAAGCGGCCGTCTTGAGAAGTTTTCAAAACCTCGGGATTGTCCACACCTCCACTCGTAGCGCACGCAACCAGGAGAAGCCCCAGAAATCCCACTGTCATCCATACCCTGCTCATCTTTTTTCTCCAGCTGTAATCTAAATGGTTTGATTTCAAACCCGCCATTTACCTGGGACCCTGTCTAAAACGCGATGGTTATTCATTCTTGCCAAAAGGAGACAAAATGTCAAGGATACTACTTAAAAGCTGCAATTAGCTTTTAGCTATTAGCGGTTAGCTTAAAGATACCAAGCAGTTAAATGGCTTTTACTTCTTTTGGAAGTCTTATTTTTTGATGTTCATCTATTGCACAGTAAGTAATTGATATTGTGCGGCTAATAGCCAACGGCTAACCGCTAATTGCATCTTTTGGATACTAAAGTAATTGTGATTATGGGTTTTCTGCCTCTAAGGCCGTGGGGGAAA